>NZ_NPJE01000059.1:0-209436 GCF_002251205.1 Prevotella sp. P3-92 | reverse complement strand
TAATAATCCTTTAATACACTCAAACGGAATTGATCGTCAAAATGACGAGCTGCTCTACGTTCCTTTTTCATCATTTACACTGTTTTTTAATTGTTAAAACGGTGTAAAGTAAATCTGTATTAAGTCATCGTTTACCTTCTATGCATATCTTCAGACTACGTTGCGCAAGTTTCATAGCCTTGCAAAACAAATTACTTTCCTCAGCAAATCAATTTACTTTCCTCAGCAAATCAATTTGTTTTCCTCGGCAAATCAATTTGTTTTCCTCGGTAAATCAATTTGATTTGCTAACAGATACGGCTTTCACATAACGGCAACGCGCTATTACTTAAAGATTTAGACTACGCTCTCAATACCTGTCATCAACTATGGTTAGTCACATGATGCATATTCCCTTCCATGCAAAGCCTCATCAGCTTCAGCCTCAACGCTTAACCGCAATTACTAACAAAGTATAAAATGCGGAGGCAATCATGATGTTTATCCCGACAAATAGTTATATTTGCATCATGAAAACTACCATTTCCCATCACTTCAACAAGATAGCCGCACTGGTCGTTGCCCTATGTGCAGCATGCGGGGCAAGCGCCCAAAACTATCCTATAGGTATTGTCAGTCACCAAGATTCCATGCGCTATGTGCAGTTAGGACTGGTGGCAAACATTGCCGACAGTTATGCCAACGGTGTGCAGTTCTCCCCCATTACCAATATGTCGGCGGCTCCTTTCCGAGGCATACAGCTCAGCGCCATCAGCAATATCGCGACGGGAGTGGAGAAAGGCATACAGCTGGGAGGTGCCCTCAACGTGTCGTCGGGATATATGCGCGGCATTCAGTTGGCTGCTGCCAACTATGCCGACTCGCTCAACGGTTCGCAGATAGGACTCATCAATGTGGCACTGGCACATCCAAGGGGATGGCAGGTGGGCATTGTCAACGTCACTCGCGACACCTTGGCACACAAGATAGGACTGGTCAATATCAATGCCAAGACCACCATCGACTATATGTTTTCTGTCGGATCGAGCACCAAGTTCAATGCTGCCGTGCGCTACCGCAACCGCAGCACCTATAACATTCTTGGTGCGGGAACCCACTATATGGGTCTCGACCGCGATTTCTCCGGTGCCATCTATTATCGCATCGGACAGTATTTCCACCTCACACCACGACTGACACTGAGTGGCGATGTGGGCTTCTACCATATAGAGACCTTCCAACACAAGGCCGACAAGCCTGAACGACTCTATTCCATACAGGCACGCATCAATGCCGACTACCAGTTGGGCAAGTATCTTGGTGCCTTTGTCTCCGTGGGTTATGGCGACACCCGATACTACAGCCACAACCGACACTACCGCAACCGCCCGCTCATCGAGGCAGGTCTGACCATACGCCACCAGCGTTCACAGCCGCAAGACATCTTCGACATCAGACGCAACGACGATGATATCATGGATCGCACAGATTCCATCATGGCACTGCCCCTCAAACCAAAACCTTGGCGAGCAGCTGTCGAAGCCACGGGCATCAACGTATTTGTCCACTGTTTCGACCGTTTTGTGCTGGGCGAGGAATTTGCCAAAACCACGCTCAACTCCATTGGTCACAACATCCGCAACGGCTTTGTGTGGGACAACGACCAGTTTTCCACCAACCTTTTTGCCCATCCCTACCACGGCAACCTCTACTACAATGCCGCACGAAGCAATGGGCTCAACTTCTGGCAATCGGCTCCCTACTCCTTCTTTGGATCGCTCATGTGGGAAGTGGCAGGCGAGAAAGAACCGCCAGCCATCAACGATTTGATAGCTACAACCATGGGAGGCATCTGCATAGGAGAGGTGACACACCGCGTCAGCGACATCATTCTCGACGACCGCGCCTATGGTTTCCCGCGATTCCTGCGTGAGGCAGCAGCCACCATCATCAATCCCATCAAGGGTTTGAACCGCATCATCACGGGCGAAGCATGGCGCGTGAGGTCCACCCACTACTTGCACCACGACCGTGAGGCATTCCCCCTCGACTGTTCCATCAGTGTGGGCGACCGCTATCTGGCAGACAATGGTGCCATCTTCCGTGGCGAACACAATCCCTACGTCAATCTCTTTATGGAATACGGCGATGCCATGGATGGTGAAAACCACAACAAGCCCTACGATTTCTTTAGTGCTGAAGTGACCTTCGGACTCAGCAAAAACCAGCCCCTCATCAACTCCTTGCACATTCTGGGACGTCTCTGGTCGGCACCGTTCAATTGGGGAAAATCCATGGATGTTGAGTTTGGCATCTATCAACACTTCAATTATTACGACTCGAAACCAGTGAAAAACGGGTCGGACCTCACCCCTTATCGCATCAGCGAAGCGGCATCGGTGGGACCGGGAGTCATCGTAGAATTTCCAAAAGTGGGAGCGCTGACGCGTCTCGAACAGCGCATTTTCCTCAGCGGCATACTGCTGGGCGGCACAAAGAGCGACTATTTCAATGTGATTGACCGCGACTACAACATGGGAAGCGGCTACAGCATCAAGGCCAAGACCCACATGGAGATAGGCAGGTTCGGCAGGTTTATCCTCAATGTGCATTATTTCCGCATCTTCACATGGAAGGGTTACGAGAATAAAGACCTCAGCACCATCGACCCGCTGTATCTCAATGCACAGGGAGACAAAGGCAATGCACGCCTTCTGGTGGTCAGTCCGATGATAGAAATCGACTTGCCAAAGCGCTGGAGCCTATTGATGGCAAGTTCGTTTTTCGAGCGACAAACCCACTACAAATACTATGCCGACGTCAAGGCGAAGACCTTTGAAGTGAGAGCCGGACTTACCTATCATTTCTAATCCAACCGCCGTTTCTTGCAATCGGGTTGCAAGAAACGGCGGTTTTTCCATGTTTTCATATCATCGTGACACTGGTTTGTGTACCTTTGCCATCAGAAACAAACACGTATTATAATATATGGCACACGAACATCAACATCACAGTCACTGCAGCTGCAACTGTCATTCTGAGGCAGAAGCACACCATCATCATCACAATGAAGGTCAAGACCATCACCACCATCACGACCATAACAGCCTTCACCGACAACTGGCTGTCATCGCCACAACCATCATACTGCTCATCGGTGCGGTCTGCATAGAACATTATCTCACGTTGCCCACATGGCAACTGTTGCTCATTTATCTCGTGCCCTACCTCCTGGTGGGTCATAAAACGCTGGGCGAAGCCGCCGAAGGACTGCTCCATGGCGATGCGTTCAACGAGGATTTCCTCATGGCGATAGCCACTATCGGTGCGTTGTGTATCGGATTTCTGCCCGGTGCCGACACCGAATTTCCCGAAGCAGTATTCGTCATGCTGTTCTTCCAGATAGGCGAAATGTTTGAAGGCTATGCCGAAGGGCAGAGCCGCAAAAGCATTTCAAACCTCATGGACATACGCTCCGATGTGGCACACGTGGTGCGCAACGGTCAAACCGTCGATGCAAAACCGGAAGATGTGGCAGTAGGAGAAACCATCATCATCGCACCGGGCGAGAAAGTGCCCCTCGATGGAACGGTCTGCAAAGGCTCATCGGCACTCAACACCGTGGCACTAACGGGTGAAAGTGAACCGCGCGACATCCATGAAGGCGACGACATCACGTCGGGATGTATCAATCTCAGCGGTGTCATCAACGTCACTACGACCAAGACTTACGGCGACAGTACCGTGTCGAAAATCATCGATTTGGTGGAACATGCCAGCGACAACAAGTCGAAAAGCGAGGCTTTCATCACCCGCTTTGCACGCTATTACACCCCTGTAGTGGTCGTTGCTGCATTGATACTGGCGGTGGTTCCGCCACTCATTTCCGGCGATTTCATCGAAAACTTCCCCACATGGCTCTACCGCGCACTGATGTTCTTGGTGGTATCGTGCCCTTGCGCTCTCGTCATCAGCATTCCCCTCACCTTCTTTGGAGGCATCGGTGGAGCGTCGCGCCACGGCATACTGGTGAAAGGGGCATGCTATATGGATGCACTCACCAACCTCCATACGGTGGTTTTCGATAAGACGGGCACCCTCACCCACGGTCAGTTTGCCGTAGAAGCGGTGCATCCCGACCATTTCAACGAGCGTCAACTGCTTCACCTCGCTGCCCACGTAGAGCATTTTTCCACCCATCCCATCGGAGCTGCCCTGCGTAATGCGTTCCCCGAAGAGGCTACCGACGGATGCCGCATCAGCCATGTGGAAGAAGTGGCAGGACAGGGCATTCGCGCACAGGTTGAGGACCACATCGTCTGTGTGGGCAATCAGCGCATGATGGAAGCCATAGGTGCACAGTGGCATCCATGCCATCACATCGGCACTATCATCCATGTGGCTATCGACGGACAGTATGCAGGCCACATCGTCATCAACGACCATATCAAGGACGACAGCATTGAAAGCATCAACAAACTCAAGCAGTTGGGCATCAAACGCACGGTCATGCTCACCGGCGACCGACAGGAAGTGGGACAACATGTAGCGGAGACTCTTCATATAGATGAATTTCACGCCGAACTCATGCCAGCCGATAAGGTGGCACATGTGGAACGGCTGATACAGGAAAAACCCGTCGATAAAGCCCTTGCCTTTGTGGGCGACGGTATCAACGATGCGCCCGTACTGGCACGAGCCGACGTGGGTATTGCCATGGGTGCACTGGGTAGCGATGCTGCCATAGAGGCTGCCGACGTTGTTTTGATGGACGACCGACCCTCTAAGATTGCACTTGCCGTGAGCATTGCACGCCACACCATCGCCATAGCACGCCAGAATGTGGTGCTCGCCATTGGCATCAAGGTGGCTGTACTGCTATTGGCAACCTTCGGTATGGCTACACTTTGGATGGCTGTGTTTGCCGATGTGGGCGTCACCGTACTGGCGGTACTCAACGCCATGAGGGCACTGAGCGGAAAAAACAAATAAAAAAGAACGACTCTGTTTGGCACTCTGCCTACTATTTAGTAACTTTGCAGTCACTGAAAACATATTCATATTTATAACTAACCATACTACACTATGATGAGAAAATACTTCTTGGCTGTGGCTTGCTGTTGCTCGGCATGGGCTGCGGCACAGACAGCTAAACCCGCCATCCCACGCGATGAACAGTTGGAAGCGAAAGTAGAAAAGACACTTGCCAAAATGACACTCGATGAGAAAATAGGTCAGATGCTCGAACTCAACCTCGATATCATGGGGACATACGACGCATCGGGAAAATGGAAACTCAACGAGACGATGCTTGACACCTGTATCTCTAAATACAAAGTGGGATCGCTGCTCAATGCACCGGGAACACGCGCTGCTACCGTAGAACAATGGCAGGAGTGGATTCGGCTGATACAGAAAAAATCGATGAAACATATCGGCATCCCCGATGTGTTCGGTCTGGACCACAACCACGGAGTGACCTATACTCAAGGCGGAACGCTCTTTCCGCAACCTATCAATATCGCTGCTTCATTCAATACTGAGTTGGCACGCACCGGAGCACAGGTTACCGCATACGAAAGCCGCGCTGCCAACTGTCCTTGGGTATATAACCCTGTGACCGACCTCGGCAGAGATCCACGCTGGTCGCGCATCTGGGAGAGCTTCGGCGAAGACCCCATTGTCAATGCACGCATGGCTGAAGCTGAAATCATGGGCTATCAGGGCAATGACCACAACCACCTCTCACGCTATAACGTAGCTACCAGTTTGAAACACTATATGGGTTACGGCGCTCCCTTCACCGGCAAAGACCGCACACCGGCGTATATCGCTCCAAACGTGTTGAGAGAAAAGTATTTCGAGCCTTTCAAGGCTGCCGTACAGGCTGGCGCACTCACCATCATGGTCAATTCATCAAGTATCAACGGTGTACCCGTGCACGCCAGCTACGAATACCTTACTCAATGGCTTAAGAAAGATTTGAACTGGGACGGAATGATTGTCACCGACTGGGCTGACATCAACAGTCTCTTTACCCGCGAAAGAGTGGCAAAAGACAAGAAAGATGCGATCCGCATTGCTATCAATGCCGGTATCGATATGTCGATGGACCCATACAGCGTGGAGTTTTGCATACTGCTGAAACAACTCGTCAACGAGGGCAAGGTGAGCCAAGAGCGTATCGACGATGCCGTGCGTCGCATCCTCAGACTGAAATACCGCATCGGACTGTTTGACGAACCAAACACCGGAGGCAAGGGCTATGAGAAGTTTGGATCGCAAGAACATGCTGATTTGGCTCTCCGTAGCGCCGAGGAAACTGAGATTCTGCTAAAGAATGAAGGTGTTCTGCCATTGGCAAAAGGAAAAAAGATACTGCTCACAGGACCTAATGCCAACCAGATGCGCTGCCTCAACGGCGGTTGGAGCTACACTTGGCAGGGTAGCAAAGCGGAAGACTTGGCAGAGAAATACAACACAATCTATGAAGCACTCTGCAACAAATACGGTCAGGAAAACGTGATTCTCGACCAAGGTGTGACCTACAACGAAAAGGGACAGTACTGGGAAGAAAATGAACCACAGATCGAAAAAGCTGTTGCTGCGGCTGCTCAGGCGGATGTCATCATTGCCTGTGTGGGTGAAAACAGCTACTGCGAGACACCGGGAAACCTCACTGACCTTTGGATGTCAGAGAACCAACGCAATCTGGTGAAGGCTCTGGCAAAGACTGGCAAGCCCATAGTTCTCGTGCTCAACGAAGGTCGTCCACGGCTCATCGCCGACATTGAACCGCTGGCTAAAGCCATTGTCCACATCATGTTGCCAGGCAACTACGGTGGCGATGCACTGGCAAACCTGTTGGCTGGCGACGCTAACTTCTCTGCCAAACTGCCCTACACCTATCCGAAAGAAATCAATTCACTGGCTAACTACGACTATAAAGTCAGCGAAGAAGTGGGCACCATGGCTGGTGCATACAACTACGATGCGAAGGTTTCGCTGCAATGGCCCTTCGGTTACGGTCTAAGCTATACTACTTTTGAGTATGCCAATCTAAAGGTGGATAAGGCAAACTTCACTGCCGACGATACGCTGACCGTTACGGTGGATGTGAAAAACACGGGTAGCCGTGCTGGCAAGGAGTCGGTATTGCTCTATTCGAGCGACCTCATTGCATCGATAGTGCCCGACAACAAGCGTCTGCGTTGCTTCACCAAGATCAGTCTCGAACCAGGTGAAACAAAAACTGTGACTTTCACTCTGCCGGCAAAAGACCTTGCCTTTGTAGGTGCCGACGGTCGCTGGACACTCGAAGAGGGTGATTTCCTGCTGCGCGTTGCACGCCTTACCGCTCCCACCACCTGCACCAAAACTAAGGTTTGGAATACGCCAAATAAATAAAAAGGCCTGATTTCAACGGATTTTCCCGTTCTCATACACAACGATTCAGCCGCATTTGAAAAATCAAATGCGGCTGAATCATTTTGATATCACAATGTCGTTTCAGTATAAGAGACAAACATATTCAACATGCCACGAATAGCCATTCTTCCCAAAAGTAGTCCGAGAATGCCCAATACAAACAATAATATCAAGGGAACAACTCCCCAGTTATCACAATAAGACAATATCACTGGAAACAGAAAAGACAACACCAAGAGACTATAAGACAAGAAGAACAGGCATCGAGGACGTTTCCATTCAACCTCCAGCTGTTGTTCTGTCCTCATCTTATCCACAAGCATAGGCACTACCGCCAACGACAAGAATCCAATGACATAAGTCAGAATGGCCAATATGAAAACTAAAGAATAGCCACACGATAATTATACGATTGGGCTGCCGTTGTTTCATAGGACTCCTGCATCAACTGCCCATCGATGATAATTCCAACTACCGCAATGATAAATCCTATTGCCATGAGAATGGCTATATAGGATACCAAATTTCGCTTCTTCATAGGTTAGCAATATGTGACATAGTTAATATAGCTTATGTTCCTTCCTGTTCATCACTGCAAAGATACGATTTTTCTATGACACACCACTTGTTTACCCGTTCCTTTTTCATCCATCCACCCTATTTTTGGTGGTTTGGGAAAAAAGATATATCTTTGCAAGAAGAAAACAAATAAGACTATGACACAAGAAGAAAAGACACAAATAGAAGAACGCATCGTGGATGTGCTCAAAACTGTATATGACCCGGAAATACCCGTAGATATCTACAATCTGGGCATGATCTATAAGATTGATGTGAAAGATGACGGAGCTGTGGAACTCGACATGACATTCACTGCACCAAACTGTCCGGCTGCTGACTTTATACTGGAAGATGTACGCACCAAACTGGAAAGTGTGGATGGCGTGAAAACAGCCAACGTCAACCTCGTGTTTGAACCCGCTTGGGACCAGTCGATGATGAGCGAAGAGGCTCGTGTCGAACTCGGTTTCGACTGATGCTCTATAAACACAGACATGGAGACTGCAACCAATAGCGACAAGCTCCATATTGATTATCGACAGATACTATAATATATAATAAGGTGTAAAGCCCATGAAGAATGTATATTTCCTATCCGATGCCCACCTCGGATCGTTGGCAGTTCCGCATCAACGCACGCAGGAACGACGTCTGGTACGCTTTCTCGATTCTATCAAAGAGAAGGCGGCAGCCATCTATCTGCTGGGCGATATGTTTGATTTCTGGTATGAATACCGCTACGTAGTGCCACGCGGCTATACCCGGTTCTTAGGCAAACTCTCGGAACTGAGCGATATGGGAGTGGAAATCCACTATTTCACCGGCAATCACGATATATGGGCTTACAACTATCTGCAACAGGAATGTGGGGTGATACTGCATAAGAAAGAGGAGACAACAGAAATCTATGGTCACGAATTTTTCCTTGCTCATGGAGACGGACTGGGCGACAATGATGCCTCATTCAAATTGCTTCGTGCCATTTTCCATAATACGGTGTGTCAAAAGATGTTTTCTTCCATCCACCCAAGATGGGGCATGGCATTCGGATTGACATGGGCAAAACACAGTTATATCAAGCACAAAAAGACCGACCAACCTTCCTTTATGGGTGAAGAGCGTGAACACTTGGTACGCTTTGCACGCGCTTATATGGTGGATCATCCCAATATAGACTATTTCATCTTCGGGCATCGACACATAGAACTCGATATTAAACTGGAACGCCACACGCGCCTGATGATATTAGGCGACTGGATTAGCCAGTTCACCTATGCCGTATATGATGGCGAACACATGTTCTTAGAGGAGTATGTGGAGGGGGAAAGCCAACCCTAACAGCATATCACGATGTCCGACAAGCAGTTTTCTAATCGTTAGAAAACTGCTGTACAACTCATTTCATCCTATCCTGTAGCCAGCCGATCTAACGGGCTGTCGGATGAAGAAAATGGCTATCAACTGTTCATCAAGGCTTCAATCTCCTCTTCAGTAGAAAGGTTGAAGTCGCCCGATATCGTACTTTTCAGTGTACTGGCAGCCAGCGAGAAGTCAAGACAACGCTGGTCATCGTCGCGGCGCACCAGGTGTGCATGGAGATAGGCTGCCAGATAAGCATCACCAACACCCATGGGATCGATCACTGGATTAATGTCATAGACGCGAGTGGTATAGAGTTTTTCGCCATCGAAAAGCACACCACTGAGCAAATGGTGGTTGGATGAGACCTCATTGCGCAATCCCATGATAAACTTCCTACAGCGCGGAAAACGGTCTGCTATCTTGCGAAACATCGCAGTATAGGCCTCCACATCAATGTGAAAATCGGACGAAGTTGCTTCAAAGGGTATGCGTGGCAGTCCTGACACCAATTCCCATTCGCCAGCATCGCCAAAGACAATGTCGCTATAATGCATCAGTTGGGGCAACACATCGGCTGCCTTAGCGCCATAGTTCCACAGGTTTTTGCGGTTGTTGATGTCGCAGGCAATGACAAGTCCCATCTCGTCGGCAGTGCGCACTGCCTCAAAAGTTGCATCGGTAGCACTCTGCGAAAGGGCACAGGTGATACCGGAACAATGAAACACATCAGCGCCACGAAACACATCGCGCCATGGTATCATACCGGGATGTAGATTATAGAATGCGGAATCCTTACGATCATAGACCACACGTGATGGGCGAAGCGATGCTGCCTGCTCGAAGAAATAGGATCCGATACGTGGTCCACCCCAGTTGATGAAGCGCGTATTGAGTCCCATCTCGCGCAAACGCTGTTCGCAAGCCTTGCCCATTGCCGTTTCCGGCAGGCGGCTCACATAGCGCACCTCATTACCCAACATGGCAAGCGAAACTGCCGCATTGGCCTCACTGCCGCCAAAATGAGCTTCCATCTGTGCGCCTTGTGTCAGGCGGTAATCGTCTCTTTTGGAGAAGCGAAGTAATACTTCGCCGAATGTCACTACTTTCATCTTGATTCCTTTCTATATATTATAATTGGTGTAACACCTCTGTTTCTATTGAATCCACATGGATTATGAGGTCAAAACGACTTCAACAACCAGTTTTCCATCCCATCGACCACTATACCATTTCAGTTGGAATGGAGTATAACATCTATGGTCTCTGGAGTAATAATAATGGTGAAAGACCTCCTGTCAGGCATCCCTTGCGGGCCACCAAGCGGTCTTCCACCATCAAAAAAAATGTATTGCTGCGATGATAACGCTTAGAGTAGATTCATCGTATCGGTAGCAATCATGAGTTCCTCATCGGTAGGAATGACCACAACCTTCACCTTCGAATCGTCGGCAGAGATAACAGCCTCTTCGCCACGTACGGCATTTTTGGCCTCATCAAACTTCACACCGAGGAATTCAAGACCCTTGCATACCTCTGAACGCATGCTGACCTGATTTTCCCCGACGCCAGCTGTGAATACAATGACATCCACTCCGCCCATAGCGGCAGCATAGGCACCAATGTATTTCTTAATGCGGTAGAAGTACATGGCCTGTGCCAACTGGGCACGAGGCTCACCGGCTTTGGCTGCATTCTCTACATCTCTCATGTCTGATGAACCTCCTGTGATACCAGCTACACCGCTCTTTTTGTTGAGCAGGTTGCTCATGCCATCAGCATCGAGGCCCAGTTTCTTCTCAAGGAAAGTCACTGCACCACCATCGATATCGCCAGAACGGGTTCCCATCACGAGTCCTTCGAGTGGTGTAAGACCCATGGAAGTGTCGATACACTTGCCATCAACAACGGCTGCGACGCTACCTCCATTACCAATGTGGCAAGTAATCATCTTGGTACCTTCTGCCTTGATGCCTAAAAATTCGCAGGCACGAGCAGATACATAGCGGTGGCTGGTGCCGTGGAAACCATAACGACGCACGCCATACTTCTCATAGAGTTCGTAAGGGATGGCATACATATAGGCCTTGGCAGGCATCGTTTGATGGAATGCAGTGTCGAACACACCTACCTGAGGCAGTCCGGGCATAAGCTCTTTAACGGCATTGACACCCTTGAGGTTGGCAGGATTGTGGAGCGGAGCAAGGTCAGAGCATTCTTCAAAAACCTTCAACACCTCGTCGGTGAGCAGTACAGACTTGTTGAATTTCTCACCGCCATGCACCATACGGTGGCCTACGGCATCGATTTCCTTCAAGTCTTTAATAACGCCAACCTCAGGATCAGTAAGCAAAGAGAAGATGAATTTCACACCTTCAGTATGCTCGGGGATGTCGTGCATGATTTGCTTTTTCTCACCATTGGCCAGTTTCACCTTGACAAAGGCACCGTCCAAGCCTACGCGCTCTGCACCTCCAGAGGTCATCACGCTCTTGTCGTCCATGTTGTACAGTGCGTACTTGATAGAGGACGAACCGCAATTTAATACCAGAATCTTCATCTTTTATAGTTGTTTGCTAGTTATTTGTTTGCCTTAGCATCCATGGCCTGGCAAGCTGTGATTGCCACCATGTAGTAGATATCATCTACCGAACAGCCACGAGAGAGGTCGTTGACCGGACGTGCAATACCCTGGAGGATAGGACCAATGGCAATGGCATCGCCAAGTCGCTGCACAAGTTTGTAGCCGATATTACCAACTTCGAGGTTAGGGAATACCAGAACATTTGCCTTACCTGCGATGTCTGAACCTGGTGCTTTCTTTGCAGCTACGCTGGGCACAAGTGCAGCATCAGCCTGAAGTTCGCCATCAAGCTTGAGTTCGGGATCCAGTTCGTGGGCCAGTTTGGTAGCCTCAACAACCTTATCCACTACTTCATGCTTAGCAGAGCCCTTGGTAGAGAAGCTCAGCATGGCAACGCGAGGATCAGTAAAGCCTGCTACAGAACGAGCAGTCTGGGCAGTACATACGGCAATCTGGGCGAGTTCGTTGGCATTGGGCATAGGAGTTACAGCTACGTCACCAACTACGAGAACACCGTCTTCACCATACTCTTTCTGCTTGCTGATGAGGAGCAGGCCACCGCTAACACATGAAACGCCAGGGGCACACTTGATGATTTGGAGTGCGGGGCGCAGGGTGTCGCCAGTAGTAGAGAGGGCTCCTGATATCTGACCATCGGCTCCTTCGGTCTTGATGATCATGCATCCGAGGTAAAGCGGATTCTTCACGAGTTCGCGAGCCTGTTCGATGGTCATTCCTTTCTTTTTACGAAGTTCTGCCAGCAAAGTAGCATACTCTTCGCTCTTGGGATTGTTTTCCGGGTCGATGATAGTGGCCTTATCTACACTGTTCAGTCCCCATTGTGCAGCGAGCTGCTTGATTTCGTTGGGATTACCAATGAGAACGATGTCGGCCATGTCTTCTGCCAATACACGATCGGCAGCTCTAAGGGTGCGCTCCTCTGTTGCTTCAGGGAGCACGATGCGCTGTTTGTTACTTTTTGCACGCGCAACGATTTGACTTAATAAATCCATAGTTTGTTTATTAAAAGTTTGATTTTGCTATATCTAGTTTGCAAAAGTACTAAAAATATTCTGAATAAGTCCGTAGAATTCAGAATATTTTAGATTAATTGCATCATTTCCTCAGTTAATATGCTTTCAAGTTTCTCTGCAGTGAGCCGAAGTTGCAATTGACCATCAATAGCAACAGTGATGCCACCGGTCTCTTCGCTGACCACAATGGCTATGCAATCGCTGTCTTGCGACATGCCCAAAGCTGCACGATGGCGCAGTCCGAGCGATTTGGGAATATTCTGTTCGTGACTGACAGGAAGTATGCAACCTGCCGCTTTCAAACGTTTTCCTTCCACGATAAGAGCTCCGTCGTGGAGTGGAGAGTTTTTGAAAAAGATATTCTCAATAAGCTGTTGACTGATATTTGCATCAATCATTTCACCCGTATGTGCCACATCATCAAGTGGCATAGACCGTTGCATCACGATCAAAGCACCAACCTTTTTCTTGCTCATGTTGAGTGCTGCCATCACAATAGGTATGATAATGGGTTTCAGATCTTCTTCCTTCTTGCGTCCATCCTCGCCTGTAAAGAAACGACGGATGCCTTTCACGCGTTGATGGGCACCCAGATTGTAGAAGAAACGACGGATATCGTCTTGGAAAAGCACGATAAGTCCGATGACACCGACACTCACCAACTTGTCCATGATACTACCCAGAAGTTTCATTTCAAGCACCTGTGAGACGACAAGCCATAGTACAATAAACACCAAGATACCCATAAACACAGGCAATGATCGCGACTCCTTCATCAACCGATAGAAGTAGTAGAGTATCAAAGCCACGAGAGTAATGTCAATGGCGTCTTTTATTCCAAACTCAAAAAACATAGGCAGGTAATTTATTGTTTAGGGTTCATCTGTCCAACAATACGCACACACTCCACTGCTTCTTTCACATCATGCACGCGAAGTATGGATGCGCCTTTCATCAATGAAATGGTGTTGAGCACCGTAGTGCCGTTGAGGGCCTGTAGCGGATCGCTTTCCAACAATTGCCACACCATGCGTTTGCGTGAGATTCCCACAAGCACAGGCAGTGAAAGGGCATCGAGCTGATCCAATTGGTGCATCACGTCATAGTTTTGTTGCAGGTCTTTACCGAATCCAAAACCAGGATCAAGGATGATATCCTTCTGTCCACAGTCGCGCAACTGCTGTATCTCACGGGCAAAGCGTAGCATCATATCGCGGATAGTGGGAGCTATAGACATGAGGATATAGGGCACTTTAAGACGCGCCACCATGCGGAACATCTCAGGATCAGCACCTTCCGACACATCATTGATGATATCGGCACCAAACTCCTCAACGGTCATTCGTGCCACATCGGGACGGAATGTATCTATGCTTACAATGGTATCGGGTGCTTCACGACGTACTATTTCAAGGGCAAAGCGCAGTCTGCGTGATTCTTCTTCTTCATCCACAGGAGCACTACCGGGCCTTGTTGAGCATCCGCCCACATCGATCATAGTACCTCCCTCAGCCAATATTTGTTGTGTACGTTCTGCTATTTCGCGTTCGGTTTGCTTTCTGCTTCCCGAATAGAAGGAGTCAGGAGTGACATTAAGAATTCCCATGACCTGTGGTGAGGACAAGGTTATCAGCTTCCCATTACAATTCAGAGTATATTCCATCTTATTTTACACGTATATTATATTATTTCGCAAAGGTACGATTAAGTGAGCAGAATACAAAAAGAAATATCAATTTTCTTTTTTATTCTCGAACGACAGTACCTAAGACCGACAGGTCAGAGGTACGATTAAGTGAGCAGAATACAAAAAGAAATATCAATTTTCTTTTTTATTCTCGAACGACAGTAACTTCGGTGTGTAGCGCTAGAGTTACGGTTAAATAAGGAAAATACAAAGAAAAAACGGCAATTCTTTTGCAGTTCACTCACATAATCGTACCTTTGCATCACCAAAACAACAACAAATATATGGATATCAAGGAACTCTACAAACTCTATCTCGCCCATCCGTGCATCACTACCGACTCGCGCGAATGCCCGAAAGACAGCATCTTCTTGGCTCTTAAAGGGGCTTCGTTTGATGGTAACCGATTCGCACAGGCCGCTTTGGAGAAGGGGTGTGCCTATGCCATTGTCAGCGAACTCACCAATCCTGAAACTCAAAAAGACGACTGCCGCTACATCTTAGTGAATGACACATTGCAAACTTTCAAAGACTTGGCACGCGAACACAGATGCCATTTCTATCTGCCCATCATAGGCATTACGGGTACAAACGGAAAGACTACTACCAAGGAACTCACAAAGGCAGTACTCGCTGAATGTTATAACGTAATGGCAACAGAGGGTAATTTCAACAACGACATAGGCGTTCCGAAAACTCTCTTCAGACTAAACGAAGACTACGATATCGCAGTAGTGGAGATGGGGGCAAGCCATCCGGGAGACATCAAAACACTGGTAGAAACGGCTGAACCTACATGTGGACTGATTACCAACGTGGGGCGTGCCCACCTACAGGGTTTTGGATCTTTCGAAGGTGTATGCCATACCAAAGGCGAGCTCTACGATTATCTCCGACAACACGAATGCCCTGTGTTTGTCAATCGAGACAATGAACACTTGATGGCTATGACCGAAGGTCTCGCAGACATCTATTACTATGGTCAGAGTAGCAACCCCGATATTCTGATACATGGCGAAGTGGTGTCGTGCTCTCCATTTCTTAAGTTCCGCTGGCGAGAGCAAGACAGCGATGCAGACTATACTAGCGAATGGATGGAGGTGCAGACCAACCTCATCGGTGCTTACAATCTCGATAATATTCTAGCTGCAATAACCGTGGGCTATGTCAACAACGTACCATTCGAACTTATCAACAAAGCAATTGCCAACTACACCCCCACCAACAATCGTTCGCAGATGACCGTCACCGACCATAATCATCTCGTGGTCGATGCATATAACGCCAATCCATCGAGCATGCAGGCTGCTATCGACAACTTCAAACTCATGGATGTGCCTGCAAAAATGGCAATCCTCGGCGATATGCGTGAATTGGGTGATGTCTCTGCAGAAGAACACCAAAAGGTGGTGGAACAACTCAAACAAGCTGGTTTCCAACAGGTATGGCTCGTTGGCGAAGAGTTCGCAAAGACAGAATGCAGCTTCAAGAAATTCCACGATATAGAAGAAGTAAAAGCAGCCATTGCTGCCCAACAGCCGCAAGACATGTATATCCTTATCAAAGGATCTAATGGCATCAAACTATTCCAACTGCCCGAATTGCTATAGCAAATAAGTGGCATTTTGGGTGTAAAGGCAAAAAAACAATGTTTTTCTCTACGTTATTCATAAATAATTAGTACCTTTGCACCACAAAATCGGGATGTAGCGCAGTTGGTAGCGCACTACGTTCGGGACGTAGGGGTCGGGCGTTCGAGTCGCCTCATCCCGACAAAACCTTTATTCAAAGGCAAGGAAGTGGCTGAGTTACAGCTACTTCCCTCATATTTAAGAAAGGTCGGACGAAATCACTCGGACACAACTCGGACGAGACTTCGATTATCAATATTAGTACTAACATTGTCCATGCCAAAAAAATTAAAAGACATGGATAAAAAAAATTATCCCCATAGAAAAAAAGATTCTGTTTCGCATGAGATACAGGGTTGGACTATGCCACAGCTCACTATTGGCAAAGAAACGTATGTTCATTTTATGATTTATAACCCCGTCGAGAAGCGGATGAAACGTAAAAAGTACATGCTCGGTAGATGCAAAACTCGCAAGGAAGTTACTCGTCGTGCGAAAGCCATGATTCAAAATCTTTCTCGTAAATTAGAGGCAGGCTGGAATCCTTGGATTGAAAATTCGGACTCTCTTACCTATTCTCTTTTCTCTGACGTTATCGACCTCTATCACAATTACCTTTATAAGCGTTTGAATGACAGAAGCCTCCGAGAAGATACTGTTTGTAGCTATATCAGTTATCTAAAGATTTTCCGTCAATGGGCGGAATCCAATACTGATATTATATATATGTATCAGTTAGATCATCTTGTTATCGGTCGTTTTCTCGACTATGTCTATATCGAGCGTAATAATAGTTTTGTCACTCGTAATAATTACCTTGGTTGGCTTCGTAGCTTCGTATCATACCTTTTGGAGCGCGGATATATAACCATAGACCCCTGCGCACAATTTTCTAACGTAAAAATTAGAGGTTATGTGAAGGAAAGAACCGTTATTCCTGACGAAATCCTTATCTTAATAAAGGATTATTGCGAGAGGAACAACCGCTATTATCTGTTGGCTTGTTACCTCACCCATTATATGTGCATCCGTCCAAAGGAACTCTCAAGAATGCGAGTTCGGGATATCAACATTGACAAGAATACTATCACGCTCATGGGTGACCAGACCAAGAATCATGACAGCGTTACTATTACGATGCCACGTTGTGTCGCCAGGCTAATGATCGACCTTGAAATATTCCGCTATCACAGCGATTGCTACCTATTCTCAGATGGTTTCCGTCCCGGAGAGCATCAACACTCCGAAAAGCATTTCCGTGATTATTGGGACAAGCATCTTCGTAAAGACTTGAAGTTTTCCAAGAAATATGTCTATTATAGCTTAAAAGACACTGGTATCACCAACATGTTGCGCTCTGGTGTCGATCCTATAACAGTCAGAGATCAGGCGCGACATTCCTCCCTTGCTATCACAAACACATACACTCCGCTTGACATAAAAGAAGCGAATCCATTGATGATGAATTACAAAGGTGTATTATGATAGTTCGTATAGATATGCGGTCTTTATATCCGCCACTCCCTCGTCTGTAATATTGACCTCTATTTTCTCGCATCCGTATCTCTTGTTGCGAATGACGAATATTCTCTTAGCATCAGGAATACCTTTATATGCGAACTTGACACAATATTTTGCCTTCATGTTAAACGAGAATCCGTTGTTGTGAAGCTGACCAATATAGTATTTTGCATCAGAAGGATTAAGCGAGAGCGACCACATTGGTGGCTGTTCTGCATTATCATCCTTTTTTAATAGGTAATCTGTAAAGGCAGGATACGCCATTGCCTTGGTATAGCTAATCTTCCACGGAACGCTTTTCGGAGTGTTGGGAATAAACATAATTTGCATTCTATCCTCTTTCTCCTGTTTCTCGATACTCTCTTCACCTTGGATATATTCCTGTATGGTGTATTGTTCTGTTCCACCTCCTGACGTATTTTCTAGTCCGTGTTTTACAACATTGTCGCTCCCTGTTGGGCATGAAAGTGACGGTACTCTATATTCTACAATATGCTTACGGCCATAGATTTCTTCTTCCTCTACCCATTTGCCGATAGCCACGGGACATATCTTTAATGCCATCTTATTACCTTTTTCTTCTCTAACGAGAGGGGAAAATACGTCGATTTGGGTTAATTCCAATCGTTCTTTGATAGCTTCACCGTCCTTGTATTCATTGATCCATCCTGTCATCTTTGATGTCGGCGAGCAATATATATTCTTTTTTTTCTCATCCTCTGTCGCTGCATTATAAGCGGTTCTTGCCTGTGTTGATGTTTGAAATTCCTTTTTTGGTGCATTATTACGAACATTGTCATCAATTACATCATAATCATGATGAGACGAGTCAGACATATCATAAGACAAGTTGTCTGATGATACTGACTGAGAACTGTTCTCCTCGCTCATCTCTACAGAGAACTCATCTGTCACTTCTATCGAATTGACAGGCAACTCCGAAAAAAACGTCGAGTTGGCAACAGCAGTGACTTTCTTGTTTAATTGGTCAAATACAAACGTTATATTGAAGAGCTTCTTTAATTCATCCAAAAGGTTTTTAGGTGTCCAGTGTGGAAGAGTATGTGATGGATGATTCGTATAGTTTGCTGTCGCCACATATAATTTATCCCATGGGTCTTGGTCGAGAAAGCTTGCTCCAAGTTCATACCCCAGGTTCTTAAATATTGTTCTTAGCATATCGATAAGATTGTAGTGGAACGCAATATGACTCCACCCTAGAGTTTCGTCATATACTTCCTTTGGCACGAATCGCACATATCCTCTTGTACAAGTCCATATTACTTTGCTCCAGTCTATAACGAATATCTGGCTGTTAGCCGTGCCCCATCCAGCGCTTTCTGTTAGGTCAACACCTGCGAAGCCTAAATCCATTTCGTCAATATACACTTTACTGTCTTCTGATAGAAAGTTTATTTCAGAGTTTCCTCCTAACAACTGCACCTTAACTTCCTTCTCTGTTATCTGAACCATTTTGGCAGATCCGTCTAGAAGAATTCTATTGTTAACTATTAGTTTGCATTGGAATTTCTTGACTATTTTCTTTTTTTCCACGCGATTGATATTTCCAAAGAATCTCATATTCTCAAGGATGTCCAATGGAATTGTCACATCGAGCGTATAACTGTCAGACTGTGTAAAATACGGATTCTCGCGTGTCAGTTTAATATTCTGACCAGATGAGGGATAGACCTGTATGCCATCTAAAAACAAAACTGTTGCCATAACTCTTTTACTTACTCTTCAAAAGATTTTCATATTCTCTAAGTCTTCGGTATATGCCGTTTTCCCCATCGATGGGAACATCCACACCGATGCCGTTTTCCAACTGCACAGCCAACCTATTGTTCGTATCACGGATGGAGTCTAATACGTCCTCCAACTCGCTGTTGTCACTTTTCACGTTGATTACGGGAGACACTACCGTCGCAGCAGCAGGACCGCCCATAACATTCGTTACGTCGGCAGCTGTCAGTGATGCCACCTTATTATTTCTTTGGTATTGATCTATCAATGTCAGAATCGGCAGCAGATTAGGGTTGTTGACTGCCTCGTGGTTGGCAACAAATTCGCCTTCATGCACCACGCCAGCCTCCTTCCTGTATTCTCTACCGCCAGTGAATCCTCCCTTATAATAACCGGCAGCTTCTGCTTGATGCTGTTTTTTGATGGTAGCAACTTGCACCAGACCTGCAGCAGTAGCTATACCTGCGGCAATAGGCGCAAGAGTCGGTCCTATTATAGGTATCTTTTCCGTAGAAGCATAGGCGTTGATCGCTGCCAATGCCGTGGATGCGATTGCCTGTGCAATCTCGATTTTCATCGCTTTCTTATTCGCTGCCGTCTTTGCCTTTTTTATCTTTTTGTCGCGTTCCTCCTCAAGTCTCTCTTTCTTTTTGGTGTTGTTCCCGGCAGCAGCTATCTGTTTGTCGTAATTAGCGTTAATCTTTGCCACTTCAAGATCGCTGCACGCTTGAGCATAACTACTTGCAGCAGATAAGAATGTGCTTATGGTGCTGTATGCGGCTTGTGCTTGGCCAACAATTGCATCGTTCGTTTCTGCATCAAGCTGCTTCTTCGCTTCTTGATATTCCTTGTTGTTCTCATAGTCTTCACCATACAATTCTTTCAGCTTTTTATTGATTTGCTCTCGCTGCTTGATGGTGACAGCGAAACCTGCAATTCCTGATGCAATATCAGTTGCTTCGCCGTTATAATCTGCACCTGCCAGATTCTTGGCTTTTCTGAGTGATTTTGATGCGTTCCGTCTGACTTCTTCACTTATATCTTCTTCACGTTCTTCTTGGAGATCGTCATACTTTTCCTTGATATAGTCAACAATATCATCATACTCTTGTTTTGTCATCTGTCCAGATTTAACAAGTGCTCCATATATTGTTTCAATACTCTTCAGTTCCAAATTCTTCATGGCTTCATAATCCTGAAGTCTCGCTTGCTCGCGGTATTGCTTAAGTTTGGTTATATAGCTCTGCTCAAGTTGGAACTGGTGGTCTTTCTGTTTAGCTGTTATCTCCATTTCATATTCTGCCCATTTCTTCGGATCAGACTGATAGAGCTCTTGTTTTTTGCGCAAATATGCGATATCTTCTTGAAAGATTGCTTCATTCATTGACTCTTCGTCAACTACAGATTGGCGCATATATTGCTTACGTATAGATCTCTGCATGTCCAAATGCTCTATCTCCATACTTTTTTCAGTCCATTGCGCTCGTTTCTCGTTGTAATCCTGCTCCTCTTTCACTTTGTCATCAAGCATTTTTTTATACTCGTCAGAATCCTCCCCATATACTTTCTTGAGGTTCTCGAAGTAGCGAAGTGTCAGTTCATGCTTGGCCTTTAGAAATTCTTCATAGGTCATCTGCCCTGCCATATAGCTCTGTATCTGTTCTGACAGTTCCTGCTTATACTGCGCTTTTACTGCATTCACCTGTATTTTTTGTTTTTTCTGATTCTCCTCCTCTATCTTCTTTATCTTTGCTTCCTCTTGTTTTTTCTCCTCGTCTGTAACATACTCCTGTTTTACGCTACTTGGTGTTGATGGAGCAGTATTGTTATTCAACAGATCTTTTCTCTGCTTCTTTTTATAATACTCTTGCAGTTTTTTATTCTTGTTAATAGTACGGTCCAAGACATTTTCTTCTGCTTCAAGAGCCTTTTCCTCACTTTCGACTTGCGCAAGACGTTCTTTGTGCCTTTGCTCCTGTTCATTACTTTTTATCAGAAGTTGATTGGTCTCAACACCTTTGCCATCCAATCTACTATAAGCAGGTGCCACACGTCTGCTTTTATATGCCTCTGGATGTGCATCACGTTCTGCCTGTACTGCTTTCAGTGATCCTCGTATTTTCGTTTCCTTCATCTGAAGGTCAAGTTTCTTTTTGTTGATTTCAACCTTGCGAGAGTATATGGCTTCTGCAAGAGCTGCGTTTTCCAGCTCCTTGATATACTCTTTAATCGCTTGTTTATTATACACATAAAGCTTTCCTTCTTTGTTAATCGCAGCATGATAGTTTGGTATTATTTTTTGAAGTGCCAGGATGGCATTTCTTCGTTCGTTCACGGTATAGGCATTAGATCGAATCACTTTGCTCAATCTATCTATTTTATCACGCTCATCTATGGTTCCTTCTGCCACTTGCTTCTGAAGTTTTCTTCTTGATTCTTGTATTGCTATCGCATTTTTGTACTCTTGCGTATTTTTCCTCATCTCTTCCCTATGCTTGATCAATGCAGATGTAACGCCATATATCGCAACACCCACAACCGTCACAACAGTAGCCAGCGCAGTCCATGGGTTTGTCATGCCAGCGATTCGTGCTGCTCTCATTTCTACGGTGTATGCTTTTACTCCTTTGGTTAAGAGTGTCATAGATGCATGAAGTGCTAACATGGCACTACGTAGGAGTATAGATGCAGCTGTCGCAGCCTTGTCTGTCAGCGTTGCAACAGCTGTTGCTGCAGCTCTTGCCTTAATTAGAATGATGTCTTTTGTCCATAATGCAGAGAGTATAGTAATAGCTATTGCCAGTTTTGTGAGAGCTGCTTTATGTTCAAACACAAACATTGTTATAGCAGATAGTGTTTTTACTAGCAATGAACCTGTCGAAATAGTATATTTCACAATAGGCATCAATCGCTCGCCTAACTCAACAGACAAGTCATTGAATCTTTTCTTGGCTTTATCTATGCCTGCAGCAACTGTGTTATTCTGTACATTGAATTCCTCAATAACACTATTACCCAGTTCATAAGCTTCTATGGCTATCTTCTGCCGGTCACGTACATCGTCCACCTTGTCGGCAAGTGTGGCCAATACGCCAACGGCACGTGCACCATCAAGTCCCATGTCATTAAGCATCTTCATCATGGTCTGAGGATCTTGTCGTTTCAGGCTGTCCGCAAGTGTCAATATAGCTTGGTTTGCATCCTCTTTGAGAAGTTTTGTAAATTTCTCCACGTCCATACCTGCAATCTTTGCAAATTTGGAAGTGTCCGTCTGCATCTTCGTCAACATATTACCGAATGCGGTAGATGCCATCTCGTCACGTAAGAGGTTTTCATCCATAACCGCACCAAAGCCCATAATCTGTGCTTGTGTCAGGCCGAGCTGTTTGCCAAAGCCAGCTACACGTGCTGTGAAATCAACCAAGTATCCTGCCTGTGCTGACGAATTCTGCGCAAGCTCATTGACAGCCGAACCCGTAGCGAGCATTGCATTTCGCAATCCCATGCGGTCATCTTCGCCAAATGCCATTGCCAATTTACCGATTTGATCGACCGCTTCTTGTCCCAGGTCATCACCAAGGGAAACGCGTATCTTATCTGCAGCATCAACAAATTCTTCTATATCTGAGGTTGCGGTGATGCCAAGACGACCTGCTGCCCCTGCGAGTTGGTTGAGCTCTTCGCGCGGAGTTCGGGTGTCCATTCGTTTGAAGTCTTCGTTCATTTTCTCAACCTCTTCTGTCACCTGTCCTGTGTATTTGCGGACATTGGCCATCTCTTGGTCCATTTCAGCAAATTTATTGGTGGTACTACGAATTGCCACGGATAAGCCTGTAACAGCACCTATGCCCTGAGTAAGAGCCCCCCAGTTTTTGTTTAAAAAATCTGCTCCTTTTTGGATGTAGTTTTGGCTGTGTTCTGTCGCTTCGGTATATTTTTTCATTTCATCCTTACACTCTCGTATCTTGGATGACAGATATTTCCATTCCTCTGAGTTCTTTCTGACAGAACCACTCCTCAGCTTTTTCTCCAGCTGATTCATGGTATTTCGCAAATCTTTGTATGAATGTTCTGATAGATTATCCAATGCGGTAGAGAGTCCGTGGACATATTTCTTCTGTTCACCAACGCTCTTATTCAGGCGGTCTATAGAAGCTTGCATGCTCCTCGCTAACTCTACGTCCCCCTTTTTTCTTGATTTAATCAAGTTTTCCTGTATTTCCTTCTGTGTCTTTAGCTCTTTTTCAAGTCTTTTGAGTTCGTTCTGTGCAGATTTTGTGTTCAGAACAATCTCCGCTGTCATTCTTTCATTTGTTGCCATAAAATATGCGGTATGTTACAGTTTTACTGCAAACATACCGCACATCTTTTATATACGAAAATACTTATTTCTCTCCACGCTGGGCGATGTAAAGAATAACCCAAAGTACAGGTAAAAGTGCTAATATCTCCATAGTTGTTATGTATTTAATTATTTATTTTCCACAAAGTTATGCTTATTTCCCCATATTTGCAATTCTTTTATTGATTATTTTTAATGAAAACAAAAAAATCCCCGATTCACATCGAGGATTTTTCGTCTATTTCGTATGCACATAAGTATTATATTGGATTGATGCGTGAGGATTGAAATTTACAATTGTTACTCGATAGCCTTTTGTTCCCCATCTCCACCAGAGGAAGCGATGTTTGTATTCTCTATAGACTATTGTCATCAGAGAATCTCGAATATTATAATAGAATGTCGTGTCTCTCAGAGAGAACCGAATGTCACTCCACTGGTCATGATACATAAATGATTGTGTCAATGTGTCAACGGTTGCCGTTACAGTGTCCGTTGTTCCAATGCCTGTAGTCTGTATAGACTGTATTTGTGATAATCGAAGATTTAGATCAGATATTATTTTCTCATCAATAGCTTTTTGCCTGCGTAGGTCTTTCAGCTCTGCCATAACTACATCTGTAGTGGCTGTTTTTATGGTATCCCTGATTGTGTTCCTCCTGATAGGTGTTTTGATGGAAGAATACGCTATTTGCTGTTCAAGAGTCCGGATTCTTTTTTGATACTTGCCCTGTCTTGTGACAAGACTGCCCACTAGTAAGCCCCCAAGTATTATGAACATCGTTGTTAGGACTATGATAACTATATACTTTCTCATATTGCTACATATTAAAATCTTTGTATTCAATTAAGGCATCAAAACATGGACATTCTTTGATGCGTTCCCATGGATCTACAATTCCGTTGTGGTTAAGGTCAGGAGAAATGTCACGATGACCAAGGACCTTCGCCTCTGGATATTGTGATTTCAATTTGGCCAGAAGTTCACGTAGAGCAAATTTTTGCTCAGGTGTCCGATTGTCAATACCATTCGGGTGAGTTGCGTCAATACCACCTACATACGCTACATGTATGGAATGCGCATTATATCCTTTGACCCCGTTGGCCACATCTATCTCATCGAGCAAATGTATAATATGACCGTTCGCCTGGACCACATAATGATAACCTGGATATTTCCATCCTTTAGCCTTAAATTCTCTGCGTAGCGATGCCTCCGTTGTTGTCTCTTGGTATGATGCTGTGCAGTGAATGAATATCCTATCAATTCTTCTCATCTTTCGCTCCTTTCTTCATTTCATCGAGTTCCTTGCGTATCTCAGTCTTAAACTGTGTCACTTGATTAACCATATAGGCAGCTACTCCGAATATGGCAAGTCCACCACTGATAGCAATACCTATATAGGCATTGATACCACTCGTAATGTCGTTAATTGTCATAAAACTGGTGAATGCCATGACAATTGCTGATGCGATTAGTGCAATAGCCGATGTGTACTGTATCCAGTCTTTTGTGTTTTGTTTCATAACTTTGTCTTCTTGTTTATACGGCAAAGTTACCTTATTGGTGTTAGGTGTGAAAATACGCCCCCACACATGAGTATGAGGGCGTAAGCAGTTGTTAGGGGCTTATTTTTTCAGCCATGTTTTGGCAAGAGACTTGGCATCTTCGCAGTCTCTATTGTACAGTTGCCATTCCTCCGCATATCCTTCAGGGTCATTGCCATGATGGCGGTGTATAGCCATCTCTTCGCTCTCTGTATATTTCGAGCGAATAATTGCATTAACCACATCCGGGTAGGATGTAGGATCGTCACATGGCATAATGGTACCACCGTCCTTCTCTGGTCCGGTATATTGATATGCTATGACAGATTCCTTTGCGTCTTGCGGTAGATAATCTGGTATTATCTTCTCGTTTAGATAACCGATAATCTTGCCTTCGCTAAACTTGCCAAAAGTTTTTGGCTGTGTGTAAATTGCAGAATAATGTTTCATAACTACGTGAATTTATAATATGATTTACCATCTTTACCCTCCAACTCTTGGATAATCGTGGGACATGGCAGGTCTGCAGGCGAGAAGTCTTTTAGGGCCTGTTCGATTAAGATCCTGCTCCCTGTGAAAGAATAGAAATATGCATCTTCATCAGTAGCCACGCCTTTATTGTCTTTTTTCTTCTCGAATATATATTGTTCATCATCTCCAACCGGGAATGTTCTAACGATAATTTTGTATTTGATAGCCAGAACCTTCTCTGCTACAGTCTTGGTTATATCCTGATTGTTTCCGTCGGAGTCTGGAACTGTTACTGTTATCTTCTTTTTATCAATTTTGCTCTCTTGTATGATGTAGTCAAGAAGATAGATTTTAATTTCCCCCCCCCCCCGAACAATCTCTTTTATTTACAATATGAGAGAACGGTTTTTTGCAATCTGGTGAGAGATCTGCAAATGGTGACTTAATACGCCTCTTGTTGATGATTTTTCCAAGTGATTTTTCCATTTTGATTTGTGTTATAAAGTTAATGCAATTGGTGTGTTTGATATAACCAAACTGACTCGCCAGTTTGATTCTTATAGCCTCTTCGTCGAGACCTTTTTTCTGCAGGCGTTTTACGTTCCTTGCTAATTTTTGTTTGTTTGCTTTGCTACTTAGCACACGATCATGATAGAACACATATCCACATAATCGTATTCCCATCCAAGTCGGACGCACATTATGGTCTTTGTTAAGCTCAAAATGGTAATCTCTTGTTAAGTGCATGATAAATAGTTCTCTGACTATTCTCAGGAAAGCTTTATCCTCATGCAATACAAGGAGATTGTCCACGAATCGATAATAGTGAGGCAGACCTTTTTGGGCAAATTGTACAAATCTCTCTGCCATCGCTGTTGCGCCCATATCCAGAATGTATTTATTCTTCTCACTGGCTGTTCCAATAATTTCGTTTACATACCTATCAGTCCAGTATGCCAGTCGCTCTGGATCTTTCGCAATGTCGAACAGTCGTTCCGCTTTCCGGTCAAAATCCGCCAAACACAACATACCCAGTAGTTGTGCAAGTTTAATACCAAGAGGTATTCCAGAGATATAACTATCTATCACCTTATAGATAAAAGTTCGCAGTTTCCCCTTTTTGAATGAATTATCTATTTTCTGTTTAATGATGGCATGGTCCATCGTCGGAAAATAATGATGAATGTCCATAGTGAGATTGTACATCACTTCGCTTTGTGTCGAATTGAAAAGTGTGTTTCGTATGAAGCGAAACATGGCATGTGTTCCCATACCGGGAATAACGGCAGGAGCACGCCAAGATACATAATCGTAAACCTGTTGCTCATAGGGCAACATTGCAGCAGTCTCTGTGTGATGATCACGGATCGGAGCTTTGGCAAGATGTCTTGTCTTCTTCTCGTGTATTACCTTCTCTTTATAACCTTGCGGTTCGAAGGTTTCATTGATGATGTCGGCGAGAACCACACGGACGTTCTCGTCAAGGTCTGCCTCATACTTCTTGATGGCAGCACGGTTGTGTTTGCCACGCGAGAAGTTTTCAAAGGCATCCCTGACGTTTTTCTCCGTTTCATTCTCCCGACTGTCTTTTATTCTTCGCATAGTCGGGTGAGTGTCGTAAATGTGTGGATCTGTTGGGTCTGTAGATTTACCCCGACGAGTATGGCGCTCGGCATTATCCTACGAGCCTCTCCGTCATCTTGTTTATGTTCTCCCGATAGGGAAGGCTCACTCTCTTGATTTCTTTCTATTGAGGACCACGCCGTAGTTCGCATTGGCATTCGTGGGGGCATTGTTGCCATTGAAGTACAACGAGCCAGCCAAGTCGTCATTGTCAGCATTGCCAAAACAAGCCGGACCGCGGACGTGCGTGAGAGAGTTCTACCTTTTTTGCGCTTGCAAAGGTACAAAAAAATCCACGATTCCCAAAAAGTCAAAGATCTCTTTTTCAAATTTTTCAAACGAGGGGCGCTGTGCGCCCTGTGTCCTTTGTTTTTCCTTGTTCATTATGTTATCAGCGTTGGCTCTGTGCTGAATGCTTCCCTGAATTCACAGAGGACCACGCCGTAGTACGCATCGGCAACCGTGGGGGCATCGTAGCCATTGAAGTACAACGAGCCAGCCAAGACGTCAAAGCCAGCATTGCCAAAACAAGCCGGACCGCGGAGACCTCCTGTTGCATGTGGATTATAATTTCCATCTGCATAGCCTGTATTTGGTGAAGCGCCTATCTCCAGTGGGAAGTTGCAAAGGCTCGCAAGATGTTCTTTCTTTATGTATGTCCATCCTTCGGCACCATAAGCCGGTGTGTTGCCCATTAGCACTTTGCCATCTGTTTTTGTCACATCAAAGATGTGTCCATCGATATTATGTTCAATATATACGCTCTGCGTTTTGTCGGGGTTACAACTCAATAACATATCCTCTTCTATGCAGCATAAATACTTATAAAAGTTTTTAAGCCCGAAAAAAGAAGGTATTCCTGCTATGTCTGTCGCAACAGTATTATTGTTGACGTTTACAGAGAAAGTTCCTGTGTAATCACCTTTTTCCACTCCTGCTGACAGTGGAATATATGGATAATAGCCCCAATTTCCACCCCAAGCTTCTATACAAGTGCAACCTATTCCGAGGTGCGCCTGAATATCGCGGTCGTGATAATAAATTCTCATTATCACAGCTGTTATTGCAAACACAACTCGTTCATTACAGAACCATAGACTTCCATTCTTTCTGGCGTATGTTGCAGCGGTGGGTACATCTATGTAGGTAGCTGGAAGACCTAACATAGAATTATATGCACCATCTTTTGCGGCATCATTATTGCCACCTCGATAACGCGTGTCGCTATTTATGTAGCTCACGAGCCGGTTCTCTGTTCTGTCAATCGTTGCATATCCTGCACATGATCTGGAAAAGACAGGCACTCTTATGTTCATCTGTCCAGGTATTGGTTTCGTATCTATGGCCTCATACTCATAGATATCATCTTTCCATGTGGCATAATAGATAGCCGTACCACTACCCCATTGATAATGTCCCATTGTTCCATCCAGCTTTGCAGTTCCACCACTTGCAAATTGAAGATGGGTCGAAGTACTGAGTTTTCGTCTGCTGTGGTTGTTTTGTACAAGATAACCACCAAGCCCAAATAGCTCAGCTATCTTTTCTGTCTTGGGAATGGAGCCTACAGGCTCTCCTACTGTCGTAAGTGAGTCTTTCCTCCACCTGCATCCGCACCAGTCTGAACTTGAAATCTGTCCGACTTTAATCCATCCGTACTTGTTTCCTGCCTTGTCATATCCCAACACCTGTGTGTTGTCATTGATAGACTGGAGATCTTCGATTTCTTTTGCTTCTTTTGCTGCCATATTATATCTCTACTTTTTGTTTTGATAACCAATAACTATAGAGAGCAGGATAGGTATTTGTGTCTAATTCTTTTCCGAACTCGTCACATCCCACGCTAACCGCTGCTCCAGCTTCCCATATCTTGGTGAAATACACTGGTATTTGATTTGTAATCTTCCCTCTTAACACCTCATATAAGATGATGACATATACGTCCAATGGGTGATCATAACTACCTTCATCTGTCGTCACTCCCGTAGCAGAAGCAACAGGTGCTGCTTCTGCCTGTTGGCCAGAGAACTTCATATATACGCCATTGTTTGGTTTAACATAATATCCATCTTCCATAACGCTACTCCTATAACTTTCTTCCACGAAATACTTGCCATTATACTCTGATGGTGTTGATGTACCCGATACACTGTACTGTCGCGTAGCATTATCTCCCTGCCCCAGAGTCTTATATCCTTCTTGGAAGAGGTAGTAATTAGGAGTATAGGATTCCTTGATGTTAAGGAATTCCTTCACTCTCTTTGCAAATGGCAACTTATATAATTGGTTGGGGAAATATTTATTACTAACCTCAGAAAATTCCTTCATGATGCCACTTGGTCCGAGATCGTACAACGCTTCTCCTGTGGTCTCATTACAAAACCTCAGTACCGCTTGTTTCTGGTCGTTTACCGCCAATTGTATTGCAGGATATACGCCATATCCGTAAATCTCAAACGTTGACCCACTCGCTTCAATATGTGGCACGCCTGCATATCCTGTCTGTATAATCATAGCAACAAGGTTGTTGATGTACGCCTTCTCTGCAAGGAAGATATCTGTTGCCAAGTTGTCGATATGCGTACCTCTCTCCCAGTACTGCTCCCAGTTGCTACCTTTACCTGGTTCGTCAGCCTCCGTTGATGTGTGTGTCTTAATACAATGATAGAAGCCATAATTGCCAGACAGCACAGTATCCTCATACTTTTCCCCATCCTTGCCAGCCATATATTGTACACCAACAGTCCATCTCTCTTGTCGTAGAGAAGGGCCTCTCGCTCCGTCAGATGTTATAACAACCGATTGTGTATCGACGTATGCACCGCCGTATCGCAGACGGACATCACACATCTTCGTGCCCAAAGGTATAGAGAATTGGAATGACGGAGTGTTATTCTTTGATATCGATGCAACTGCGTTACCGTCGTAATATACATCTACTGTGTAGTCCTTTAGTCCGATCTGCGTAGGTGCATTATCGCCCTTCTGCATCCATACCGACACCTCAATAACGTTTGTCCCATTCCATGCCCCTGCATACGTTGCAGATATGGTTTGTGGCGACAACACGAGATATCGTCGCACGGCATCTGATGGTGCCAGCAATAGGTTCTTAATCTTCGTTAGATTACTCATTAGTCGCGCTGATTATTACGGTTATACCTTTCTCTCTATCTATTAAGCTCGATGACACAACGAATGGAACATTTGTTGATTTAGATCCTACCTCTGCGCCTGAAATCATATTTATCGTCCGGAAGCTGAACTTCCATTGGTTCGTAGTATCAACAGCGTTCGTCCGTCTGTCATATACAACAGGATTGAAAGATACAGATACGCCAGCCTTAACGGCATCCCCTGCTTGGCTGCACCCGTCATAGATATAATAGACATCTGCCGTATCTGTAAGTTGCTGCGTTTTGTATGTTGTGGTGCCGTCAAACGTTACAGCGACACGGAAGATGTCTTCTGAGTCAACCCCAGCGTTATACACCTTGATTTTGTTGCTCGCAACAACCTCGATGATCCCCATTTGTGGTGTAACGTTTTTCCACACGCCATTGACAAACTTCTGCCATTGGTAGGTGCCGCCTGTTACAGACGCTCCAGCCCTGAGTGTCGTGGCCGTCATGGTAATCCAGTTATTGTTGTTCGACAGGACATTACTGCCACTTCCGTCTTCAGTCTCTAATGAGATAAGGATTTCTTTCGCATCGCCGACCGATGATTGCACGTGAATAACTTCGCAGCAAGTAAACGGTTTGCCGTTGTACGTGCTTCTGTAATAGATATGCTTATCCGTCAGGTCTGCTGCTGTCGCAAGGTTGCCGATGATTTTAAGCGCTGGATAGGTCACCCCACCAATAATGATTGTCGTTGCCTCGAAGAGGCTATTATAAGTGTTTTTGACATTCCCTGCCTCGTCGAGAATACCTGCGTTGTCTGCATCAGGGTTATTATAATACCACTGTTGGCCTTGTGTCTCTGGAACAACATATTGTCCTCTCTTGCTGGAGTATGGAAATGGATAGAGCGTTGCCGGATGCTTTGTGAAGTCTGTATTCGATACAGCATTACGGTTCGTATCCCAATATTGCGTCAATCCATATCCAGTCTCTATATTCACGCCCATTCGTGCGTCGATATGGTCTCCATCCTCAAAAGCATAGAGGTTGCGGATTCTACTTAGTGTCTGTCCCATATTCAAATGTATTTATGTGCAAATTTTACAGCTTCGGCTGCAGTTAATACTCTCGCTCCCTCACTAATAGCCTGCTCTATTCCGTAGCCGACAAGGTCTCCGCAGTTCACCAGATATCCGTCTGTTTCGTTGCCGTACCGATACTCAGCTATAGCGAGTTTCTTGGCTATCGCCGCAGGTATGATGTAATACATTGGTATCATAAGTTTCTATCTATTATTGGAAATTGTCCTGTTAAAATCTGACCATCTATCAACAGATAGCTGCCATCAACGGTGATGGGAATCTCTGCTGTCAGTTCTCTCGTCTGTTCTGCAAAACTATGCGTCATCGTACTGTCGATGGGGAACATCGATCTGGTGACTTCACCTCTGGTACCATGGGCAACGTGCCACCATTGGCCATCGTTCCGAGAGTACAGAATCTCAATATCGAAATATTGCTCTGCATTGGCGATATGGCCACCATTACGGGTGATAACAGAAGCCTCTGCAACAGCACGTCCAGTCTCTGGAAAGATATAAGCTCCTTCTATGATGTCGATATCATCTTCGTAGTTGCCATAGTATCTTTTCAGCAAGAACGGCACAACCTGCAGTTCTGATGTATTATCCTTCGGCCACGCCATACACCTCAGAGTAACCGACTGGATGTATTTCTGCTCGACGCTAATAATTTTGGTATCTTTTCCTTCTCGGTACCACAAATCCGTATTATCGTCTATCTCGCGCCATTTCTCATTCTCAAACACCTGCCATTTATATACACTGCTGCCGTCAGGGTGGTTTTTGTCTCCGTTCATCAACTGTACGGGAATAGAGAACACCCCTCGGCTCTTCCATGGGATGAGATTCGTGCGCTGTGGCCATTCTGTACGTAGCGATACACGCCATTGTATTTCTGACACACAAGATAGTTCTCCTCGCCAATATCTTTTGAGTACATCGCCACGGCGACTGTCGATGAAATCGGCAGAAAAAGATATTTCGCCCGACGTGTCAGGATCGAGATTACATTTCAGCGTAAGCTCCTTGGTCTCTTCGTTTACGACATAATCCTTGCCAGCAACAGGGGCATTTCCCTTAACCTTGCATTTCACAGTCCAAACGCAGTTGATGAGCTGTGCAGTATAGTCTCCGTTAGGAATTTTGCCAGTTTTGTCGGTGACAGAGAACTCTGGTTTGAGCACAAATGGCGTCAGCGTTCTGTCTGCAATATACAAGCCGTTGATGGCGTCGTACTTTTGCGACAACGTGCCATGAAGTTCTTTCATGGAGAACATCGTATCTAACGGCGTCGGCTGTATAATATGGCCTTCTGTTACTTTTTTCATATTATATAAGCATGTGTAAGGGTTCTGTCTGTTACTGTAACGGTACAGCGGAAACCAATTTTAGTGTCATACCTGACAGGCACAGGGATGTCTGACAGTTCCTGCTGCTCCAGATTATAAGAGACAGCCAGGCTCATGGTCTGATCTTTTTTCGCTTGATTCATGTTCCAAGCTTCGTCACCTGCATCATCCCCAGACTCTCTAGTCCACACCACGCTGTCTGCGGAGAGTTGGATATCGCCATGGGTGATTGTTGCCACAAGTGTCGTATTGAAGCTCTTGGACGCATTAAACCAATCTCCATTGGATGACTCAACGTCCAACTTCAACTCCGCGCTACGGATACAAGCCCATTCTGTACTAAGGAGTGAAGGAGGTTGCCCGACTGTAGCTTCAGCGACGATACACCTCCATAATGATCCACCATACCAAACGTTGTCCTGCACATGGCGTTTCTCGGTCTCATCATAGCCTCGGATGTATTTCCGATCTTCTTCCCACGCTATCCATTCTCTCTGAGTATAGTCTGGCGTACCGTCGTGCTTGACGGTAATCAGGTTCTCCACTACTGCTGTTTCCGCATAGAGGATAGGTTTTCCTGCTGTCAGGCTGCCTTCGTCGATAAGCTGGCGTAATGCAGGAACATCATTAGGCAGACCGATAAATGCGGTTGTGTTGCTTCCCTCGTCGTTGATGATGGGTTTGGTGACGTTCTGTAAGAAACAGAAGCGACCGTCCAGCGAAGAGAGGAAGAATACCTGTTGTCGGCCTTGGTCAACAGCATTACCCCACCGACTGACCACCGACGCCTCCAATGGGAGATAGTTCTTTCCACCAGGCACCTCATCATCAGGGTACAATAGCACATCAACTTCGTTGGCAGCATAGTCAACCGCTACGACTCGATACCACGATGTGAAGCTGATGCCGTTTGTCTGCAGATCATTCGTTCGAGAGCGCAGCACGTCATGGACCTTGAAGGACACGACATCTGCATCATACTCTTTGCGGAAGGTCAGTTTGTAGCGACCTTCGCCACAATAATCAACTTTGTCTATGATTCCTCGGTCAGAATATATCTGGTCTCCTGATGTTACCGACTGCTCGTTTATGACCAATTCATCGAAAATCGCAGAACCGTTGACGTGGATGCTGCTGCAGGTGATGCTGCCATCGGGATTGAGCCGAATATCCCCAGACTCACCAACGACAAGCCCTTTCTGAAGTGTCAACAAGAACTTCGAGACGTCATCTTGGTCTTTACGAAGGAACGGGTTGTCAGAGTCTGTCATATATCCCAACAGCATCAGCAGGGCATTACCAACTCGTGTTGCGGTATTGGCATGCGTCTTCCGTTCATCCCTTATCTGTTCGAGAAGCTGTCTGATTGCTGCGATATTTTGTGCCATCTCTTTTTTTATGCAAATATAACCAATTGCTTCATCACCCGAAAATACTAGATGCGTCCGATTGTGGCGCTTACATCCGTACCTGAAGAGCCAACAACCTTACCGTTGCCAAACATAGCGTGGACTACATTAGACATTGTGCCAAGATAGGCATTCCCGTACAGCTGTATCTCCACCTCTGTCAGCACATGGATGCTCGACAAATACTTAGATGTAAACCAGTCTCGTTTCTTTCGAGGCTTTCCCATCTTATGAGCTTTACGATAGCTTTTGCCCAGGAAGCGCAGTCCATTCTCATCATCAACACCACTATTACCACGGCGATATCCATTACCGACACCACGGGCAACATAGATGCCATATAGCAGAAATTCATGTACGATACTAATCTGGTCTGACACAGGCAGCACCCGATACGACAAGGAACTGGCGAGACTTCCAGTATTGAGGATTCTCAGTCTGAGAATTTTTTCTCGCCAGATGTCAACCATCATCTTTGCCCATTCACGCTCGTATGCTCTTACATCATCCGTAGAGACCGGGCGTCTGATTTTACGTCCATTGCTCATCGTCGTAAACAAGATCTTGTGGTTCCTGCGTGAAGAGCGTAAAATGCAGTCCTGTCAATCCAGACAAGAAATATCTGCCGAGTTCCTGATTAGGGATGGACTCCGTATCAAAGAACATCATCTTCTCTTCATACTCATATTTATCGTGGATAATCTTGGAGACGAACTGGAAGAACAACTCCCGACAGGTAGAGAGTTCCTGTTCCCGATCCTGCATATCGAGGTAGTTATATGCCGAGAGGATAAATACGGTAAACGCTCGTTTTCGGAAGAATCCTTGTGCGCCATCCCCCGACGACAGATTACCCGTTGTGGTATCTGTAACAGCCACGAATCTGTCCTCATCACGATATTTGTCAAGCAGACCTTCAAGATCATCAGGTCCTGAGATGGTTATCGGTTTGAATCCCTTCGAGATTGCCAATTTATTATGCAACGTCATCGAATAGAAATAAGCGATGGCGTCAAAACTGTTAGTTTCCATATTTCTTTTTTATTTCGTCCGCATCTCTGGCAAGCGCATCGAGTTCGTCAAGCGCCATCCACGTATCTGTTTCTTCCAAGATATACCGCTGTTTCGTCACATCTCCCTTCGTTAGGAGTCGGATTTGCGCCAGCATACCTTCTCTCATGCTTTCTTGTGTGATATCCGCACTCTCTTCCGACTTCTTCAAGAAGTGGGGATGGAAGCGAGAAAGCAACAGCTTGACAGCACCATACCAGAGGAACGCGCCAAAGAGTTCCTCTTCCTTAAACTCCGGTGACTCGCCCTGGCATTGATAGAGTATCTCAGCAATCTTCTGCAGAGCGTCCATCGCTCTTGTCTGCAGGAATCCCTGATAGTAATTCTCAAGCTGCAGATAGAGTCCGAACGGCAGTTCTGTGAGTTCGAAATCGTATGCTTTATGCCCTGCAGCTTCTTCGATTCTCACATTCATTTCCTCACTATGGCAGAGGAAATCAAGTGGGGCAACAAGTTCCGGTAGCAGTTCTGGGTTAAGGTTGAATGTCTGTTTACCCTTACGGCAGAGCCACCCGGCATCTGTACGATGATAGACCTCGATACCTGCAAAATGCAGAAAGGCAGCAACGCGCACCCGATTCTGCCAGTCTGGTGTCTCGCCGTAGATCCAAAGCAAGCGGATGACATAACGCAGATCATTTTGCGACAGTTCTATCCACTTGGTCGGAACAGTCACCACTACACGGTCACACAAAAAAGAACGTTGGGTCATCTTGCTTATTTTCATATCTTTTACGGTGTCTTTTCTCATATAGTTTGGATGTCTTATACTCTGGGTAGTCATCAACATGGCTCTCCAGGACATCCATGATGTTATCGAGATGCGTTCGGGCCCAGTTCGGGATTTGGCTACCCGGTTGTCTGCCTTCGCTTTGTGAGATAAAAGCGCCATAGAACACCAGCGCTTTGTTGACAATAACCTTATCCGCTTCCGTACATGTGTTGCTACGATAGCGCTCCATCAGCGCCTTGAGGTACTCACTCGATATCGTATTGCGCAAATGACACTGGGCTTCCATAGCAACAGATTGTGCCTTTTGCCAGTTCAGCCACGTAAGCTGCATCGAGGTTAGGAGCTGCAGATGCTGTGGACGGAAAAAGAATGTCTTGATGCGTATCTCTGCTTGTGGTGTAAGCGCCCAACCATCAACATTACGCATCCATTCCACGATGGCATCTATTGCAATCAGCTCTTCTATATTGATTTCCTCTATGAGAGCATCGACACGTGCCTTACTGGCTGGAGCCATACTCTCTGTCGAGACGATACCGAATCCAGTAGCCGTAAGCACAAGGTCGAGCGACCTGCAGCTTCTGACGAAAGCGTCGAGACAGACCACACGGATAATATGTTGTTTGACTGTCTTATCAGCTTCTGCGTTATCTATGTAGCGTGGTGAAACAATATTCTCCACAACCTTACGATAGGAGATGACAAACATCTCACTCAACCTATCATAGACGCTGGTGTTTCGTTCAGGCATCTTTGCCGCAGGAACATGTTGTTCAAACACCTTTTTTGTTATCTCACTTTGTATGTCCATCTTTCAGTCCTCCGTTATTTGTTGAAACTTGTTTGGCATCTGTATTCTGGTCAAGTGTTGTGAGCAGAATCATCGGCATATCAGGATATACCTTATCATCCCATCCGTTGTAGTAAATCACGAGATTGTGTGCCACCATCATCATATCGTGAGGCATGGTTTCCAGCGCTTGCTTCATGGTGAAGAGTTCTCGCTTGTCTGAACCTGAATTGTTCATCTGGCTCTTTCCAGGCGTTGCTCCTGCGAGATTAGGGTGCACATTATCCGAGTAAGCCAGAACGTTGCTGACCTCTGCCACATCATCATTATACTCGTTGCCTGCCTTGGTGGTATCGATGACGTTGACCTTGATATCATGCAGCTCATGGCCATCCAGATTGGTGGAGAATCCCGACCACATCATCTTATCGCTATTTTTTGAACCTGCAAGGTTGTCGCGCAATTTGGCAAGGAATTCGTCCCTCATCATTTCAAATTCGGCTGATTCGTTCATAGAGATTCCCTTCTCGCGTGCCAGGTTCTCCCAGAACCGGTCGTTTATCTCCACATGATAGCGGATGCTCTGACCATTCTTCAGTTTAGCCTTTTTAGCAGCTGTCAGATAGCCATAGATATCATACCACCCGTCACGGAGTGTTGCACTCCAATAAGGTATGGGGTAGTAGGAAGCGCCTGGTGTCGGCATGCGACAGACGATGGCGAACTTGGTCTGAGACATCGGAGATTTGCGGAAAACCCCAAGATCATCTCTCTCCTTGCCAGTTCGCGCCAGCAGATCGCCCAGCGGATCATACTCATCGAGCAGAGGAATGACCTCGACTGTCGATGGAGCGTTATTGTTTTTCCAGTCCGCATACAGGATGTTTTTCACCCTGCCATACTCGTCGGCTTGCTCAAAGCGGACATGGCATGCGTCTTTATGCACGATGCGCACAATCTTGCTACGGTCTCTCGACAGAATGACTACTGAGACGCAGAAGAAGTAATACTTCAGGTCTGTTATCTGTTCGGCGAAAAAGCGCTTCATGTTGTTGCGCATCAGGAACCGCTTGACGTTCTTGTCGGCTGTGGGCAGGGGGTGTTTGCTGCCTCGTGTGGCAAGATCCATATATTCGATGCCACGGCTATAGCAGGTCAACACGTTGAAAAACTTGTCTTGCGACAAAACTGAATTACGCTCAACCATATCACTCAGCTTATAGGGAAGCTGGTTGTCGCTACCCCAGGCAACAACATTATAAGAATTATTGCCTACAGATACTGGTATGACAGAATCTTTCTCTGGGCTGGAATATGCCGTTGAGGTAATTGCATCCGATGCCACATCGACAGGGCGTGTGACATTAAAAAAGTGTTCGCTCATATATATACTGGATGTCCGTTAATACTAAATATCAGCACATCACGCACCTTGCGGATTTGCCTACTTACTGGATTCAGGAAATCGTGTGTGCCTGCTCTCCAATGCGAGCTTTGCACAAGCCATCCGTCATACTGGTGAATCTCGCCCTTGGATGTCAGGGCGGTTATCCAGACACGCTCCCGTTTGCGCTGGCACTCGTCAAGAAACAACTGTACGTCCTTGAGATGAATGGCACTCTTTACCTGCTGTTTCATTCAAACGTACTGTCAAAAGTGTTATCAAATACTCGTCCGGCATGAGCCACCTGCATCACATTATGGATGCGCTGCGCATAGGAATAGACAAACTCAAAGGATGGCATATTGTCGTTGGCATTAGAGATTTCGCTCTTGCTGTCACTAATCACCACGTTCTTACCTCGATGGCCGTCCACCCACAGACAGACCTCTTCTGCCCGGAAGAGTTCGTCTGCCCAGTCTGCTTCTGCCTCATTCAGATAGCCGGTGTTTGCCGTAAACTCTCTATTCTCTACTATGGAGTAGTTGCGAAGCTTGGCTAAGAACCGGGCTGACTCTCTGCTATATTTCGATTCCTTCTTATGGAGTCCGTTGCAGTAGATAAACTCTTCGCAGCCAAACGAGTTGGTAAAGAGCAGTACTGGCGATGGAGACATGCGGTCAAGTTGCCGATCGAGCAGGTAGGTCTGGCTTCGCTGGCCCGCCGATACCGTATAGGTCAGCAGTTCGCAGCCTTCCATGTCAAACATCGACGCCACAACATCTGGACTCACGTCAAACTGCGACACATGGCCACTGGTGGTCGAAGCTGCCACGGTTCTGCTCTTGCTGACCGTCTTTCCCGTTGCCGGCATCAGGAGTGTGACCTCAACCGTGGCTTCGGCTGCGCCATAGGCATAGAGGCGCTCTTCACGTATCATCGTGGTACGCTTTTCTCCATTGAGCGTAGTGAGGAAGTGGCTGTTCAGGAAGTCGGTTGCCGACGTTCCGACGTCAGCCATCGAGAAGAGGATTGTGACTGGCGAGATGCTCACCTTGCCAGATTCGTCTGCAAACGAACATTCCAGCTGCACCTCAAGATACTTCTTTGCATAGAGTTCAACCATCGAGGTAAGGTCACAAAGTACAACCTTGCCATCGATAGCCGGATACATCGTCTCTTCGAGCAGATTGATACGCTCGCCCTCACAGATGATGTCGAGTATCAATTTGCCGTTTGTTGAGTTAGAACCGAACACGATATCTGCAATATCAGAAGAGAAGCAGAGCTGTGACGGTTGTGATAATAGTGTTGCCATGCTGTATAGGATTTGACATCGGCAAAGATACATATAATAATAGTACCCCGAAAATACAAAAAAATACGGCGACCATCACTGGCCACCGTACCGGTGTTAAAAAAAGACATAGAATATTATAACTACAACTTTTCGGGTAATTCGGGAGCTTGCCCACGGATCATGTTACGGTACCATACAAGACGGTCATCCTGTTTGGCAATACTCCAGCCCTGCTCCATCAAGCACTCGGTCACTTCTGTTGGCAAGGCATAGTACGTATCCGAGAGCAGGTCACAGATGTCCATCGAGGTGTAACGGCCACTGTCTGTATTCGGGTTCAGCAGAACAGCAAGCAGATTCTTCAAAATATCGCTCTTATCCATTTTCGAGTTCATTTAACTGTTTCAAGTTACGGGTTATCGTTCTCATATCCCTCTGTATGTCCGTCAGGACTTGCGCACAAGAGCAACGTTCTGAATCCGACAAATTGTCATCATGCAACACGCTGTCTATGGCCACAAACATCACATCCATACAAGTCTCCATGTCGCTGACAAAGATTGGTGCTTGCACACCATCCATCAGCATATCCCATTTATTATCAGTATTACTCATGGCTGGCCTCCTTTCCGTCTGTCAGTTTCTCACTCTTGTTGCCACAAGCAGGGTCAACTACCAGCGACAGTTCGCCACCCAACTCACGATATTGCTGAAAATAGGCTGAGCGCTCATTCTGCAGATCCTGCATGACAAGACGAAAACTCGACTTGATGCTGCTCAGCTCCATGTTATAGGCATCGCCACACTTGCGACGGTTGGAAACCAGACTGCGTTTCTGGTCTTCAAGAGCCCTCGCATTACGGCGGTAAGCCTCTTTCAGGGCTGACTGCTGGTCTTCCAGTTCGCGCTCCTTCACCATCAGCTGCTCGATAGCGTCCATATACTTCTGACGGGCAAAGGCCTTCTTCTCTTCATACTGCTGAATCTGAGCATTCATACCCTTGGCATTCTCCACCAGCTTCCGCTGCAGCGCCTCCAATATACTATAATCTGTTTTCATCGCTTACCTCCTTTTTCCGTTTCGTTATTATTCTCAGCTGCTTTCAGCGCAACAGCCAATGCAGCCTTCAGTTTCGGATTCTCCTGTAGGATCTTTGGCAGATTCTTTTTGATAAAATCAGTATTACCCTCGTTCCAAAGAATATCAGATTTATAATCATCAGAACTTTCATTCGACAGAAACATGAAGCATACCCTTTTCTTAGGTTCCTGACCAACCCAGTTGCTGATTTCTTTTGCTAAAGATAAGATTTTTCCTCCAATCGCATCCTCAATCATCGCTTACCTCCTTTCTTTCCTTTAGCCTCTTCCTCTGCATTGAGGCGGTAAGCAATCCAAGCTGCGCACGAAAGGCTCGCCATGGTCACCAGCGGAGCCTGGGCAGAGCAGATAAACACCACGACGAAGAGCAGCGGCAGCACCACGCCCACACGGAGCGACTTGCGCCAGCTGATATCCTCACCCAGCATGCGGCTGTAGAACTCACTCCTGGAGTCCAGCCAATGGTTGACTACTTGAGCGCCACGTTTCACGCGCTCCACGATGTTCACGGTGGCAGGTTTCTGCTCCAATGGCAGCACCTCGCCGAAATTGATTGTTGACTGTTGCATAAGTGCATCATCTTGTTTTCCATACCAGAAACCGTCTGGCGCGGAGATACAGAGAGACGGCTGCACATCCCGTTGGAAAACAGATGATGCAGCTCCGGAAAGAGCAGAAAATCTTACGAGAAGGCAGCCGTCTGTTCGTATGCCCATCAGTACCCTCCGAGAGTACCGAGTGGAATGATGGAGGTCCGCCTTTCGTCCCAACCAAGTCCCAAGCTGCAAGGCTTGAAGCGGTGGAGCGATGTGCCGGAAGCACTCCTTTGCATGCTAAGAGGCATAAACATAAAAAATGCCCGTGCAGTAGCTGCCGAGCGTCTGACGTGCGCCCTTCCGGATAGTTTACTATCATCTGTTTTCCGTTGGCAAAGATACGACAAAATCCCGAAACCGCCAAACGATTTCGGGATTTTCTACAAAGAATCTTTAAAAAAGCAACTACTCCTCGTTTCCAAGCTCCAAACCTTCATCAATCTGGCTGTCATCTGTCACTTGCTTTTCAAGCAGGAAATGAAGCACATTCTGATTGCCCATACTTTCTGTGATTACATACGTGGTATGTACCTTCCATCCACGCTTTGACATATAGTCCAACACCTCCATCATAGTATTGAACTTGCGTTTCTTGTCACCGTCATAGATATATTCGTAGCCTTCCTTGTTGGGCAGCGTTCTACCCATATCAAGACGAACCTTCACTTTGCCAAATCCCCATGTGTTGTAACCAGCAAGGTCACAATAAACAGGATAAGGCTCACCAGGTTTTGAAACACTCTGCGCATTAGCGCTCAGGCTCATCAGAGCCATCACTAATAAAAATAGAATTTTTTTCATAATAAATGTAAGTTTAAGTTCTCCATAATATCTCCTGATGGACCATAGACATCTGAAAGGAATTCGTCACTTTTCCTGTACCCAAGCTTTTCTCCATCGGGGGTGTGACAGATACCCGGAAAAGTGCAACCCAGTTTTTTGCCTTCCACAAAATGGTAACGACAGTTATAGCACGAATTTTCCATATCTTTTTCTCTATTCATGCTGCAAATTTACATAAAAATCCCGAATGATGAGTCAGTCGAGATAAAGAAATAACTTTTCTATAGAGGAAAGGTACAAAAAAAAGCCGGAACATTTTCATCTTCCGCTCTGAATTCCTTCAAATTCCCCCTGAATTCCTTCAAATTCCCTCAAAATTCCTTCAAATTCCCTCAAAATTCCTCCGCTATTCCTTCGACTTTTCCTCCTCCATATTATTAGCTTTATCGTTGGCAAGGAAATGCCCACGAAGCACAATCAGACCAAGACCTATAATATTAACCGTAGTGGTTGACAAAATGGTGATCATGATAGAATCAGGAATGATAAGCTTCAGCCGATTCTCAGTAAAGAAGTCGATATCCGTATAAGTCAAAAACACTATAGTAAGGATAACCAACAGATAGACCACAATAACCCTCAACGACCATTTTTCAAGCCTCCTGCGTGCTCTGGTATTCTCCACCACACGATGCAGCAACGTCAGTTCCTTACACTTACCGATATTCTCATCAGTTTGCTCTGAGTCTAACAATGTCTGAACTTTCTCAAGGATATTCAAGTCTTTCTTCGGCTCTTTGAAGGGCTTGCTGAAGAAAAGTCTCACCCAATGAGGCAGATAATATCCGAGATGGCCCACCAAATGGTACCAACGGAGCTTATCCTTAGAATCAAAAACATCTTTATTGCTCATCGAATATCCGGTTTTCTTTATGGGAGAAATAGTCTCGTATCAACGTAGAATCAATCTCAGTATTCCAAGGATTCTGACTTCTTACACTTCCATCTTCATTAAGAACATAGACCGTTTGGTACCAAGGCGAACCCGGCTGATGCGACCATTCGGTCAAAGAAACTGCACTCTTGTCATACATGTGAGCCACAACATCAGTAACCAGCTTCAAAGCGTTCTTCTTTTCACGGAAAGCCTTGATTTTTTCTTCTGAGAAGTCTTCCTGCTTGATGATCTGACAAGTCACAACCTTTTTGTTAGGAACAGGAAACACAGGACCATAAGTCCAAGCCTTTGGAGTATCATCATCAAAAAGCAAAGCACCTTTGTTGTCTGCCATATATGCACCATAAATATAGAACAAGATCTTATTAACTTGTGTCTTGTTCAATAGAGCCATGTGCAATTTCAACGCAGTAAACTGCACAAGGTTCGCATAGTCAACGCTGGTTAGCTTCACCATTTCAATTTCCCATCATAGTTGTTATGTCGGATGCAAAGTTACGGCTTTTATTTCAATTTTACCACAAAACTTACGTTAAAAATAGAATAAACCCCTACGACTAAAAGAAAAAACACATAATAGTTTTGTTATAACCATACGACATACACATTTTTTTGTAATAACCAAAGAAAAAAGTAGATTTCTTTGGCGCCGCAAAATCTACTTTTTAATCGATTTTCAATCTTCTCAATCTACTTTTCAACCGATTTCAATCTACTCAATCTACTTTTCAACCGATTTCAATCTACTTTTCAACACACCCTGTAGAGTTTACTCACCAAATAAGATATTCTCTCAAGATTTGCGCCAAAAATGTTGTGAACACCCATTTTTCGCAACTCTCTGAGAGTCAATAATTAAATCTTTGGTTCTTTGGATTTGCAAAGAACTCTGCCGAAAGGTAGCCCAGCACCGCCCTACGACCGAATTGTAATTACAAGCCTTTGAAAACGAGCGGTATATGTAGCACTCCGACTCAATCCGCGGTCGGTGGGCACCTATGGGCATAGCACATTTGGCAGGTGATATGATGTAATTACAAAGAGGAATGTAGCTTATCAGATGGTATCAGGAGCGTACTGTGTCTGTCTGCGGTGATGGTGATGCGCTCGTCGCCGTGGTGGTGTGTGTGTAATACTTACCACCACGAACCAACACAGCAGACATCAAGACTCAGTATGATCCAAATACCACCTGCAAGCGTAATGTATCGACGTATTACATGATACACCTGCCAACAAATGCCATAAGCATTTAGGTGCCCACCGACCCGTCGCTCTTCGTACCTGGGCAGGAAGTGGAGCTTAACAGATGGTATTAGGAGCGTACTGTGTCTGTCTGCGGTGATGGTGATGCGCTCGTCGCCGTGGTGGTGTGTGTGTAATACTTACCACTACGAACCTTCACAGCAGACAACAAGACTCTGTATGCTCCAAATACCACCTGCAAGCGTAATGACGGCATCGGGTGGGCAGGTACGAAGAGCGACAAAAAAATGCCCCTGATGCATACACACCAGAGGCACACGCTGCAAGCCCAACAGCGGTTTGTGTTCAAAATGCAATAGCATCATGGGCTTTAATTGATTCTGCTGCACGACGGATTCGATCAGACGTATCCATCAGCGCTGCATAGAGCTGGTCTGCCTCTTCTGGAGTAAACCCACCTACACCGCCATTCCCATCTATTCCATCCATCTTATGATAGAACCAAGATGATGACTTCTCAAAATAGTGGTTCGCTATCTCGCGCCAAGAAAGACACAAACTAATGTCCTGCAATCTTTTCTTCATGTCAGAGATTACTTGCTGTTGTTTCATTACCATTTCCATATTCTATACAGTTTAGTTATATTATCAAATGGCTCTCCCCGAAGGGAGAACCTTGTTCATTCTGAGTAGATGTCGGTCAGTTCGTCGAAGCATCTCTGAGCGTAAATCAGCAGTTCTGGATAACCATTTGGATAACTCGCTTTGTAATTTCTGATTGCACTAATGAGCTCCTCTTCCTGAGGTGTGACCATCATCGTAATGTTTTGTTTCTGTTTCATTTGCTATTATTTTTTGAACAATGCAAAGGTACTACTTTTTTTCGTAGTAACCAAACTTTTACTACATTTTTTTGTAGTACTGCTAATATTTAACATTTCAGAAAGAAGTAACAGGCAGACACTCACGTGCCCACCTGTTACAAAAAAATTAAATTAAATAAAACACATATGCGGTACTAAACAAATCCACCACCATAACCTCCGGAACATACAGCAGAGCCACCAGTCTCGACGGCGATACAAAGAGTATCAAACGCGTCTGATCCATCGGTACGACCTTCGAGGGGGCTCTCCTCCGTTTCAGGTTTCTTCTCTCCGCTCTTATCTTTCTGGTTGGTACCATTGACAGTCATCGCAGAGTCGATGGAGTTCAACAGATCTGGATTGTTCTCTTCGTTAATCATAATCCGATAGATACCCTGTCCTTTGAACATGCCGTTGATAAGCCCCTGCTTTTTCGGATGTGACCATGGCCTGCCGATATATAACAGCTTGACACTCCATCCGTTTTTCTCAAAGCGACGTTTCACTACCCGATAGAAGTCTGACTTATCTACACCATAGTTATTGCCCTTGAAGGTTGCATCAAAGCAGAACACCACTTCTTTACGCTTCATCGGTTTATAGTAATCACAGATATCATCGACGAGTTCCGGAAGTCGTCGGTCGTATTTAGTATAGAAGCTTTTCAGCACACGCAGAATCATATCCTCGCCAGGCTGTCCCACTACTCCCCAGTTGATATTGGCATTTGCATCCATCGCAACCCAGATAGCAGAGGCAACATCTACGTCTCCATCTGTAAGACAGTCCACATGTCTGAGCTTCTCCATATTGTATCCTACCGATTCAAAATGAGAGGTGTTGGCAGAACTGTAAAGATTACGATCCGTCTTGGCATTATAGAATGAATCCTCAGAATGTTCCACCCGTTTACACATGATAGTGGTACGGAATGTAGCCGGAGGCATATCACGATAACATTGTGCGATAAAATCCTCTCCAAGAATCTCAAGATTCTCTATACTGCTGAACTCCTTATATAAATAGGTATCGGCACGCAACATATTGACCGTGCGTGACAACTTGCGAAGATAGAACATCTGCTGTGCCGTAGGACGTTGCCCTGCAGCAATCATATCCGATATTTTTTTCTTGGCATCATAGAGTTCCAGAACTAATCCCTCCAATACCGCGAGTTTTTCAGGATCACATTTTTTTCTGTCGCGAAGAAACCAAGAACCTTTATTGGTTGTTGGCATATCGGAAAACTTAGCTATACCATGATGATAGTATAATTTGCCAAACACATTACCGTTTCCGCGGTTGGCTGGATACGTCTCATCTTTCAATTGTTCGAAGTCAATGAATTTAGCTTCGTCAATAAGAATATAGTCGAACGACTGCGAGTTGGAAGTACCCTTTCTATCCTGTGAGATGATGGTGGCATAGCTGCCGTTCCAGAACGACAGCGTATTCTCCCAGTTCATCGGTCTCTGTATAGGTTCTGCCCATCCCCATGCCTTGGGTGGTTTCTTCCCCCATGCATAGTGTATGCCATCGACAAAGCCCCATCGACGCAGATGGGTATCCCAAGACGGAATGATGTTAGTCCACATTCGCTTGGCATTCGGGGCAACCAGAGCTGTATTACTGCCAGGCATTCCCTCGAAGTTACGACGAAGTGTAGATGCTGCCATCATACCTTTACCGACTCCACGTCCAGCCACTATAGTGGAGTTCTTCGCCATGAGTGACAGATAGAACGCTTGTGCTGGATTGATATACTGGTCAAGTTTCGTCATGTTGCTTTACGAATAGATTTATCTGTTTCTCCTTTTCCGTTATCGCATCCGTCATTTCTACCACATCGACATCCTCTGCAACATCTTCGAATACCGATTTTGAATATTTAGATACCAACTCGTCAATAACCTTACGCAGGTCCGGAATACGCTTGAAGCCAAGAGATGTTGGGTCGAAAGTGAAGTTGATACGTGGAATGTCACCATAATTGCGGTCATGTTCATCAGTTTTATCGAGCTGATTAAACTTACCGTACTGCTGTGCGAGTCTGGCAATAGCTGATGCATCCTGCTTGCGCAGCGCAACAGTATATCCCTCCATTATCATGTTATTGAAGCGCCATCGATGCCATTCCTTGGAACATTGCTGTAGGTTTCCAACAATAGCATGAAGAATCTCAAGATCCTCATACGCTTTTCTTTTCGATATAGGCTTATCATCTGCATCACGATAGTTAGCCTGTACATAATCAATATATTCGCGCTCTTTCTTGAGCGGATTGCGCAGCATATAGTTATAGATGTCACGTAGGCGCACGATACGCTGAATGACCTGCTGGGAGATGCCTTTCTCCTGCAGTTCATCGACCGACATCATCAGGTTATCTGCGTAGATATCTATATTGAAGCGCATTTATTCTATTGATATTAGAGCCGACTTTAGCCACTCATTAGCTTTTTCGATAGCTGTAGGAGAGCCAACGTCAGCCAGTTTCAGCGTTTTTTCGTGCAACTCAAGTGTTTTTTCGGCAAGGACATGACGATAGACTATGCCGACCTCTGTCCAAGGATTTTTGAACGCAGCGACTTCGTCACCACTCAAACCCAAAAGGTCTCCAATCTGTTCTGGAGTCATCAGCATCCTCGCCAGCTGCTCTATTTTCGCTAATAATTCCTTTTCCATGTTTCAGATCCAGTTCGACAGCGCCATTCCCACAAATGTCTATATATTGTTGCATCATGACATAGAACACATCTGGGTCTGTCGTTATGATAGTACTTTCGGCGCGTGCGCCATATGTTTGGTTCTGCGATGTGACCACCGATATCGTCACCTTCGAGTTTCTAACCAGTAGAATCTTCGAATGATTCTGTCCGAGGAACACATGTTCGAAGGCATGCGTCAGAAGACTCTCCAGGCGAAGTGTCTTCCGCGCAGCCCGTTGGTCAAGTAGGATGGCAGAATGGCGAACCAAGCCTTTCTGCCCAAGCAGATAGAATCCATTCAAAAAAGGTTCCGATGTAGAATAGCTGCTCACCCACACATCGGCAGGTCCTGTCTGAGCCAACAACCAGTTCAGCAGACCAAGTGTGTGTAACCCGTCTCCGAAATATGCCTGTATAGGCGTATCGGCAATAGGTTTTAGCAACGAATCTATATCTTTACCTTTAGACATTTTCTGTTTCTGGAATAGCTATACCCAGTTTTTTCAGTCTATCAACAGTTTCATCCTTGATTGTCTGTTTGAGGGAATACAGAGTATTCACAGCATCTTGCAGTTTTTGCAAGGACTTTTCTGTTTGATTTTCGAGTTTAAGCCCACGAGAGATAGCGGTTCTTGCCTTCGCAATAGTTTTCACATCACTCACGACAGTCTCCACTTTATCTGTCTGAGGCTTTTCCTTAGGCTGAGGTTTCTCCTCAGGCAGAGCAAACGAATCATAGACCTGATAAGCTTCGCGAAGATCTGTATCAAGTTGTCTCAATTGATAGCACAACTCGTTACCGTCGCATGGAGAATAATCTGGTTGGGATATCATCTGCGCCAACTGTGTGTGAAGTTGTCTGATACGCTTCCATCTGTCAGCGTTCTTATCCCAAATCTCCTGAATATCATCAGGCAGTTGGTCATGATCCGAACGTTTACCAAGCTTTGCAAGTTCTGGAATAGTAGAATCTTCTTCCTCGTCATCCTCAATGGTTTCTGGCTTAGAAGAAAGAGTCTCTTTCACGCTCTCTAATGTTTCTTGATTGAATTTCTCCACATCAGAAGTAGTGAGGCCACGCTGTCGGATATCATATTGTTTTTTCAAATCAGTACGAATCCAAGGCAACATAGCCTTCGGTCTAAGCAATGCCTGATTGTAGATGCCGCGACTCCTCACGGGGCTGCATTGCAGCAACAATTGAGCACCTTCGACAATCTGCGCATCAGTAAGGTTGGTCAAATTGAGCCAATTATAAATTTTGGATGTAAGTATATGATCCATGTTTTTATTTCTAAATTTTGACAAAAGGGCAAGCGACACCATTTTGGTACCACCTGCCCACTAACTAACTTAAAACCATCTATGGAAAACCACCTGCCCTCCAATCTATGGGCAAGACGGAAGGGCAGTCATTTATCCTTCTTCCGTTTTCTTAATGAGGCCGTCAGCACAGTCCAGATACTCTGTTGCACTAAGCGGAAGCTTACCTGTGTAAGTAGGCACAGGACACTCGTCATAAGACTCCAAGGCGATGGTCGATGTCATATCTCCATTGGTGGGGTCTGAACCGGTATCACCAGATCCTGAGGTTTCACAGGGGAAATCTTCATTACCCAGTACACAGAACTTACCGTCACGCTGCTGATAAACAACAATGAGCTTGTCATCGATAGCCTGGCGAATGAAGCCCTTGACCTCATCAGGCATACCTACTACGATAGCATTAGCCTTATTAGTGAAGAGTTTGGATCCTGAGTTTCCAACTGTCTCGAAGGTAACATTAGAAGCTTTATCCTTCAACTCGATCGACTGGAAGAACTTGTCTGCAGCCAACACGAAATCACCTTTCAGTTGTGAAAGAGACTCCATCTTGGTCACCTCTTCGTCTCCGAGTTTAGGAAGTTTGGGCCATGTCACTACGCTGTACATGGACACGAAGTAGATGCATCGGCGTATGCCCGGAACAGTTTTCTGTCCGGGGCAAGCCTTGATGCTCTCATACACATTTTTAGTAGTACACTCTTTCATACTATGTATTTTTTTAGATTGTCACATTACTCGACATGCAACTTACCGACGAACAGCTCCTCTGGTGAGATTGAACGAATCTGAGTGCCATAGACACCTGCCATTTCGAAGGTCAACACCCAAGATGAGTACTTGGCAATATTTGCTTTATTTTCCTGAGCATTGATATCGGTACCGAAAAGCAGATTTTGCTTGGTGGTAATCTTCAGATACTTACTGTCTGCCATATTAGACAATACCACGAGCTTACACTTACCTGCAGAGCCTTCAAGTGTCAGCTTGTCGAACTCCGTATTATAAGGCAGCGCACCATGGCGAACCTGATAGTCATCGACATAAGCATCATATACACTTTGCGGAATGTATAAATTACACTCTCTACCACGAAGCATATCATTTGCTTTGCGATAGAACTCCTTCAGCTGTTCTGTAGCCGTTGTGTTATTGATGGCAGCATCAAACTGGAAGAGATTGCCTTTAGCAACAGAGAGTTTCTCTTCTGTAGCTTCTTTCTCAATAATGGTATCGAAACCATCAAAGAGGTCCTCGGTCTTATTGCCAGCGACATTACGCTTAGCTTTCCACACAGCATTGTTCAGATGCATACCCACCTTTGCAGCGAAATAGGCTGCTACACGAACGGCAATCTGACTTGTTGTCAATTGCTCACCGAGCAGAATGCTATGACCGTAGATTGACTGGAACACTTCCATCGGGTCGAAGTCATAGGAACAGTTGCCAGGCCATACTTGAAGAGTTCGTCCTTCAATTTTGTAGTCTGCCGACTGGCCGCTTTTCTTACTCCATGGCGACAACTGTGCATCACCATGCAGTTCGCCCCATGTCAGCTGATTCCGGACACCAGGAACTAATGTGATAAACTTCAGCGTATTATCCTTCATGACCTCAATAGGCTGAGTGATAAGTTGCTGCTGATACTGACGGCAGGCTGTTTCAAGTTCTGCCGGTGTGACGCGCTCCGCCATTTCGTCGGGCGTCATTAAGGCCTGTGATGCTGATTTCGCCATTACAGAAGATCTTTGATTGTGTTAAACATGTCTGATGATGTGTGCATCTCCATCTTACCAAGTTGATTACCTGGCAGCTTGACTGAACTATCACCAGCTTCTTTTTTGAAGTTATTGAACTCTGTCTGCAGATTCTGCAGATTTGTCTCTGCGGTAGCTTTTGCTGTTTCCGCTGTCTGAAGATCTGCATTTGCTTTTGCCAACTGACTCTCGATGTTGCCAAGATTCTCGGCTTTGCCTTGCAAGGCAGCAAGAGTATCTTCAATAACCTGCATCTGTTCAGCTGTCACCACAATACCAGAGTCAGACTCGTTAAGCCCTTCAACTTTAAGAAGAGCATTAACCTTGATAAATTTCTTGTTCATAATGACATTATTGTTGGTTTTATTATCTGCGAATATACGCTGTATTTTTGCCATGATACCACGGGGAACCTTGGGTGTCACATGGGCTACAGCAGGAAGAGAAGGAAGATGGAACCGCTCTTCGATACCATCATAATTAGCATAAACATTCTGCACCGCATTTGCTTCTGCCTCTGCTTTGGCTTCATCCAGAATTTCATCGACAAGTCCAAAATCAAGTGCCTCTTGTGCTGTGAGCCACTTTTCTTTTTCCATCATGTTGCAGTTTTCTTCGATACTCTTGTGATTACGATAAGAATAGAAATCAGCAATGGCCTTATCGAAAGAGTCCAGATTCTGTTTGGTTTTCTTCAGCGTCTCGATATATGCCTCAAGTTTTTTCTTATTCGACATTCCGAGACTGTTGATATATTGCGAAGAATTGTGTATCAACATCAGCGAACCACGCGCAATCTTAACAGACTTCGCTTTCATACACAAGACAGTTGCCGCACTTGCGGTCATACCCACAATAACCATGTGACAATTACCATGGGCTGCTATCAGCTCTGCAATTGTTATACCCTCATTGAGGAGACCACCTGGTGATGACACAGCAATAGTCACTTCCTTATCCTTGTTTTGATTAAGGAAATTCTTGACCATATCAGATGTGGTGCCACGTCTGTCAGTCCACCAGTCATACTCCTCACCTATTGTACCTGTAATATAGAAGTCGTATTTCATTCCGTTTTCTTTTTCCACAAAGGTAGTAATTACACAATGCGAAAGAAAATACCCTATTATTAAATAATGTACAAAAGAGGATATTGGGATTTCCAGTTAATCGTCAGAGTCTTCAACCACGTATCTGATGTTTTATCTGGATATGGGATTGATTCTTCTATTATAGTATGAGGACGCCTTCCGGTACCACACAGAAACATGGTACCATCCATGGAAGTCAGTCGGAAACAGTAGCGCCCATCATTCATGAAGCCTCTATCCAGTACTTCCGCTTTAATTGTGGTAGTAAAAAGACGTTGTCCGTTATCAGAAGAATCCTTGATAAGGACATCAACAAGACCATTAAGTGGGATTTCTGTCCACAAAATGTCTTTTGATGGTATGCAACTTGAATTTCTTATAATTATATTGGTGCTAACGGATGCAGCGCTTGCAAATTCTATTTTTCTTACGTGTACGAACTTAGACATGATTATACTGTTTTATACGGGTTTGAAAAAAAACTTTGTTTTTATGATTGAAAGATAGTATGTATTTAATTTTTATTAACGATTATCATGCTTATAGCCACGTGAAATGTTCACGCCAGACTTTTTGAATGAATCTTTCAGTCTTTGAAGTTTCTGGCGAAGATTCTCATAATTATTCGACTGCATACTGATACCGTTATCATCCATCCAATCACGAATGAGCTTCGAGAGCTGAACAGACCGGCATCCGATATCCGTCAGATCTTCCCAGAGCTGCATACTGAAGATGTCGTCTATTGCCTCGGCAATAGCAGCCTTACCATGTACAGAAATATAATTGTATGTTTCAGGCTTTTTCGATGCAGATCCTTTAAGTACAATAGCGACCTCTCCCTCTTGTTGTGCATCAGGAAGAACTCCGTCTGGTCTTTTACGAGAGAAGTGGCGAATCACGTTGTTGAGATGAGACTGGACAGGAAAAACACACGGATTACCGAAATGATGTTCACACCATTCACGCTCATAGACTGGCAGCTTGACGTATATAAGTATCTGATTCATATAATGTTTGTTTTATATTGGCGGTGCAAATATAGATATTTTTTCTGTATTTTCCTATTAAAGTCGGAAGAATGTTTTTTATTGTAGATATGTAAATACTATATGTAGCAAGTTGTAGCATTTTGTGCCATACTTTTATTATACTGATTTACAACTACTTACATTTTTCATTCCTATGTAGCATTGACTACAAATGTATCATCTTTGCTACAAAAAGAAGGACTTTATATATAAATGCTACAATTTGCTACATCATTGCTACAACTTACTACAAATATTCAGTGCACATAACATACTGCTACACAACTATTTATAAACTTGCTACAAAATGCTACAAATGTAACACCCTATTTTTTACTTTCGGAAAACGTTTTCCAAAGAAAGACGGAACGTTTGCAAAAAAAAGCGGGAGCCTCACGGCTACCGCTTCATTAGCAATCAATGTAAGCATTTTATAAAACTATGTAGAAAAAAATATTAGTCTTTGTCCTGGAATAACTCCGTTTGCTTTGGCTCTGGTTTGGTTTGTTCATCACATCCACTATAGGTATCAAGCATAATGCCGTATTTGCTTGACACTATCTCGTAGTTGAAACACATCGGTCTGTCTTGTGTATAGACCGCCTTGAAGCCTATTGTCCTGCCGTTCTCATCAAATTGCTCTTCTCGCTCTGGCAGTCCGTTGTTATTAAACTTAATAAACCGCTCCGGATAAGTAGTGTTGCCGTAGTACTCTGGGGTTATCTTCAGATAGTGGAGCATCGACTCTTGCGGAAGAACCTGCTCGTCCATTTTCTTGCCTTGTTCTCGGTATGTTGCCAACATGATATCTTTTCGGATCATCAAAATTGGAATAGATTTCTCGAAGGTGAACTTGTCTTTTTGTTTGTTGGTTCGCAGTTCATCCTTATACTTGATGATATAATCTTTCTTCTTCATCAAGAGTCCTTTTTGTATGGCAGAGTTGATGATATTCCAGAATCCTGCCACTTCATCGACAGATGATGACATCTCATTCTGTCGCATAACACCTCTCTTGCACAGTTCGAGCAGTTCTTCGTAACCAAATGGCAATTCGATAGCATCATCTATTGCCAGATATGTCGCCAGTATTACTGTCCAGTTACGTAGTATGCGGTCAACTATAGACGGCTGCTCTCTCAGTGCATATTTCATGTCTGCCTCTGCTTTCTTCCACGCATTACCAAAAGAAGCCTCGAATTTATCTCGATGTTTCAATATCTCAACTGTGATATGTGAAGCGCCAAGCATACGCCAATGTTGCAAATCTGCAAACTCCATACGTTCCTGCTCGGTAAACGAGTGTTTATCATACGTAAGGTAGATTAGGCGAGTGAACAATGCCGGGTCTGCCGTTGGCATTTCCTGACCAGTCAGTATAACTGCAGAATCTACTCTTGCCTGTTCACGCTTCTTATCTTTATCCATGTTCATTCTCATACGACCGACACCGCCCCAGATATCCTTGAGGAACTGCAGTTTCTTGATATCGATACCATTCTTGTACTCGTCAAGGTGTACCAGAGCATTTGATACCGATGCTACAGCATCAGCCAGCGATGGAATTGAAGACTCGATATTCGGAGCTTCGTAATCACGTTGAAAGAAACTCATAAGAGTTTGCGCCAATTCTGTTTTACCGGATCCTGGAGGACCAAACAGATTGAGTATGGGAATTTTTATACCACGAAGCCTAATAATATCGGCAAATAACGATGAGAGGTAGAAACACAAGCCTATCTTTGCATTATCACCAAATACTCTGCATATCTTATTGAAATACTCATTCATAGATATGTTGGAGAATGATGTCCTTTGGAATTTACGTTCATTGACATACAGCTCTTTCGATGACTTATACAGTCGAGACAGTGCTGGCAGGTAGAATTTTCCGGCTTTAAGCCTTACGATTCCCATTTCATCGATATCATGCCATTCTGCATCTTCAAGTGCACCATTACTAAAAGCATAGAATCCTTCTTTCTGCCAACCAAGTTGTTTGATTTCGACTGCCGTCTCTGTTACCTTTGCTAAATAAGTCTGCAGCTTTATAAGTTCTTGGTCGCTGGCCATCCATATATAGTTACCTATTCCAAGCAATTTTTTGCGAAGGGCTTTGCTCGACGTAAGAACCTCCATGTCCAACTCTATGATTTCTGCAGGATCATCTACTTCAGTATTGTTTATCTCAAAGAGCCGGACAGGACGCAGATCATCTTTGATGTGGAAGAGTGGTTTCAACGTAAAGTTTGACCACTGGCTCTCGTCGCCATCTTTTGTCAAGCCATAATAACAGTTGTGGTATTCTGAGAAACCGAATAATCGGAGCATATCAATGCCTCCGTTCTTATTCTTGCTTGACAATTTCTCCTGTTTCCTATGTTTCGCAGCATTGATAGCGTTACGCCATAGTTGCTTGTTTCCATTTAATTTTGCAAGCTTGGATATATATACCTCCTGCAAATCACTATCCTTGATACACACAACCAGGTCACTAATAGTATTAACTATTTTCTGCCTCTGCTCTGTTGTCTCATCCTTATCAAGACACTTCTCTATATACCACAGAAGGAACTCTTTTTCTGTCAGTCCTGCAAGGTCTGCCGGTGTATTGATAAATTCGTCGGGATCTTTTTTCGTTGGTCTCTCGACATCAAGATCATTCGGTATCTCTCTGACTGACACAGTGAATCCACACTCCATTGCCAGCGAACCGTTTTTGATAACATTCTTAAAACCTGCTCCTAACTTTTCCCCAAACTTTGGTACATCTGAGTCTGGAATAAAGCATAAGGTTATATTCTGCATTCTGAGTTCTTTAAGTTTCATGAACTGGTCCTTTGTCCATGATCCTCCCAGACTTGCGATAGTGTTTAATATTCCAGCCGACTGTAACTTAATAACATCAGGCCCTCCTTCTACGAGATACACCTTTTCTTGTTGCCTCGCTAATTTTATGGCCTGGTCGATACCGAATATCGACGTGCTTTTATGATAGATATCGCTTTCGCTGCTATTGATATATTTTCTATCGTTGTCAGCCTCCATCGTGCGAGCCGTGAAGCCTTCTATATTGGAATATCTGTCGCGTATAGGTATCATTACCCTGTTGCGATATACGCAATATAGTCCTCCAGTCCTCTCACTACGTTTGAAGATACCCATCTCTTGCAAGATATCCATGTTAAGGTCTTTATGCTCTGCATAGGCTATTACCTTACGTCCATCTTCTGGTGCAAAACCAATTGATTGCTCTTTACAGTAATTTTCATCCCATCTGGAGAGCATATATTTTCTTGCAGCTTTGGCATCTTTGCTGTCTGACCACATTTGTGTGTAGAACCATTTGGCCAGTATCTCATTATAGATTCGCATCGTTTCTTTCTTACGATGACGTTCTTCCTCTTCCGGCGTTTGGTTCAGTTCTATATCCTTTAGCTCAATATTCAAACGCTCTTTCAGTAATTTTTTAACAGCGAATGGAAATGGAAGGTTCTCTGCCTTCATCACGAACGATATAACATTACCGCCTTCATGGCAAGAACCATAGCAATACCAGAGGTTCTTTGCTGTATCGACAGCAAATGATGGCGTATCCTCATGATGGAAAGGGCAACAAGCCCATAGCCGATGACCACGTTTGGTCATCTCGCCTCCAACGTATTCAGAAACAACCTCCGCACAATCCACTCTATCGAGTATCATGTCTATATATTTCTGGTCTATCATATTTCTACATATTTTATGCAAATGTATCTGTTAATTGTATCACGTTAAAATACCAGATGCTATTTGGCATGGCTTTCTATCCGTGTATTCTACATATTGATTGGTCGCTGTACAAAATGCACCATTGATACATCTTCGTTTGAACTTGCAGAGTAAACAATCGTCGTTCATAAAGTAACAAATTGACCGCCTCACATTGTTAGATTCCCATACATAGGATGCTAAATCGAAAAACAATAACTTTTACTAAACTTATGGCTGTGAGGCGGTCGTTATTATAGATTACGTACTCTCATCACCTTGATGATCTCTCTGCAGTTCTTGGCTCCAACCTTATTTTTGATACTGTCAAGCTGCACCTTGATTGTCTGTGGTGATTTACCTAAGACGGATGCGATATCTGTATAGGTATAGCCACGCAAGTATAATCTTGCCACCTCCTTCTCTGCTAAACTTAATTTATATACCGACTGTGGTTTGCATATAATATTCTCATCTTTGCATATGCCTCTTAAGGGACATTTTACTTCTTCAAAATTGATGATATCAGCATCAATATCTACAGTCAGCATATCATGCTCGCCAAAGTTGCAACGAATGAAGCGTTGCACAACATTGAAATCTTCTTTATCCTTGATAACAGGTGATGTCGTACCAGTCTTGTAGAGTGTTGCCAGTCTAGCATAAGCTCCAGGAAAGAGATTCTTTATTGAGCTCATGATATAATCTACGATCTGATGATCAAAGCGAGTAAGCCTTTTCTCTTCACTATCGTCCTCTTGATAATACACTATCCCATTGGGGGAAACTCTAAATTCTATTCTTCCTTTTCCCATAGTTTTAGTTTTATAATATTTGTAATATTGATCATTTCATCTTTGCGTATGCGTAACTGGGAATTCATACTAAGCTTCGCACTCATTGTACTGGCTGGATAATCAAACTCTGCAGTAAGACATCGCAAGAACTTTCCCTTGTCTTTCCTACATAGTTTGTTATAATAATCCCTCACGTCTATGACATTTTTATTGTCCATTTTTACTTGCATATTTAAAACCTTTATTCTAATTTTGTGGCAAAATTAAATTAAATATTTCACACAACCAAACGTTGACAGAATAATATTTCCGTCTTTGTGCGGTTTTTAACTTATTTTTATAGTATGCGGTACAATAGTGTTAAATTAGACATGGACTTTTTTAAGCAATGTCTGAAGAAGAGAAACATGAGCGACAGGGAGTTTAGTCAAGCCATGTGGAAAGAAGGTACTCACCAGACGGTCGGTCAGTTTCTTCGACGTCCAAACATGAAAATCGAGACAGCGATGAGAATATGCAACATACTCGACATCTCGCTGGATGATCTGTTCAGAGGTTCAGACTCCTACGATGGTTCGCCGCTCGTAGTCGGAGACAGTAACATCATTAACTCATCAATTGTTTCTCATGACATTAACGACTTGCGTAAAGAGGTTCGGACCTTAAAACTGCTTTTGCGTGAAAAAGATGAAAGAATTTCAGAGTTAAAAAAGTCCAAAGACGACATCGCCAAACGCTTCGATAGTGTATTAGCACTAATGTCTTCAAAGAATAACAACCACAAATAACTCGGACATAACTCGGACACGGACATGTATAAATCCTATATTATAATCAATGTGTAAGGTGATGGAATGGCTTATTTTTTTCTAAGAACAAATCGCCTCATCCCGACCAAAAGGCGGCAAGTGAAACGTTTCACTTGCCGCCTTTGTGTTTTTCATCACGTGGATATGCTCACCTGCATGACCTCTTTCATCAAACCACTCCCATTTGATGGAGGAAGATGATGAGGATGCAGATGGGACAAATATAGCGGACGGCAAAGAGATAAATCATAAACCAACGCTGATTGGTCATGCCACGATTAGTAAACTCAGCATAGACCGTACGCTTGGGAATATACCATCCGACGAATAGACAAGTGAGCATCGCTCCGATTGGCATCATAATGTTGGCAGTGATTTTATCACAAAAATCCATCAGCGCTACACCAGTGATTTGCAACCACGAACGCCCTCCTACTGACAATGAGCACAACACACAGATAGCTCCTGCAGCAACTGTCACCACCCAAGCAGAGTAACGGCGTCGTAAAGTAAACTCTTCAGTAAAGAAAGCAGTACCAATCTCGTGCATCGAAATGGTTGATGTCATCGCTGCAAAAACCAATAGTGCATAGAACATCACACTAATCACATAACCCACCACGGGCATCGACGCAAAGGCTTGCGAGAATACATTAGGCAAGGTGATAAATATGAGTGAAGGTCCACTATCGGGATTGACACCTACAGAAAACGCTGCAGGAAATATCATCAAACCAGCCAAAACAGCTATCATCGTATCGATGGTCACAATCTGGAATGCAGATTTCAAGAGGTTTGTATCTTTGGAGAAATAACTGGCATAGGTACATAGACATGCTGTACCCAACGACAAGGAGAAGAACGATTGGCCCAATGCTTCGAGCAACACGTCGCTCGACAACTTACTAAAGTCGGGATAGAACAGGAAACGGATGCCTTCTAAGGCTCCAGGCAACATGCACGATGCCACTACGATGATAATCAACAACACGAAAAGCACAGGCATAAGCAGTTTTGAAGCGCGCTCTATACCACCACGCACACCACGAACCACCACAAACTGGGTGATTAAGATGAACAAAACGCCTAAAATAGCCGGTTTCATCGCATCACCGGAAAAATCGGTGAAATACTCTCGAACGGCATCAACATTGCCACTCGTCATGCCAGTCAGTGCTATATACAGGTATTGCAGACACCAGCCTGCCACTACCGAATAGAAACCGAGGATGATAGCAGAAGTGAGAATACCAAGATAGCCGACAAACTTCCAGGGCCGACCTTTCGACAGTTTATCGTAGGCACGCGCTGCATTGGCTTGCGCATGGCGACCGATGATAAACTCACTCAACATGCCGGGCAATCCAAGCATTAGAATACATACCAAATATATCACTATGAAAGCAGCGCCACCATTCTCGCCTGCCATATAGGGGAAGCGCCATACGTTACCAAGGCCTACTGCAGATCCTGCCGTTGCAAGTATCACGCCAATCTTACTACCAAAGTTTCCACGTTCTGTCATAATGGTTTGTGTTTATATATAAATATGTAGATGGCAGACGAACATAGTCCTTATGCCCCAACAATACTCCGATGAAATGGACAAAATTCTATTTCAACAGTCCAAACTGATGAAGGAATATGAATAGAATCGCCATCGGACAGATGTATTTCACCAAGAAGAGGTAGATATGAAACAAACGGGCGTACCACTCGCTACGAAGCGTTCCCCAGTTGGTAAACTCCTCACGCACTACCTTATGAGGTACAAACCATCCGATAAAGATACAAGTCAAGAATCCCACAACAGGTAGGAATATTTGTCCTGTAATGAAGTCAAACCAATCAAAAAGTGCCTTTCCACCGAAGACAAGGATATCGGTCGCTCCCAGCGACAACGAGCAGAACGCACCGATGATAGCTGTTGATATGGTCACTATAAGGGCAGCTTTCTTGCGCGACAGGGTAAACTCTTCTTGGAAGAAAGCTGTACTTACTTCATGAAGCGACATGAGCGATGTCAGTCCTGCCAGACTCAGCAACACAAAGAATAGCAACGACACAAAATAACCCACTATGGGAATGGCACCAAATGCTTGCGAGAAGACGTTGGGCAATGTGATGAATATGAGTGAAGGACCACTATCTGGATTGACACCAACAGAGAAGGCCGCAGGAAATATCATCAGTCCTGCAAGAATAGCAACAACGCTGTCGATGATAGCAATCTGCGTTGCTGACGTAGTGAGATTGGTGTATCTGGAGAAGTAACTGGCATAGGTACACAAACAGCCCATCGCGATACTCAGCGAATAGAAGCTCTGTCCCAATGCACTAAGGAAAACATCGCCAGTCATCTTCGACATATCAGGTTTAAACAGAAATTCTATGCCTTTACCCGCATTAGGCAACATACACGAAGCCACAACAATGATGAGCAGAAGGATAAACAGTGTGGGCATCATCATCTTCGATGCCTTCTCAATACCATCGCGCACACCATGTTCAATAATCAAATAAGCGATACCAAGCATGACGAAGGTCCATAAAACAGGGCGAACAGGATCAGAGGAAAGCTCGGCAAAATAGGTTTTGAAATAGTCTGGTGTGCCTTGCAACTGACCGATGAACGATGCCCAGATGTATTGCAGGCACCATCCGGTGACAACGGCATAATATCCTGTAATGAGGAATCCAGTAAGCACACCCATATAGCCTACAAGTTTCCAAGGGCTACCACCCGACAGTTTGGAGTACGCACGCGCAGTATTAGACTGCCCATGGCGGCCCACAATAAACTCGCTAATCATACAGGGTATTCCCAACAACAGAACACAGGCGAGATAGATGATGATGAATACAGCACCACCATTTTCACCAGCCATGTATGGGAAACGCCATACATTACCCAGTCCTACTGCTGAACCTGCCGTGGCAAGAATCACTCCGAGTTTGCTTCCAAATCCAGTTCTTTCTGTCATATAAATCAGTTTTTGCTTGCAAAATTATAAAAAATTTCCTACATTTGCGCTCAAATTGTTATAATTGTATGAATAAAACAGCACAAATCATAAGAAAGTACCCATTATCGCTAATATGCATAGCCGTTATCTGGTATTTATCATTCTTCACTCCTCCAAAAACAGAGTTGGAAGATGTACCCTTGATTGACAAGTGGGTACACATGATTATGTATGGTGGAACATGGACATTAGTATGGTTGGAATATCTCAGAAGTCATACACACCTCAACTACCGCAAACTATTTTGGTGGGCATGGTTGTTACCCATCATGATGAGTGGTATGATAGAATTATTGCAGGAATACTGTACCAATGGGCGTCGGAGTGGCGATTGGCTTGATTTATTAGCCAATTCCATTGGCATCACACTTGCCACAGCAGTAGGCATGTTGGTCAAACGGTTGTTTTTTCGCTAACACCAACAACACTAACTGAAAGTGGATATATCGTAGCTAAACGACTATTTTTCCACCAGCAACAAGAACATGTCTTCGACCTATGACTTATCACCCCACTTACAATAGGGATGTTGGCGAAGTTGGCTATTGTAATAACGGCGATCTCCAGTGACTTCAACTCCGATGAAATCGGGCAATTCTGCACTTTCATCAACCGACTCCAGTTCAACTTCTGCCATAACAAGACCAGTATTGTCGCCATAAAATTCATCAACTTCAAACACATGTCCGCCATGACGCACAAGCCAACGAGTCTTATCGACAAGTCCCGGTTCACAGAGTAGCATCAACTGGCGTCCCTCTTCAAGGGTTATCTCCTTTTCAAATTCATAGCGCGATAATCCACCATCGAGGCTCGGTCCCTTGATGGTGAGATAGGCACGTTCGTCACGTATGCGGACGCGAACAGTTCTTCCGCGCTCACTGCAGATATAACCCTGTTGGATATGACTATGTGCAAAAGCAAGTTTCTTGTAGGAATCATCCCTGACAAGAAACTTGCGTTCGATTTCTGTAGCCATCGTTTAGAGGACGGTTAATGCCCAAGCCATATAAAGCAAGCCGAGTGCAATAAAGCCACCGATAATCCACCATATCAGTTTAGAACCCTTTTTCTCTTGTTTCTTGGCCCATGCTTCACGCTTGGCCTGATGTTGTTTACTCATAATATTCAGTTTTTAGTGTTATATATTTCTATGTTCGAATATACGTTTATTCCTCATCGGTGGTAGGGAATTCCATGAGATAAGCCTTGATGAAACCGTCTATTTTTCCATTCATCACGCCATCCACATCAGATGTCTGATAGTTGGTACGATGGTCTTTCACTCGTCTGTCGTCAAAGACATAACTGCGAATCTGACTTCCCCACTCTATTTTCTTCTTACCCGCCTCTATCTTAGCTTGCGCTTCAAGACGTTTCTTCATGGCGCGGTCGTAAAGTTGTGAACGAAGCAAAGCCATGGCGCGCTCCTTATTCTTGGGTTGGTCGCGCGTTTCGGTGTTTTCAATGAGGATTTCCTCTTCCTCCCCTGTATCAGGATCAGTGTACCAATAGCGAAGGCGCACACCCGACTCCACCTTATTGACGTTCTGTCCACCTGCACCGCTCGAACGGAAGGTATCCCACGAGAGTTTTGCAGGATCCACATACACCTCAATGGTATCGTCAACCAATGGTGTGACGAAAACAGAAGCAAAGGAAGTCATTCGCTTACCCTGTGCATTAAACGGGGATACTCTCACCAGTCGGTGCACACCGTTTTCACTTTTGAGGTATCCATAGGCATATTCTCCACCTTCAATCTGCATCGTGACACTCTTGATGCCAGCTTCATCACCTTCTTGAAGGTTGGAAATGCTCACTTTATATCCATGAGCTTCAGCCCATCGTTGATACATTCGCATGAGCATCGACGCCCAATCCTGGCTTTCCGTACCTCCAGCTCCTGAGTTGATTTTGAGTACACACTCCATAGGATCCTCCTTTTGACGGAGCATGTTCTTCAGTTCCAAGTCCTCAATGAGCGATATGGCGCGCTGATAGTCTGCATCGACTTCCTCTTCTGTAACCATCTCTTCCTTGTAGAAATCGAATGCCAGTTGGAGTTCGTCTGCTGCAGCTCGCACGTCATTATAGCCATCAATCCATTTCTTGATGGCTTTCACTTTCTTCATCTGTGCCTCAGCCCGCTTCTGATCCTCCCAGAAATCAGGTGCCTGTGTACGCAGGTCTTCTTCTTCAAATTCTATTTTTTTCTCGTCGATCTTCAGATAATGACGCAGTTTGTCAGTCCTATCGAGGACATCTTTCAGTTGGTCTTGTGTAATCATCGTGTCTGTTGGCGATAATAATTATATGAGAGACATTAGTCTTCGTACATCTTGTCGATTTCTGCCTTATAGTTTTCGTTGAGCACCCGACGTCGTATTTTCAGCGTATTAGTCAACTCGCCCTTTTCCATTGAGAATTGGTGGGGCAAGAGTGTGAATCGCTTCACCTGCTCATAGTGTGCCAGCTGCTGCTGAAGGGTATCAATTCTTTCCTTCATCATGGCATAGATTTGCGGATTAGCGCAAAGCTGTTCTCGATTTTCAAAGGCGATATTATGCGCACGTGCATACTCTTCAAGCATGCCATATACGGGGATGATGAGTGCCGAAACGAATTTGCGTTGGTCGGCAATGACAGCAATCTGGTCGATATACTTATCTACCAAGATTTTCGACTCTATCATCTGTGGTGCGATATACTTACCGTTAGAAGTCTTGAAGAGGTCTTTGATGCGCTCTTTGAGGAAGAGTTCACCATTTTTCAGGTATCCTGCATCACCAGTACGGAAGTAACCATCTTCTGTGAATGCCTGGCGGGTGAGGTCTTCACGGTTGTAGTATCCCTTGGTGATGGTGGGGCCTTTGAGCAGAATCTCGCCTTCATCGCTGATGCGGATATCGATGCCGTTGATGGGGCGCCCTACACTTCCCACGGTATATGGTTTGTTGAGATGGTCGCAACTGACGGTGGCAAGCGATTCGGTGAGTCCGTATCCCACTATCATATTAAGTCCGATGGAATGGACAAATTCTTCCACATGCTCACTAACAGCAGCTCCTGCTGTGGGGAAGAAATGTGCATTTTCCAGTCCCAACTCTTTACGTACGAGCGAGAATACGGTGCGGTTGAGCAGTTCGTATTCGAGATGGAGTGCTATCGGTGGTTTCTTGCCAAGGCTGAGATACTCAATATTATGTTTTCTTCCTACTGCCAGTGCATGATGGAACAGTTTGCGTTGCACGCTACTGGCATGCTCTATCTTCTCCATCACACCCTGATATACCTTTTCCCAGAATCGGGGCACACTCGACATACAGGTGGGATGCGTCTCGCGCATCGACTGCTGCACTTCTTGAGGATGGGTGTTTACTATCAGTGTAGCACCTTCAGAGAGGCAGAGAATAGCCCATCCACGCTCAAAGATATGGGTATAGGGCAGGAAATTCATCACACGGTCGTGTTCATTGACATCAACACACTCGTCGTTGGCAATTATTGCCGCATGGAATTGTCCATGGGTCAGTATCACGCCCTTAGAGTCTCCGGTGGTTCCGCTGGTGTAGAGGATATTGGCAATATCGTCGTTGTTAGCCTCACGCTGGCGCTGTTCCACCTCGGTCTGACGTGGCAGCTTGTCACCAAGTTTGAGGAAATCATCGAAATAGATGGCGTTGGTATCATGTTCTGAGATATGCACCATGGCATCATAGACAATGATCCGTTCCAATGTGGGGCAGAGTGATACCACTCGGCGTGCCCGGTCGTACTGTTCTTGTTCGCCCACAAAGAGGAAACGCACCTTGGCGTCGTTGATCATGAACTGTATTTGCTGCTCGCTACTGGTAGCATAGAAGGGTATGGTGACAGCCCTTACTCCCCATGCACCAAAGTCGCAGAAGAGATACTGAATGGAGTTTTGCGAGAATATACCTATGTTTTCCTGTTCTTTCACTCCGATGTTGAGTAGCGCATTGCTGACTTGTTTAACGGTTGCAGAAAACTTATTCCACGACAACGACTTCCATTCCTTGCCGCCAAAGTCCTGATAGATGAGTGCTTCGCGCTCGCCATATTTCTTAGCGAGGTCATGCACCAATACCGACATGTGGCTTCTTACTTGCATAAGCGTTTTTCCTTATTTATTATATATAATATGTGCAAAGGTACGAATAAGCGAGTGAAATACAAAGAAAAAACACTTTTTTTCTTTTATTTCCGAGCGTGAGTACCTAAGACGCATAGCGTCAAAGGTACGATTAAGTGAGCAGAATACAAAAAGAAATGCCAAATTTCTTTTTGTATACTCGAGCGTGAGTACCTAAGATGCGCAGCATCAAAGGTACGCATAAGCGAGTGAAATACAAAGAAAAAAACACTTTTTTCTTTTATTTCCGAGCGTGAGTACCTAAGATGCGCAGCATCAAAGGTAGTGCAAATCGAGTGGAATACAAAATAAATCACAATTTATTTTGCATTTCCGAGCAAGAGAAGGAAAAGACAGAAGGAGGAAAAAGCATGATCGGATGCTTGTATGTAGCGGTTTGATCTAAAACTTTTTCTCTCACACCACATGACAACCATCCGACATGCCGACTATCAACGTTCTCAAGTTTGAGACTTTTCGAACGTTTATATTATATTTTTCTAACTGTATTATAGTGCAATACCGACCGACCAATAGACAAAACCATGGTTCGGACTAAGTTCCGAACGTGAATTTACATAGCGGAAACCCACACCAAGGTTCAGGCCAATTGCCTTACTGTTCGCTGCATGAATATGGTGTATGGACAGGTCGTAATAGTTATTATTCCAATCAGGATGTCCCACAGGCCATGCCATTCTAAAGCGCACAGGAGTAAAACTTGTTCGTTTCTTATTCTGTTGGATGTCATAACCCACACCAACACCCAAGGTATTGGTATTCATATAGGTTTTCACGCCATCCTTTCCCAAATGATGACTCATTCTCTCATACGTGCCAAACAGCTCTACGCGCTTACATTTTAGTCCAAAGTTGAAGTCATAGCCATGCATGGACATACCCTTATTGCGTATAGAAAATACATGGTCAACATCAAGTGTAAGAAGCAGGGAATCTGGTTTTGCAGGTTTTGTGCATTGTGCATATAAAACATCACCCAGAAACACAATAAAAAAAAGAATAATTAATAGCTTTTTCATTGCAAATTCCATTTTATATATTTTCTCAAGAAAGTTTATAAAAAGCATTATTGAATTACTTCAATATCAACCTCATAACCTCCATATTCACCAATATTCGGATTAAACGAATAAATTCCCTTCTTCAAAATCATCTCAGAAGGAAGTCCTTTTATCACATTTCCCTCTTCATCAACATATTCTTGAGCATATGGTTCTCCTACAACATCTTCATCCATTATGAAATCAGGCACCAAAGCTTGTGTTGGAGCCTTAGCTAATCTTATATACATATGAGGATTTCCTGAATCATCTTTATTAACAACTCCTACATATTCTTCATCTAATAGGCTATCAAGCAAACGATCGATAATTACATGTAGCATGAAATTCCCCAAAGGAGTCCATGTAAATCTACACAACCCAAAGCCCTTACAATTTCTACTCGTACGTCCCCATTCTTCCCATTTACATATTCCAATACTAATCTGATCGTCTATTTCATCAGTTATTTTATTATTCAGATTTCCACGGGTTAGCTTCAAGGAATCATTACTTACAACAAAATCCTTCAAACGTTCAAAATGAAGTTGCTTATACATGTCTTCATATTCTACGTTTTCCGACATAATTTTTTCATTGTTACATGAGATAAACAATGTTGCAACAAGTGCAATTAAAAACAAATTTTTCTTCATAACTCTTCAAATTTGATTATTTATTAATATTGTTTGTTTTAGGATATATACAAATTGCATTTATACCATTGAATTCCATCATATAATAGCAGGATATAATTTCCTTTTAAATCACTTGGCAAAGAACAAGTTGCAGATCCACTGCCACAAGGAACAACTTGTTGGAATATCACATTATTTCCATCTAAAACCTTCACATAGCAGTCTTCTTCGAATCCAACTAATATCAATTCTGAATCAGAGTAGTATATTGCAGGTCCTTCTTTCATATTTTGAGGTTTTTCACCTATAATAATAGGAATATCAACCTTTATATCCGTCAATACAACAGGACCAAGACTCTTTTGCTCATTTGCCATACAAGACAAAGAGAATGTCATTAACATCGAAATCGAGAACAGCACTTTATTCATTGCATTTATTTTCTTGCAAAGTTATAAAAAAGGCGGTTTCATCATAAAAAAACTGAGTACACTTTGTACACTAATTAAAAAATTCACGATTTATTTCCATTTGTATTTATATTTTCATGATATTTTCGTTGAGAGTAGAAGTTCCTTTCTGTCCGAACAACACCTCATTGATATGAGCACGCAAATTAGTGATTCGCTGTTTAGACACTCCCAACAATGCAGCTTGCTCAGAAGGAATAAACTGGAAACGTATCAATAAACAAATGAGCCTTTCTTGATATGTCAACGGATTCTTCTTGATAAAATCGACACAAGTAGGCATCGTATGTTCCGCATATTTTCTAAACGCAACCCATTGTTCACTTGTAGGTTTAACAACACGACTTGCCAACCCATGCATTTCTTTAATAATCGGTGCGTTGGTAATTTTACTTTCTTTCTCCCATTGGTTCGATAACATTCCCGCTGAAATATAATCATTCAATTGGCGTTGAAGAGCAGCGTTCTCGTTTTCCTTTTGTTCACGGAAGACATCTATATTTTGTTTAAGTTGCGACAATTCCCCACTTGTCTTTTCAAACTGAGAGAGTATTCCAACATATCTACTATTGATACGTGTCAGCTGTTCTTTAGTTCTCTTCTTTTGTTTACTGTACAAGACATAACCAACATAAGATGCAACGACCATCAACAATATCAAGCAAAGTGATAATTTCTGATAACGCAGTTTTTCTTTTGTTTTTTCAAATGCTTCGCGTTCACTCTGTCCGTAATTGTACAATGCTTGTGTTCGTATGATTTCATCGGAAGAATGACGAATCCATGAGGAATCAACAGCTTGTGTATAAAGCAATGAATACTTACGAACCGAATCTACATTTCCTTTACGGTGATAGACAGACATCAGTCCATGACTCGCTCCCTCCTGTCTATCATCACTTTGGGAACATTGCAATTTACGGTAGAAATATTCTGCAGAGTCCAATTTCCCTATATTTTCATAATATGCTCCTTTATAATAATAGTATATTTCCTTGCCTGGCAAAATATAGCCATTCTGATCGAAAACACTTCCATACTGTTCTGCTTCATCCATTTCTTTCTTACCTTGTTCGTAGAAGCCTTGATCTATATGCTGTGCAGAAATATATGCCAACAGGTTTGCAGCATAATCAGTCCGACCAATTGCAAGATACATTTTTCTTGCATTTTCGCTATAATACATGGCAGAATCTATCATATTTAACTGATCATAAGGATCGGTCAGATGTGAATAGAAACTTATTGCAGCAAGGGTATCTTTAGCTTTCCACGCATAATAAACTGCCTTTTGCTCTGCATCTAATTCCAATCTCGGAGCTCGCTGTTGGTGAAAAAGGTTTGCCATCTGTCCATAAATACGTGACATTTTTGCATAGTTACAGTCAGATTCTGTGGTATCAGCACATGCCACTGCATCACGATAATAGCGCAATGCACGTGGAATATCATTGCGGTCGGCAGCAACACGACCATGCAGATAATGTGCTAACATCCGTTCATTCGATGTTCCGTAATTATCAAAATACCGAACTACCTCATCCATCTTGGTAATGGTATCAAGATTCACACGTGCCATATTGAGCGAGTCAATACGATTTAATTCTTGACGCATACGTGCCCCATCACACGATGAGAAAAGAAACACCAATACGACATGGCAACACAATATATATCTGAGTGTCTTTAACATTCTTAATCCTTTTTACTCGCAAAATTAAACAAAAAACTGGAAATACACAATAACCGACAATTAAAAAATCACACATTTTCTCATAGAAACAAAACATTTCGTCACTTCTCTCGCTGTTATATTAATAAAAAGGTGTAATTTTGCAAACAGGTTAATAACATACGAACGATGACAAACAATATACAGCAAATGACCGAAGAGGCAGTGGGACTGCTACAACAAATCATCAAAACACCATCGGTGAGCCGTGACGAGAAAGCCGTTGCCGACCTGATGGAACAGCAAATGAAGCTATGGGGACTGGCTCCGAAACGTGTGGGCAACAACCTGATGCTTATCGGGAAACACACTGAAGGCAAACCTACCCTACTGCTTAATGCACATATCGACACGGTGAAACCCGTCAGCACATGGACACGCGATCCGTTTACGCCAACCATCGAAGACGGACGCCTCTACGGACTGGGCGCTAACGACTGCGGCGGCGGACTTGTCAGTCTGCTTATGGTGTATCGCGCACTCTGCAACGAAGACCTTGCCTACAATCTGGTTTATGTAGCCAGTGCAGAAGAGGAAGTCAGCGGCGCCAATGGATTTACGCTGATTCGCGAACAACTGCCACCTATTGATGTGGCTATCGTGGGCGAACCGACTGGCTTACAACCGGCTATTGCCGAGAAAGGACTGATGGTGATCGATGCCGTGGCACACGGAAAGAGCGGACACGCAGCACGCAACGAAGGCGAAAATGCGATTTACAAAGCTTTGGACGATATACAATGGCTGCGCAACCATGAGTTTGAAAAGGTCAGTCCACTACTTGGTCCGACCAAAGCCACGGTAACGATTATCGGCGCTGGCACTCAACACAACGTGATTCCAGACGAATGTAAATTCACCATCGATGTGCGCACCAACGAGTATTACCGCAACGAAGAACTCTGCCAATACCTACAGTCGCAGATGAAGAGCGAACTGAAAGCCCGTTCTTACCGGCTGTCATCCTCGTCGATTCCCACCGACCATCCCATAGTGGGCCGTTGTATCGACATGGGCATGACACCTTTTGGATCACCAACCCTGAGCGATCAGGCTCTTATGCCCTTTGCTTCGCTGAAACTCGGACCAGGCGAATCGAGTCGCAGTCATAGTGCAGATGAATATATAGGTATCGACGAGATTGGCAATGCCATTGCCACCTACATGGAACTGTTGCAATCCATTCATTTGAAATAGGCGTCAATGTGATTTACGGCAATCAAACCGAGGAGACACAAAAAACTCCCATTCCATCGGGTTTTACTTCGGCTTCAACCCTATTCGATTAGTATTTCAGACAGGCAAACCTCTTATAAATCACGCGCGCACACCTAATAATATACGCGCGCGTACGCACACGCGATGTCGCAAAATTTCGACCACTCGACCACCTCAGCGGCATAACACGCTATGTGTATGCAGCTTACGTGGGTGGTCGATTACGCTAACTCGGCGGTTTTCGACCACCATTCGACCACCAGACCCTCTGCCGTTGCCACCATAAAAACAGTCCATCCGCATAGCCGACAATACATGATTTGTATATTCTGACGCCAGATAACATCCTTTTCAAACGTTGGCCAACACTATTGTATTATATTTGACACCACTTGTTTCCGATATTTGAAACAACTTGTTTCCAACGTTGAAAAGGCTCTTGTCTAACGTTTGACAACACTCTTATCTAACGTTTGATAACACCTTTATCAAACGTTGGATAACACCCTTATCAAACGTTGGATAACACCTTTGTCAAACGTTGGATAATAACTTTGTCAGCCGTTTGAAAATGCCTGAAAATAATTTTTGTTTACTTCGTGTGAATATCCACGATAAGTATCGGGAAAAGCACGTGTGGTCGAAGTGTGGTCGAAAACACAGGGTTCTGACCAATCGACCACAGTCTAAAATACTATCTCATAGCAGTTTACGCCACATCTGTGGTCGTGTGGTCGAATTTTTTAGAAAACTAAAATTTAGAGTAGCTTACTACTCTAATGCGCTTTGGCAAACAACATCCCCCAATCAGCCAAACGACCAATTGGGGAATGTTATGTTCATCTATTGTGAGACCTCTACTATCTTCCGAGCCATGCTTCAGGATTGAGCTTAGCCGTTTCCTTACGCAATTGGAATTGCAGAATATTGTCTTGACCAATACGTCCAAGGGGTTGACGAGCAGTCACTTTCTGTCCACGGTGTACGTTGACCGATGACAAATTGCAATAAACAGAGATGTAACTGCCGTGACGCACCATGACAATGACCGTGCCTCCGAAGCTGAAGACACCACTCACTTCACCATCGAAGATGCTTCGTGCCTGTGCGCCAGCCTGACCTTGTATATTAATACCCTTATTGTCGAGGCGAACGTTGTTCAGTCCCTCTACATTATACTGACCGAAATGGCTGACGATGCGGTAGCCACCCGTGATAGGCATGGGCAGTCTGCCTCGGTTGCTCTCAAAGTTACCACTGATGCGCCGGTCGTCGCTGCTCATGGTATAGAGCACCTCATCCGATTTTTTCTTAGCTTCTGCCACCTCCTGTTTATGTCGTTTGGCATCTGCGGCAGCCTTACGCTCGGCAGCAATACGAGCCTGTGATGCTTCGTGGGCTGCACGATCGGCAGCATCACGCGCTTTCTTATCGCGAGCCGCCTTGACTTCTGCACGTGCCTTGTCCTCAAGAGCTTTAGCCTCGGCAATGCGTCGCGCGTTTTCGCGTGCAGCCTCTTCGGCCTCCCGCTTCTTGCGAGCCAGTTCTGCATCACGCTTGCGTGCAGCTTCGGCAGCAGCCTTGCGCTTGGCCTCTGCGGCGGCTCTTGCCTTTTGTCTTGCCACTTCTTGGGCAATCAGTCTGTCAATCTGCGCATTGATAGCAGCATCCTTCTTGCGTTGTTGGTCAATGACCCGTTGGATGGTCTTCTGCTGTTTTTGCAACGAAGATACCACATTCTGCTGTTCGGCCTGCTTACCTTCCAGCGAACGTTTCTCACTCTCACCACGAGTCAACAGTTTGTGTTTTGCATCGCGAGCACCAGCCAGTTCGCTGCGCTTGGCAGCGACTTCAGCCTGTTTCACTTTCACATCTTCACCCTGCGAACGCTGATAGGAGGCATATTCCCTCATGAATCGCAAGCGTCGGTACATTTGCGAGAAACTGCTGGCACTAAAGATAAACATCATCTGGCTCTGAACAGATCGATTGCGGTGCATATAGCGCATCGACTTGACATAGCGTCGTTTACACAGTTCCAAATCCTTTTGCAAGGCATCGAGCTCCCGGTTCATTGTCTGTATTTCCACATCAATATTGGAGAGATCGCGACGTATGGTGTCGATGGTGCGACGCTTCGAGGCAATCTCGGTATTGATGATCATCAGATTCTGCAAACGTTGTTTCACATCGCGCTCGTTGCTACGCAGTCGTTGTTCCTGCAGTTTGATCTGTCGCTGAATATTCTTTCTTTGATTCTGCAGACTCTGCACCGACTCTGGTTGGCGCGTTGTCTTACGTTTTGCCGCAGCATTTCCTGTTCGCTTCCGGGTAGATGTTGCTTTGCCCGACGCAGTTTTTTTGCGCTGGGCACTTGTGGTTGTAGTTCTTGCCTTAGGCTTTGCGGTACGTTTCTGCTGTGCCGGCACTACCACAAAGGCAAAGGCAAGAAGAGTGAGTATAATAATTCGCTTCATTCGCTATATTAGAGAGCCATAAAGCGGCGGAGGATTTGATCGACCGTCACCTCACGGTATTTGGCAGAAACCTCTGTTCTGGTTTCCCAGTTATCATCATTCGACAGATAGTTGAGCGTCATTCCAAACTTCACTTCCTTATCTGGAGTGCGGAATGTGATGGCGTGTGTATAGGGGAAGAGACGCTTGCTGGTCTGCTTGAAGTTGCTATAATCCCAGTTCAACGAGTAGTTGCCACGGATTCTGTCTTCATAGACAATATTAGCCATCTTCACCTGTGCGCCCTCCTTATCAGCCAGCCAACGATAGCTGAGCTTATCTTTTGCAAAACTGATAACGGCATCGTCTCCATAGAGATCGGTAGTAAAATTCTTCAGCATCTCATCGGTCATCGCAGTATTGCCCGGCTGGAAGAGTTCATTCCAGAAGAGAGCCTGCAGCGAATAGAAGTTGAGTCCGCTATTGCGCATGAAGTCCAACTGATTGTAGTTGGCTTTGAGATACTGCTTGTTGATACGGTCCATGATGAGGACATAGTCTTTGGTGAATTCCAGTCTGCCTGCCTCCACAAATCCAAAGGCTGTGAGTTGCAGACGGATCACATCATCGCGCTTCATCTTGAGGTTGCCGGTGAGGGTGAGATGCTGATTGCCCACCTCTACAGAGAACTTCACTTTAGATGTGATAAACTTGGCATACTGCGCATTGTCAGTAACCTTTTGCAGGAATTCCTGCTGTTGGGCGGTAGCCACTGGTGCCTTCGAGGCATTGTCCTTGACTGCTTTTTTCTGAGTTCCGCAGGATGCGAGGGCAAATGCCACTGCCAGTCCTGCAAGTTTCATCATGCTGGTTGCTTTCATTCTTTTACGTACTTCTTTAGTTTAATTTTACGTGCTATGATTTTTAAACGGTTATCTTCTGATCCGACTGTTTGTCGGGTTCGTTCCAAAGCTTGCTTCCAATACTCGACCGCCTGCTGCTTATTGCCTACATGATAATAGATGTCTCCGGCATGTTCCAACAATACTGCCGATGTGTCGGAATCGCATTGCAGGGTCTGGTCTATATAGATTTTGGCTTCGGCATAACGTTTCTGCCGAAAGAGAATCCATGCGTATGTATCGAGGAACGTCGCATTTTTAGGTTCAGCCTTTACGGTTTTGAGCGACATTTGCTCGGCTTTATCGAGCTGCAGGCCGGTTTCTGAGAGATAATAGGCATAGTTGTTGAGACATCCCACATTATCTTCTTTCCATTGCAGACAGGAGTCATAAGCCGCATAAGCCTCTTTGTCGAATCCTTTCTGATGGTAGATATCCCCCATGACAGCATAGAAATCGCTGACAATATCAGGATCGCTGTCCTGTGTGATCACTCCGATGCCATTCTGGAAGGCATTGAGCGCCTCGTCAAGTTTGTCTTGTTGATAGTAAGCCACACCCTGATAATAATAAAATGCCATTTCATCGGGATTGTAGAGGCGTGCCCCCTGACACAGGCTGACCACTCGCGGCATATCCTGATCTCGCCAGGCATAATCAACGAGTTGCAATCTTGCTGCTGCATTATCCGGTGTTTCTGCAATAACACGGTCGAGCACAACGGTAATCGTGTCGCGTGGCATATTCTTTAGCGTCATATAAGCGACACAAAGCATGGCAACATCAGCATCGAGAGGCTTTTGCTCAAGCATACGGTCAAAGAGGTAGAGCACACGAGTGGAGTCACCGCCATTCTGTTCGCTCTCTGCGATTTCTTGTCTCATGAGCGACACCCTATCCTGCGAAGTAGCATTTTTACTGACCAGGACACGCTGCATCAGCGAGTCAACCACATCAGGGTCTCCATGTTTCTGCTCGTATTGCAACAGGGCAAGGAGTGTGAAACGGTTGTCGGGATCCTGTTCAAGGATTTCATCATAGATGTCGAGTCCTTTTTCTTCCTGCCCATTATTGATGAGCGCCTGTGCATAGAGTCCCCTGTAATTCAAATCATTAGGATACTGATTGGCAAGTTTCTGCATCTCACGGATGGCAGCTTTCTTATTGCCGAGTTGGGTATAGTATCCGCTTTTCTTCAATGAGAACTGTGGACTTCTGCCTTCCATCACCTCCAAGCGGTTGAGTGTTTGGATGGCAGATTTGTAATCTTGCTGGTCTTCATAAATAGACACCAGTGCGCCAAGCACATCCTCTCTATCGTGGTTAGCCTCATAGATACGGTTCAACACCTCGATGGCTTTGGGGTAATCCTGCTTGCTGAGATACAGATTGGCGAGTATTTCTTGATAGGTAGAAATATCGGGATCGAGCGAAGCAGCCTTTTCCACACAACGTTGTGCCTTGTCGTTTTCCTTCAAAGCATCATAGTATTGTGCCAGAAAATACCATGCTTCAGACTTGGTAGAGTCTATATCGACACAATGGCGCAACAGGTCGAAGGCCGCATCGTTGTTGCCTTTGACACGCTGGTTGATGGCTTCAAGGAAGAACGCATCGTATTTTCTCGATGTATCCTCATCGGTCTGTGCTGTTACAGCCGTGCAGACCAGAGCCACTACCAATAGAATGATTGTATATCTGCGTTTCATGTGTCTTCTTTACACTAACATCTCGTCTGTTACTGCGCTACTAATTACTTCACGCCAGTATGACCATACCCGCCTTCGCCACGCTCGGTTTCATCGAGTGTTTCTACGAGTGAGAACTCCACTTGCTCATATCGTGCCACTACCAACTGGGCAATGCGCTCTCCGTCGTTGATGGTGAAGTCTTCCTGCGATAAGTTGATAAGCACCACACCAATCTCACCGCGATAGTCGGCATCGATAGTGCCAGGGGCATTAAGTACGGTCAAACCATGCTTCAGCGCTAATCCGCTACGGGGTCTTACTTGTGCTTCATAACCCTCAGGCAATGCAATATGCAGTCCGGTGGGTATGAGCCGACGCTCCATAGGATGGAGCACAACAGGCTCTTCAAGGTTGGCACGGAGATCCATTCCCGCACTTTGCGATGTGGCGTATGTGGGCATAGGTTGGCGTCCACGATTGATAGCGTTAATTTTCAGCATTTGTTGGTTTATTTATAATAATGTGCAAATTTACAGAATTCCTACCAAACTGCCATCGTTTTTTGCAGAAAACTTTGTAGGTTTCATACTTTTTAGTAACTTTGCCATCATGGAATGGACTAAACTCATATCAAACAAACGCCTCGGACAGGAGCATCACCACACCGAGCGCCACGACGACCGTACTGAATTTAAGCGTGATTACGACCGACTGATATTCTCGGCGCCCTTTCGACGACTGCAAAACAAGACGCAAGTATTTCCTCTGCCGGGTAGCGTCTTTGTTCACAATCGCCTTACCCACTCGCTGGAAGTGGCAAGTGTGGGAATGTCGTTGGGCAACGATGTGGCGCAAAGACTTATTGCCGAGAATCGTCCCGAACTGAAAGATACACTTTTTGAACAGATTGGGCAGATTGTTTCAACGGCCTGTCTGGCACACGATTTGGGCAATCCGCCATTTGGTCATAGTGGCGAGAAAGCCATTCAAACCTTCTTTACCGAAGGCGAAGGACTGCAACTGAAACCGTTGGTAAGTGATGCATTTTGGGACGACATCACCCATTTCGAGGGTAATGCCAATGCTTTTCGCCTGTTGACCCATCAGTTTAAGGGGCGGCGCACAGGTGGTTTCGTCATGACTTACAGCACGCTGGCAAGTATCGTAAAGTACCCTTATGCCTCATCGGCAGCTGGCAAGAAGGGCAAATTCGGTTTCTTTCAGTCAGAACAGGATTTCTACCAACGAATTGCCGATGAAATGGGGATAATTCGCTTATCTCACACAGAAGAGCCCTTGCGGTACGCACGCCATCCATTAGTCTATTTGGTAGAGGCAGCCGATGACATCTGCTATGAAGTCATGGATATTGAGGATGCTCACAAACTGAAGATTCTATCATACGAAGAGACCGAGCGCTTACTGCTCAACTTCTTCGACGAAGCCACCCAGGCGAAGATTCGCCAACGCATCGACGACGAGGCGTTGCAGGACACCAACGAAAAGATTGTGTATTTGCGTGCTTGCGTGATAGGAAAGTTAGAAAACGAATGTGCCAACGCATTTGTCGAAAACGAAGAAAACATTCTCAACGGTACGTTTACCGGCTGTTTGATAGACCACATCCATCCCACTCAAAAAGAGGCCTACCGCCGGTGTGCTGAACTTTCAAAGGTGCGCATCTATCGCAGCCGACCGGTTCTTGACGTGGAGCTTTCGGGTTATAAGATTATGGAAACGCTCATGAAACAAATGACCGAAGCCGTCATGCATCCCGAGCGTTACTATTCACAACAGCTCATCAGTAGGGTTTCCAGCCAATACGATATTCAGGCCGACAACCTTGAAACACGCATCATGGCGGTTATCGACTATATTGCAGGAATGACCGATGTTTATGCACTCGACGTTTATCAGAAGATCAACGGCATTTCACTACCTATCGTATAAGCCAAACTTGATTGACGCATCGGGAGTGGGCTAAAGCAATCAGCTTCTTTCTCGATTAGACCTTTGAGCCAAAACAGCAAAAAAACATCGGTTCCATCGCAATTTTCCCACCATCATTCAAGGATATTTGCAATGGAACCGATTATCTGAAAATCCATAGAAGGCGCTCCTTATTCTCCTTGGGGCGTCTTCTCTTTATAGATAACATTATTAGCGCCGCTTGTAATCTTCAAAGCCTCAGGATGCGACTGAACAAACGAGTCGATATGGCGCTGACGCTTCTCTTCAAGTATTTCGTCAACGGCTATAAGGATTCCCGTTTCCTCCACATCGCCAAAACCATAATTGATGGCTGTGCCAAAGAGTTTCATGGTGGGCGACAAACTCATATAAGCATTAACCAATGGGGGAATATTATAGCCCAACTTTCTAATCTCCCGATTGAGGATACGATAGTCATCTTTAAAGTCCTTGCCAGAGAAGAGCGCCTCAAATTCGCGCACGTCAGACTCCAATTGTAGCGGTTTCATCGGGATAATGAGATGTTCTTTATCGTCGAAATGCTTTTTCAAGAAATAGAGAATCATGTCGCGTCCCTTACGGATATAAGAGGGGTACATGGTCATTTTTCCGAAATAGTAGCGTATATTAGGACGAATAACCGTGAGTGCGCCAAGTCCATCCCACAGGTTATCGAGTGCGAAGAGACTCTTGGCGCCCATGCGAGACGACTGATAAGGAAGCGAGACAAACGACCGACCGAGTTCTACGGTCTGGGGTGCATAGTCTTTGATAAACTTTTCAGAGAAATGGAACATGTGACTGGTGGCAAGAATAGGTTGTCCCTTGTCATCATATTCCCAGTCAGTACCCAGCAAATAACGGTAACCTCCGATAATCTCTTCCGCCTCCGGGTTCCACACGATGAGCTGTTTGTAGCATCGCTCGCACGTATCAAACTCGTCGATATCGACTTCCTTGCCAGTTCCTCCGCCAGCCTCGCGGAAAGCAATCTCTCGCAGTCGCCCGATCTCCTGCATCACGTTGGGTGCATTGTGTGCGGTAATGACATAGATTTCATTGTTGCTCTTGTTGGTCATGCGAAGGCGCTTGTCAGGCGTCAGTTCGCTTTTGAGCACTTCCTTGTCAATGGGTTGAATAATTGGCTGTTCCATTTGCTTATCTGTCTGTTAGCTATAAGTTGTTCTTCTGTTGGTTTATAGACTATACACGATATCTTGCACATATTGTGCCCATTCCATCGGTGTTTTCGATTTATCAAAGGTTTGCCAGGGAATAGGCTTGCCTATTTTTATTTCGAAGTTTTTGCCTACGTTCTTATACATTTCATCTACAAGGAAAAGCATGGCAAGGTTAAACTTCAGATGTTTGTCGCTAAAATTAGCCAAACGATAGAAGAAATCAGAATTTTGCCCACTGAAATGGATGGGCACAATATCGCGCTGATACTCCACACTCTTGACAATAAAAGTCTTGCTCCATGCCACATCGCGAATCACGCCGTTTCGGCGACGTGAACAAATGCCTGCAGGATACATCAGCATGTGGTTGTCGCTTTCAAAGCCAGCTTTCACCATTGCCGGGAAGTTACGGCCTTGTTTACCTGTTTTGTTGATAGGAATGCAAAGCGGAGCCAGTCCTGGAAGATTCATCAGCAGGTCATTGACGAGATAACGGAATCGACTGTCGTAATGACGACCGATAATGGCGCCGAGCGCTACACCATCTTCTCCGCCCAACGGATGGTTGGAAACAAAGGTATAGAGGCGGCCGTCGTTGGGATCGGGAAGATTCTCTTTGCCCACGATCTTGATGGTCATTTGCAGATATTCGACACAAGCTTCGAGCCATTCGGTACCTGTTTTATGGCGGCTTTCCCACAGGAATGCGTTGACGCGATCCTGATGCACAATACGTTTCAGCCACGATACCAATGGGCGGGGCACCCATTTGGATTTGGCACCCAACTTATTCTTGAGTATCTGGTCAATATCAATCGTTTTCTCTGTTATCTGATTCATTTCTCTCTTACATACATACTAATCAGATGCAAAATTAAGAAATTAGTTTGAGAAACAGCACATTTTTTCACGAAAAACTTTTAATCTTCGTGTTTTTGTAATCACATTGGGCGTTTTTGCAACATTACACAAATAGCAAACAGCATAAAAGATCCACAAAAACGAGCAAGAAACTGTCTGCCTTGCTCGGTTATCAACCAACTTTTTGATTTGTTCTGCATCGACAAGTTTCCCATTTTCTTCCCATCATTCTCCCTTCACTTTCGCATAATCAACCGCAAGTTTTGGGACTTAATTGGGACTTAATTGGGAGATACATCGGACTCAGTTGAGAATTTCATCGAAAGAATACAAGACTTTCATCTGACTCTGTTTTGAGTTGCCCACATGCTCCTGCGGGCGACTTCATCCCGAAGGCATCCCGAACATATCCCGAAGACAAAGGGTTTGATGAAGTTCGTCAAAATGCAAGTTGAAGTTTCGCTTGCGAGAGCTTAACGCCAAGACTTCAAAAACACAATACGCTTTACTGTAAAACCGAACCTCAATATTACGAAAAACGCTCCACCGGAATACCACTTACAAGCATTTACGGATAAACCTATATATCAGGAACTTACACTCTAAAAACATCATACCCGCAAAAATAATCATAAAAAAAGTGGGGAAATGTGGGGAAATATGGAGGATTTTGTTTAATTTTGCAAGCGAGAATTAAAATCATATTATAAATAAGTACGCATGCGTTTTTTAGGTAATATAGAAGCAAAGGCTGACGCCAAGGGGCGTGCATTCCTGCCTGCAACATTCAGAAAAGTATTGCAGACTGGGGGTGAAGAGCGTCTTGTGCTAAGAAAAGACGTGTTTCAGACCTGCCTCGTGCTCTATCCAGAATCTGTATGGAACGAGCAAATGGACAGCATGCGCCAACGACTGAACCGCTGGAATAAGACCCAACAACAAGTGTTTCGACAGTTTGTGAGCGACGTAGAACTTGTCAGCCTCGACGGAAACGGTCGTTTTCTCATACCCAAACGCTTCCAACGGATGGCTAATATCGAACAAGAAATCCGATTCATCGGCATGGGCGACACCATCGAAATATGGAGCAATAGCGAGGCAGAACAGCAGAAAATGAGTGCCGAAGACTTCGGAAACGCACTCGAAGAACTGATGACAGACAACGATAAACTCTAAACCGACATGGCAAAAACGGCAGAAACATACCACGTACCTGTGCTCCTCAACGAGAGCATCAACGGACTTGACATCAAGCCCGATGGCATCTATGTAGATGTGACATTCGGCGGAGGTGGACATTCGCGCGAAATACTGCGTCATCTCGGTCCCAATGGACATCTCTACAGCTTCGACCAAGATGCCGATGCAGAGCAAAACATCGTGAATGACGACCGTTTCACCTTTGTCAGAAGCAACTTCCGCTACCTCTGCAACTGGATGCGTTACTATGGCATCGACCATATCGACGGGCTGTTGGCTGATCTTGGCGTATCAAGCCACCACTTCGACGACGAGACCAGGGGCTTTTCCTTCCGATTCGATGCACCATTGGATATGAGAATGAACAAACGCGCAGGTACAACTGCAGCCGATATTCTCAACAACTATGCAGAAAGTCAGTTGGCAGACATCTTCTACCTCTACGGAGAAATGAAGAGTGCACGACGCATCGCCGCCGCCATCGTCAAGGCAAGAGCCGTCCACCCCATCGTCACAACAAGCGACCTGACCACCGTCATCGAACCGCTAATGCGCTCCGAGCGGGAGAAAAAAGACATGGCGAGACTCTATCAGGCACTTCGCATCGAAGTCAACCATGAGATGGACGCCCTGCGCGACATGTTGCTGGGAGCAACCCGAATGTTGGGAAAAGGCGGAAGACTGAGCGTCATCACCTACCACTCATTAGAAGACCGACTCGTGAAAAACGTGATGAAAGCCGGTAATGTGGAAGGAAAAATAGAACAAGACTTCTTCGGACGCATCACCAGCCCATTCCGGTTGGTCAACAACAAGGTCATCACACCCTGCGACGAAGAACTTCAAAACAATCCCAGAAGCCGTAGCGCAAAACTGAGAATAGCAGAGAAAACAGAATAACACCACAAGAAAATGACAAATAAAGATTCAGACATCATTCTCGACGAGAATAAGGAAACCACAGAAGACGCCGCCGTCAGTAAAAAACAGATGCGCGCCGAAAAGGCAGAACAGCAGCTGCAAGAGACGCTGAAGAAGATACAGGAGACGGCACAGGACAGCGATACCCATCCCGGACAACAGCTCAGCATGAAGAGCGTATTGGGTGGCGACTTCCTGACGGCAGACTTTGTGCGCGCTCAAGTCGGACTGATCCTCCTTGTGGTGGCATTCACACTCGTCTATATCGCATTCCGCTATCAATATCAGCAAGACATGGTAACCATACGAAAACTGGAGATTCAGCTCAAGGATGCTAAAAACAAAGCATTGGCAGCATCGAGCACGCTCACCGAAAAATGCCGTGAGAGCCATGTACTCGAAACACTTCAACAAAACAAGGACTCGGTATTACACATAGCCGACCAGCCACCATATATTATACAAGTGCCCGAAAACTAAACCCGTCAATGAGTAAAATAAACAATAGCAGCATAGCACAGCGGTATTTCTGGATCGCTTTCGCACTGGTAATCGTATTCATTATGATTATCGGAAAGGCATTCTATACCATGACGGCAAAGAAACAATACTGGATAGAGGTGGCAAGCAGACTCAAGAGCGACAGTATTACCGTCAAGCCCAACCGAGGAAATATCCTCAGTTGCGACGGACAACTCATGGCAAGTTCTATTCCCGAATACAAAATCTATATGGACTTCGGTATAGATAACGAGGACCAAGACTCGCTATGGAACGACAAAGTGGATTCTGTCTGCACAGGTCTCAGCAAGATATTCCCTGAGCGTTCGGCTGCGGAGTTCAAACGACATCTCGAAGAAGGACACAACAAAAAGGCACGCCACTGGCCCATTTGGCCCAAACGCATCACCTACAACACCTATACGGAGGTGAAGGCGCTGCCGTTCTTCTCACTCTCGAAAAACGCAAGTGGATTCCACGAAGAGGAATTTAATGCACGCCGGCGCCCATTCGGATCACTGGGCGAACGCACCATCGGTTCTATGTATGGCGCAAAAGACAGCGCCAGACTCGGACTGGAACTGGCTTACGACACAATTCTCCGCGGAACACCAGGTCTCAATAAGCGACGCAAAGTGCTCAACGCACAACTGAACATTCCGGTCACGCTACCCATCGACGGATGCGACATCGTCACAACTATTGATGTCAACATGCAAGACTTGGCAGAACGCGCACTCGTGGCAGAACTGAAAAAAGACAACTGCGACCTCGGCGTTGCCATCCTCATGGAAGTGGCGACGGGCGATATCAAGGCTATTGTCAACATGGAGCGTTGCCCAGGCGACGTATTCCGCGAAACAAAAAACTTTGCCGTGGCTGACCTGCGCGAACCTGGATCGGTATTCAAAACCGCATCTGTCATGGTAGCGCTCGACGACGGAGTGGCTGATACCGCACAACACATAGAAACAGCTGGAGGCATCTGGCCCATGCACGGCGCACAGATGAAAGACCACAACTGGCGAAAAGGCGGTTATGGCTACATCTCTCTCGGACGTGCGATGGAAGTCAGTTCGAACATCGGTATCAGCCGAGTGATCGACGAAAACTACGGCAACCGACCTGAGAAATATGTGGAAGGAATCTACCGCACAGGACTTGCAGCCGACCTCAAACTGCCCATTCAGGGATATGCAAGACCTCACATCCGCATGCCCAAGAAGAACAAGCGAGGACAATGGCTCAACTGGAGTAAGACCGCACTACCGTGGATGTCGATAGGATACGAGACTCAGCTTCCACCAATATCCACACTCACCTTCTATAACGCCATTGCCAATGATGGTGTGATGATGCGCCCACGCTTTGTGAAATACATCATGAAAGAAGGGAAAGTCGTGGAGGAATATCCACCGACGAAGGTCATGGAGAAACGAATGGCTAAAATGAAAACCGTGAAAATCGTGCAATCGCTACTCGAACGAGTGGTCAGCAAAGGCACAGGTAAGAAAGCCGGATCGAGAATGTTCCATGTGGCGGGAAAAACCGGAACCGCACAAGTGGCACAGGGTGGCGGTTATAAAACAGGAGGTATTGCCTATTGGCTTTCATTTGCAGGTTATTTCCCCGCAGAAAAGCCACGCTACTCCTGCATCGTCTGCATCAAAAGATCAGGATACGGTGGTTCTGGCGGTATGAGTGCCGATGTGTTCCACCAGATTTCAGAAGGTGTAATGGCGCGTAACCTCAAACTCGGCATCAACGATGCCCATGACGAAAACTCCATAGTAATACCCGATGTAAAACGAGGCGATATGGGAGCCGCCGGCTATGTATTGAGCCATCTCGGCATTAAAACCTCAGAAAACTGGAGCGGATCGTATGCAGACGGCAACCCGATATGGGGCTCAGCCGAACGTCATAGTAACAAAGTGGCTCTCCACAAACACGACGTAGGCAAGGGTATCGTACCCGATGTTGTGGGCATGGGCGCCAAAGATGCAGTTTATCTGTTGGAGTCAACAGGAATGAAAGTAAAGCTCCAAGGCCGTGGGCATGTCAAACGACAAAGTTGCCAAGCCGGACAGAAACTACAAAAAGGAACCGTCTGCACCCTGATATTGGAATAAATAAACATATGTTGAACTCTTATATTAATATAATAAGGTATATGAAACTTAGCGAACTGCTGAAATCCGTCAGCATCCTGCAAATAGCAGGACCGGCAGAAACCGAAATTACAGGCGTGAATATCGACTCACGCAAAATAGAGAAGGGACATCTCTTTGTGGCTATCAAAGGCACACAGACTGATGGACACAAGTTCATAGCCAAAGCCATAGAACTGGGAGCAACTGCCATTCTCTGCGAGGATATGCCTGAGGAAAAAATCGAAAGCGTAAGCTACTTGCAAGTGGCTTCAACCGAAGATGTGGTAGGTCAGGTGGCAACCAATTTCTACGGCAATCCTTCTAAGAAACTCAAACTGGTGGGAGTTACTGGCACCAACGGTAAAACAACCATCGCCACATTGCTCTACAACATGTTCCGTAAGTTCGGACACCGTTGCGGACTGCTCTCAACCGTCTGCAATTATATTGAAGACGAAGCCATTGCAGCCGATCATACCACTCCAGACCCCATCGAACTCAATCATCTGCTCCACCGCATGGTTGAAGCTGGATGCGAATACGCCTTCATGGAGTGTTCAAGCCATGCCATTGCGCAAAAACGTATCGGCGGATTGACATTTGCAGGAGGCATCTTCACCAATCTCACACGCGACCACCTCGACTATCATAAGACTTTCGAAAACTATCGCAACGCCAAGAAGGCATTCTTCGACGGACTGCCCAAAGAGGCTTTTGCCATCACCAATGCCGATGACAAAAACGGTAGCGTCATGGTTCAAAACTGCAAAGCCAATATCAAGACCTACTCCATACGCCAAATGGCTGACTTCCGCGCACACATTATCGAATGTCACTTTGAAGGCATGTATCTCGAAATCAACGGTCGAGAAGTAGGCGTGCAATTCATCGGTAAGTTCAACGTCAGCAACCTTTTGGCTGTCTATGGCGCTGCTGTCATGCTGGGCAAGAATCCCGAAGACGTTCTCGTTGTGATGAGTACGCTGAAAAGCGTGGCTGGACGCTTGGAGCCGATTCGTTCCAAAGACGGAATCACAGCCGTAGTAGATTATGCACATACTCCCGATGCATTGGAGAATGTACTTAATGCCATCCACGAAGTACTCGAAGGCAAAGAGGGACACGTCATCACAGTTTGTGGCGCAGGAGGCAACCGCGACAAAGGCAAACGCCCGCTCATGGCACAAGAGGCTGTCAAACAGAGCGACCGCGTCATCATCACCAGCGATAACCCACGCTTTGAGGAACCACAAGATATCATCAACGACATGCTGGCGGGCCTCACTCCTCAACAGATGAAAAAGGTCGTGAGCATCGTCGATCGAAAAGAAGCCATCCGTACCGCCTGCATGATGGCACAAAAAGGCGATGTCATCCTCATAGCAGGTAAAGGTCATGAAGACTATCAAGAGATAAAAGGCGTAAAACATCATTTCGACGACCGCGAAGTGGTCAGAGATATTTTTAACTCATAATTCAGACTATGTTATACTACCTGTTTAGATTTTTAGAAGGATTCGACATCCCAGGAGCACATATCTGGTCGTACATTTCCTTCCGTGCACTTCTGGCATTAATTCTATCGCTGGTCATCTCGGCATGGTTCGGCGAGAAATTCATTCGCTGGATGAAGCGACACCATATATCAGAAACTGCACGCGACGCCAGTATCGATCCCTTCGGTGTGGAAAAGAAAGGTGTTCCTACCATGGGCGGTATTATCATCATCGTAGCCATTCTGGTACCTGTCCTACTGTTGGGCAGAATGCGCAACATCTATCTCATTCTGATGATTGTCACTACGGTATGGTTGGGATTCCTTGGATTCCTCGACGACTATATCAAGATCTTCAAAAAGAACAAGGAAGGTCTAAAGGGCAAATATAAGATTGTGGGACAAATCAGTATTGGCTTCATTGTGGGATTAACACTTTGGCTGAGTCCTGATGCTGTAGTACGGGAAAATATATCTGTACAACAACAAAATCAAGAAGTTGTTATCAAGCATAAGACTGAAAATGTCAAGTCGCTGCAGACGACTATTCCATTCTTTAAGAACCATAATCTCGATTATTCCAACATCATGGCATTCTGCGGAGAACATAAAGTTGCAGCCGGATGGATTCTCTTTGTCGTTATGACAATTATAGTAGTAACCGCTGTGAGCAACGGCGCAAACCTCAACGACGGCATGGACGGTATGTGTGCCGGCAACTCGGCCATCATTGGTGTGGCACTTGGAATCTTTGCATACGTCAGCAGTCATATTGTCTATGCGGCATACTTCGACATCATGTATATTCCCGGTTCACAGGAACTTGTAGTATTCCTATGTGCCTTTGTCGGAGCCATGATAGGATTCCTATGGTATAATGCCTACCCTGCACAGGTCTTTATGGGCGACACAGGTTCGCTGACGATCGGCGGCATTATCGGTGTATGCGCAGTCATCATCCATAAGGAATTGCTGTTGCCAGTTCTCTGTGGCATTTTCTTCATCGAGAGTCTGAGTGTCATCATCCAGACCCAATGGTTCAAATGGCAGAAACGTAAGGGCAAGCGCGTACGTGTGTTCCGTGCCACACCAATCCATGACACATTCCGCCGACTTGATTCACAACTCGACAGTACCAGTACCTATCTGTTGCGCAACTGGCCACATCGTCCGTTCCATGAATCTAAAATTACCATCCGTTTCTGGATTACAACCATTATATTAGCAGCAATAACGATTATAACATTAAAAGTAAGATGAGCAGAATCGTAGTATTAGGTGCCGGAGAAAGCGGTGCAGGCGCCGCTGTACTGGCCAAGAAAGAAGGTTTCGACGTGTTCGTCAGCGACATGTCGAAAATTAAAGACAAGTATAAAAAGCTGATGGACGACCACCATATCGAATGGGAGGAAGGTCAACACACAGAGGATAAGATTCTCAATGCCGATGAAATTATCAAAAGTCCTGGCATCCCTGACACAGCACCAATGATAGTTAAAGTGAAGGAGAAGGGCATTCATATCATCAGCGAGATAGAATTTGCTGGTCGATACACCGATTCGAAAATGATATGTATTACTGGTTCAAATGGTAAAACTACCACAACGAGCCTCATCTACCATATCTTCAAAGAGGCTGGATACGATGTAGGATTGGCAGGCAATATCGGCAATTCGCTGGCACTTCAAGTGGCAGAAGATCCACATGCCTATTACGTTATCGAACTGAGTTCATTCCAGTTGGACAACATGTATGACTTCCGTGCCAACATTGCCATTCTGCTGAACATCACTCCAGACCATCTCGACCGATATGACTTCTGCATGCAGAATTATGTAGATGCAAAGATGCGCATCATCCAGAATCAGACGCCTCAAGATGCCTTCATCTTCTGGAACGATGATCCCATCATCCATAACGAACTGAGCAAATATGACATCAAAGCCATACTGTATCCTTTCTCCGAACTGAAAGAAAAAGGAAGCATCGGTTACATCGAAGAAGGAGAATACAAGATTGAGAAACCCGAACCATTCAACATGGAGCAGGAGTCTCTCAGTCTGACGGGCAAACACAATATCTACAATTCGCTGGCTGCGGGTATTGCTACCAACATAGCAGGTATCAAGAAAGACATTATCCGCCAGTCGCTCAGCGACTTCCCCGGCGTAGAGCATCGCTTGGAAAAGGTTTGTTCGGTACGTGGCGTCCAGTATATTAACGATTCAAAAGCCACCAATGTGGATGCATGCTGGTACGCATTGGAATCAATGAAAAACAAGACCATCCTCATCATTGGCGGAAAAGACAAGGGCAACGACTATAGTCCTATCATCCCATTAGTAAAAGAGAAATGTGCTGGCATTGTATATCTTGGAGCCGACAATAAGAAGTTACACGACAATTTCGACAATCTCGGAATACCAGTACGCGACACCCATTCTATGAAAGAATGTGTAGAAGCCTGCTACGAAATGGCAGAACCGGGTATGACTGTTCTGCTGAGTCCGTGCTGTGCATCATTCGACTTATTCAAAAACATGGAAGACCGCGGCGAACAGTTCAAGACGCTGGTCAGAAATTTATAACACATCATAGAAGCTATATCAACAATAAAAGCAATGAACTTTAAGATCAGCAATATCTTCAAAGGCGACAAGGTCATCTGGATGGTCTTCTTCTTCCTCTGCATGGTCAGTATCGTTGAAGTTTTCTCGGCTTCAAGTCAACAAACCTACAGAAGTCAGAACTACATCGGCCCTATCGTGTTTCATGCAGGAACCATCATCGCTGGCTTTGCTGTTGCACTCGTCATGCCACTTATACCTTGTCGTTATTTCAAACTGATGATAGTACCGCTATTATTCCTAAGCGCATTATTGCTGATTGTTGTATTAGTTGGCGGAGAAACCATCAACGGAGCAAATCGAAGTCTCAATATCATAGGACTGTCGTTCCAGCCATCCGAACTGGCAAAAGGAACGGTAGTGCTTGCAACTGCACAAGTACTGGCAGTCATGCAACGAGAAGACAGGGCCGATCTCAAAGCCTTCAAATACATCATGTTCTATACCGTTGGCATATGTATTCTGATTGGTCTTGAGAACCTTTCAACAGCCATGTTGCTCTTTTTCGTTGTAGCTTTGATGATGATAATCGGTCGAGTACCATGGAGACAACTGTTCCGTCTCTTTGCTTTTTGCGCCAGTCTGGGAGTTGCTGTTCTTACTTTCGTCATGGTGGCGGGACATCAGGAAGAACCTGTCATGGAGAGTAAGGCCAAGACCGAAAAAGTAGAAGCCCCGAGAAAGAAAAATTTTGCCGACAAGATTCTCCACCGTGCTGATACTTGGAAAGGACGTATTCTGAGTTTCAATAAACCAGACGTAGCCCCAAAAGACTTCGATATACAAGGTAAGGATGCCCAGGTAGCACACGCCAACATAGCTATTGCCACCAGCAATATCATCGGCATCGGACCTGGAAAATCGGTAGAGCGCGACTACCTACCACAGGCATATTCTGATTTCATCTTTGCCATAATTATTGAAGAATTGGGATTGTTCGGAGCTATTGGCGTCATTTTCCTCTATACGGTATTGCTTTATCGTGGCATCCGCATTGCCAACCGATGTGAGAACTATTTTCCTGCATTTCTCGTCATGGGACTCACCTTATTGCTCGTAGTACAAGCCATAGCCAACATGGCTGTGGCAGTAGGTCTGGGACCTGTCACAGGCCAACCGTTACCATTGGTATCAAAAGGTGGTTCGTCAACGGTCATCAACTGCGCTTATATTGGTGTCATCCTCAGCGTCAGCCGTACGGCTAAAATCAAGAAAGACAAGAATGTTGATAAAAAATGCAACGAGAATTCGGCAATGACGAAATAAAGTTGTAATTTTGCAAAATACTATATATAAGGTATGAGTAAAGAGCTTAGAGTTATTATCAGCGGCGGCGGAACGGGAGGACACATTTTTCCTGCCGTGTCCATAGCTAACGCTTTAAAGACATTACGTCCAGATGCAAAAATTCTATTTGTAGGAGCATTAGGACGCATGGAGATGCAACGTGTGCCTGCTGCAGGCTACGACATCAAGGGTCTTCCCATCTGCGGTTTTGACCGTAAGCATCTACTAAAGAATTTCAAGGTGCTCTACAAAATATGGAAGAGCCAGCGCATGGCCAAGCACATCATAAACGACTTCAAACCGCAAGTAGCTGTAGGAGTTGGTGGATATGCCAGTGGCCCTACCCTCAACAAGGCTGCTGCTATGGGCATTCCCTGTCTTATTCAAGAACAGAACTCGTATGCTGGTGTTACCAACAAACTTCTCGCCAAGAAAGCCGAGAAAATTTGTGTAGCATATGACCACATGGAACGTTTCTTCCCAGCCGACAAGATTGTGAAGACGGGCAATCCCGTGCGCCAGTCTCTACTCGACACTACGACATCTCACGAAGATGCCGTACGTTCATTCGGTTTGGATGCCAACCGTAAAACTATTCTGTTGGTAGGTGGTAGCTTGGGTGCACGCACCATCAACGATAGTGTGATGCAGCATCTCGACCTCATTCGCAAGAGCGACGTACAGTTTATCTGGCAAACAGGTAAATACTATCATGCCGCCATTATGGATCAGTTAGCTCATGACGGTAGGCCTGACAATCTCATCGTTACCGACTTCATCAGCGATATGGGAGTAGCTTACAAAGCAGCCGACCTCGTCATCAGCCGTGCCGGAGCAAGCAGCATCTCTGAATTCTGCCTCATCGGCAAGCCCGTCATTCTCGTCCCCAGCCCGAATGTAGCCGAAGACCACCAGACTAAAAATGCCATGGCACTGGTAGATGCCGATGCGGCACTCTATGTAAAAGATGCCGAAGCAGCAACCAAGCTCTTGCCTTTGGCCATCGAGACAGTAGGCAACAATGCCAAGCTCACATCGCTTAAAGAGAATATATTAAAACTCGCACTGCCCGATTCGGCAGAAATCATCGCCAAAGAAGTGATAAGATTAGCAAACAATGGAAATTAAAGACATCAAAGCTGTATATTTCATCGGAGCTGGTGGCATAGGCATGAGCGCCATCGCCCGTTATTTCATACATCGTGGATTGGTTGTTGCCGGCTACGACAAAACCCCAAGTGCCTTAACTCTACAATTGGAACGTGAAGGCATGCTCATTCATTACGAAGAAAATATCGACGAGATTCCCCATGCCTGCAAGCAACCACAGACATGTCTAGTAATCTACACACCAGCCATACCTTCCGACCATCAGGAACTGCAATATTTCCGTCAAAACGGTTTTGAAGTAGAAAAGCGTGCACAAGTGCTCGGTACATTGACTCGTGAACACAAAGGCCTCTGTGTGGCAGGTACTCATGGTAAGACCACCACATCTACCATGTGTGCACATATCATGCATCAGAGCCATTTGGACTGCAATGCCTTCTTGGGTGGTATCTCCAAGAACTATGGCACCAATTACATTCTTTCCAATTCCGATTATGTGGTAATAGAAGCCGATGAGTTCGACCGTTCATTCCATTGGCTCAGTCCATGGATGACAGTCATCACCGCTACCGACCCTGACCATTTGGATATCTACGGCACTAAGGAAGCCTATCTTGAGAGTTTCCGCCATTATACCGAACTGATACAGCCAGGTGGCAATCTCATCATCCATCGCGACCTTGAGATGAAGGAAAACCTGCAAGAAGGTGTAAACCGGTACGATTATTCCCTTCATGAAGGTGACTTCCATGCAGAAAATATTCGTATCGCCAACGGCGAAATCACCTTCGACTTCATATCACCCATCGAATGTGTGAAGGATGTACAATTGGGACAACCCGTGCCCATCAATATCGAAAATGGTGTGGCAGCCATGGCCATGGCACAGCTCTCAGGTTGTACAGCCGAAGAACTGCGCTACGGCATGCAGACCTATGGTGGTGTAGAACGTCGTTTCGACTTTAAGTTGAAGAACGACAAGATAGTATTCCTCAGCGACTATGCCCACCATCCTAAAGAGATTTATCAGAGTGCCAAGAGCATTCGCGAACTCTATAGCGACCGTAAGATTACTGCAATCTTCCAGCCACACCTTTACACTCGCACAAGAGATTTCTATAAGGACTTTGCCAATGCGCTGAGTCTTTTGGATGAAGTCATTCTCACCGAGATATATCCTGCACGTGAACAACCTATCGAAGGTGTGACTTCACAACTCATCTACGACAACCTGCGTCCTGGAATAGAGAAGCACATGATAGCCAAATCAGATGTGCTCCAATACATCAAGGACCATTCGTTTGATGTACTCATCGTGCTTGGTGCCGGTGACCTTGACAATCAAGTGCCACAAATCACCAAGATACTGAAAGAGAAACAACAATAATAAACAACGTCAACAGCAAGTAATGAACATCAACTGGAAGAAATCCGCCATTATCGTGATAGATATCGCTCTGGCTGTCTATCTGTTTCTGGCCATCACGGTTTTCAATGAACCGCAAGACCAGAAAGCAGTATGCACCCGTGTGGATATCCGCATCACCGACGGAATGGCGGAGGGATTCCTTGGTGAGTCAGAAATAGAATCGCAACTGAAGGCCAATAAACTCTACCCACAGGGGCAGCCCATGTCGCAAGTCAACGTGCGAGCTATCGAAGAGTCGCTGTTACTCAATCCTTTTGTCAAGGAAGCACAATGCTATAAGACGCAAGGCGGTAAAGTCATCATTCTACTCAACCAGCGTCTTCCTGTCATGCGCATCAAAGCAGAGAATGGCGATGACTATTACCTCGACGAAAAGGGAAACGTAATGCCCAACACGCACTACACCAGCGACCTCGTCATTGCCACAGGTCACTTCAACAGGAATTACGCAAAGAGATATTTAGCACCTATCGGAGAGAACCTGTTGCATGACCGTTTCTGGAACAACCAGATAGAACAACTCAACGTATTGCATGACGGAACAATAGAGATGGTGCCTCGTGTAGGCAACCATATAGTCTATCTGGGACCACCCACCGACATTCCCCAGAAACTTACACGTCTGGAGAAATTCTACCGTTACGGCCTGAATGTCGCTGGCTGGAATAAATACTCCTACATCAATCTGGAATTCAACAACCAGATTATCTGCAAAAAGAACAAAACAAGCAAACCGTAAAATATAGATATAGAGATGCCAAAAGATTTTATCGTCGCAATCGAACTAGGATCATCCAAGATGACTGGTATCGCAGGAAAGAAGAACCTGGATGGGAGCACACAAGTGCTGGCCGTGGTGAAAGAAGATTCCTCTTCGTTCATCAGAAAAGGTTATGTGAACAATATCGACAAGACAGCCAAAAGCCTAAACAGCATTGTCAAAAAGCTCGAAACCCAACTCAAGACAAGCATCAAATGCGTATATGTCGGCGTAGGTGGGCAGTCTATCCGTTCAGTACATAACGTTATCACTAAAGATTTGCCTGCAGATACTATTGTGACGGAATCAATGGTCAACGACCTTTTGGATTCCAACCGCAATATGGAATATCCCGATTTGGAAACCATCGACGTTGCAGTACAAGAATACAAGGTTGATACACAAAACCAACTTGATCCTGTAGGCATTCCCTGTAGTCATATTGAAGGAAACTTTTTGAACATCCTTCAGCGCAAGACCCTCAACAATAATCTCAACCTCTGCTTCAAGACCGCTAAGATTAATGTTGCCGAACTATTCCTTGCCCCTCTTGCACTTGCCGATGCAGTACTGACCGAAGCAGAAAAGCGTTCTGGTTGCGTTCTGGTAGATCTTGGAGCCGACACCACCACAGTTAGTGTCTATTGGCAAAATGTGCTGCGCCATCTGGCAGTCATCCCATTGGGCGGCAACAATGTCACCAAGGACATCGCATCCCTGTCAATAGAAGAAAACGATGCAGAGGAAATGAAGCTGAAATATGCCTCAGCCTTTACTGATCCCAATGAAATCGACAATGAGAAGAAATATCCCATCGACAGTGACCGTCAGGTAGAAAGCAGTAAGTTTATCGAGATTGTCGAAAGTCGCATAGAAGAGATTATCGCCAATGTATTGTATCAGATACCCGACAAATACTGCGACAAACTGCTGGGTGGCATCATCCTCACTGGTGGCGGTTCTAAGATGAAGAATATAGAAAAGGCATTCCGTTCCTATACCAATATCGAAAAGATTCGCATTGCTAAGACCGTCAACATGACCATCACAGGCAACCAGCCCGAGATAACAGCCAAAGACGGAACAATGAATACCGTACTTGGAATATTGGCAAAGGGAGACATCAATTGTGCCGGTGGCGATCTCGCAAACAAGACCGACCTCTTTAGCACCGGCGAACATACCGCCACTGTCACACAAGGCATCCATCGTCCAGTACGCACAGTCGGCGAGATTCCTCCTGGAGTAGTTCCCACAGCAGACGAAAGAGCCCTTGCAGAAGAAGCCAAGCGAAAGAAGCAGGAAGAAGACAAAAATCGCGAGGCAGAAGAAGCAAAAGCCCGTGCTGCAGCCGAAGAGCGCAAGAAGAACAATCCTGTCGGCAAGATGATGGGATGGCTGAAGAAAGTCGGCCAGGAGTTTACCAAGGATGAAGACTAAACCACAAAATCAAAGAATTATGAGCGAGACAAATAATACAAACAATATATTGGATTTTGGCGATCCGGACAAGAGCAACAGCATCATCAAAGTTATCGGTGTAGGTGGCGGAGGCGGCAACGCAGTCAACCACATGTATCGGAAAGGCATCCACGATGTAACCTTCGTGCTCTGCAACACCGACAACCAAGCCCTCAACGACTCTCCCGTCCCTGTCCATCTGCAGTTGGGCAAAGAAGGACTCGGTGCCGGCAACAAACCCGCAAAAGCCCGAAAGGCTGCCGAAGAGAGCGCAGATGACATTCGAGAAATGCTCAACGATGGTACCCGCATGGCATTCATCACTGCCGGAATGGGCGGTGGTACAGGTACAGGTGCCGCACCTGTCATTGCACGCATCTCCAAAGAGATGGACATTCTGACTGTAGGTATCGTGACAATTCCCTTCCGTTGGGAAGGCACGCAAAAGATAGACCAAGCCCTCGACGGCGTAGAAGAAATGGCCAAGCATGTTGATGCCCTGCTTGTCATCAACAATGACCGCCTTCGCGAGATATATCCCGACCTGTCCGTACAGGACGCTTTCGGAAAAGCCGACGACACATTGTCAATAGCAGCAAAGTCCATTTCTGAGATTATCACCGAGCATGGACTGATCAACCTTGACTTCAACGATGTGAAGACCGTATTAAAAGACGGTGGTGTGGCCATCATGTCAACAGGTTACGGTGAGGGCGAAGGTCGTGTAAAGAAAGCCATCGAAGCCGCAATCAACTCACCTTTGCTCAACGAGAAAGATGTTTTCAACTCCAAGAAGATTCTTCTCAACATCACATTCGCAGGTGGAAAGAATGGCAACGGCCTGATGATGGATGAAATGGGCGATGTCAACGAGTTCATGGAGAAGTTTAGCGACTTTGAAATCAAGTGGGGACTTGCCATCAATCCTGAATTGGAAAAGAAGGTAAAGGTCACTATCCTTGCCACTGGTTTTGGTGTAGAACATGTGGAAGGCATGAAAGACCACATAAAAGACCGCTTCGCCCAAGAAGATGCCGATGCCATCGAAGCACAAGCCAAGAGGGAAGATCGCCGAGACCGATACTATCACGACACCCCCAACAAGACACGCTACCGTCGTCGTCCGCATATCTATCGCTTTAATGCCGAAGACCTCGATAACGAGAATGTCATCTCTGCAGTAGAACAAAGTCCCACCTACAAGCGCACACGCGAGATACTGGAAAACATCCACAACCAGGCAAACGGACATCCTACTACTGTAGATGAAACCCCTAAGGAAGACATACAGGGAACTATCGTGTTTGCATAACACCACATATCATATACAACCATCGGCGGACACCTTGTTGATAAGGGTGTCCGCCGATTGTATAATAACCAAGCTATCGAAATCCCATAACCATCACATTAATGATATACGCGCGCACACACGTACATATACGCACACGCGCAAGTCATTCATTTTGTCAGCACCAAGCACCTTTCTTGCATAGTCTTCTAATTGACAAGTCATTACACAGATGTTCGATACATTTTCAACAACGTCTATCAACACCTATCGAACATCTATCCAACACCAGTCAGAGTTCGTTTAAACCCATGACACACACCAGCAATCAGTCGAACAATTGTTGCAAAACCTCAAGACTCTTAAGCATAGGGAATCCCGGAATATGTATTCTGTAATATTCCACGAGCACTTCCGCAATACGATTTCGTTCATGTCTCGACATACGGAAAAGCCGCATGGTGGCAAAATTCATCCGCATCAACTGTTGCAACAATGCCGCATCGTCAGCCGCAATAAAGTCGTGATGCATAGGAACCGTCATAGAGAAACAACTGTTTCTCATATCAAACACACATCCTTCATGATAATCTTCAAGATTAGGAAAGAAACCCAGAAATCTTGAAATGCGCATGAGAAACGTCAGATGGAAGTTGGCATAACCGTCATTTGCAGCATCCAACCACTGCAATGAGTCACAAATATAATCATAGAGCGTCACATTGCGTTGCTCTGATCGGAGACTGTAATACAGGAACTCAGCAACAAAGAGCGCAATAGCTAACTTATCAGCACAGAGGCAAATGGAAGATGCCGGAGCCGTCAACCTCACGTCTTTCAGTCGTTGCAACTGCTGTCCAGGCCTGAGGTCACAAGTCAGTTCCAACATAGTCATCGGTTGGAAATACTGCTTCTTCATCTTTCCCGTATTCTTGCTGCTTACAGTCACGGCAAACGCCATTCTACCCATTTCTTTGGTAAACATATCGACTATAATTTTCTTATCACCATATTTAATGGTATGCAGCACTATTGCGTCTGTTTTTGCTATCATGAGGGCGAAATTACAAAAAAAACACGAATAAAATGCATTTTTTTGCGAGAAAGTTTTGCAGAATAAAAAAAATACCGTACCTTTGCACCCGCTAAGAAAACGCATGGTCCCTTCGTCTATCGGTTAGGACGAGAGATTTTCATTCTCTAAAGAGGAGTTCGACTCTCCTAGGGACTACAACATTTAAGTCCGCCATCTGCGCAGCGATGCGCTACTGATAATAATCGGGAAAAGGTGACGGAGGTTTTTATTTTAGGTACATCCTTAATAGAGACCGCCCAGGGCAGTTATTTTAACGCAAGACCCAGAAGCTTTAAATCAACATTATCAATTTTAAACAATTCAACAACAATGGCAAACCACAAGTCATCTCTTAAGAGAATCCGTCAGGACAAAGTTAAAGCCCTGCACAATCACTACTATGCAAAGACCATGCGCAACGCTGTTCGCAAACTGCGTGCCATGACCGACAAGGACGAAGCTACCAAGCTGTATCCTTGCGTACAGAAGATGCTGGACAAGCTCGCAAAGCGCAACATCATCCATAAGAACAAGGCAGCTAACTTGAAGTCAAGCCTCACCAAGTACATCAACAAACTCGGATAAAAACAATCCAAGAATATTCTCCCAAAGACCACATTCTGCAAAAAGGATGTGGTCTTTGTTATTTTTGTGCGCAAAAGATTCTGATAAGTCGCAGATTTTTTGTATCTTTGCAACCTATAATAGCTCTAAAATAACAATGGCAGAAGACATTACGAAAGAAAGCAACTATTCCGCGAGCAATATTCAAGTGCTCGAGGGACTTGAAGCCGTGCGCAAACGCCCAGCGATGTACATCGGCGATATCAGTGAAAAGGGTTTGCACCATTTGGTGAACGAGACCGTTGACAACTCCATCGACGAAGCGATGGCAGGCTATTGCACACATATAGAAGTAACGATCAACGAAGATGAATCTATAACCGTGCAGGATAACGGTCGTGGTATCCCCGTTGACCAGCACAAAAAAATGCACAAATCGGCCCTTGAGGTTGTTATGACCGTGCTCCACGCCGGTGGTAAGTTCGACAAGGGAAGTTATAAAGTCAGCGGTGGTCTGCATGGTGTAGGTGTAAGTTGTGTGAATGCACTTTCTACCCACATGATGTCACAGGTGTTCCGCAATGGTCATATCTACCAGCAGGAATACGAGAAGGGCAAGCCCCTTTACGACGTTAAGATTGTGGGCGACACCGATAAGACCGGAACTCGCCAGCAGTTCTGGCCCGATCCCAATATCTTTACCACCACCATCTACAAGTATGACATCATCGCCAAGCGTATGCGCGAGTTGGCTTATCTGAATGCCGGTATCACCATCACGTTGCGCGACATGCGCCCCGACGAAGAAGGCAAGACTAAGGAAGAAGTATTCCATGCCAAAGACGGTTTGAAAGAGTTTGTGCGCTACGTTGATCGCCATCGCACCCACCTTTTCGACGATGTAATCTATCTGAAGACCGAAAAGCAAGGAGTCCCAATTGAGGTTGCCGTGATGTACAATACCGACTATACCGAAAACATTCACTCCTACGTCAACAATATCAATACCATCGAAGGTGGTACCCACCTGACAGGTTTCCGTATGGCATTGACCCGCACGCTGAAGGCTTATGCCGATGCCGATCCGCAGATTTCCAAGCAAATCGAGAAGGCAAAGATAGAAATTGCAGGTGAGGATTTCCGCGAAGGTCTTACCGCTGTTATCTCTATCAAGGTAGCCGAACCACAGTTTGAAGGTCAGACCAAGACCAAGTTGGGCAACTCTGAAGTAGCAGGTGCCGTTCAGCAGGCAGTTGGCGAAGCATTGAGCAACTATCTGGAGGAGCATCCCAAGGAGGCAAAGCTCATCTGCGACAAGGTTGTTCTGGCTGCCACAGCACGTATTGCAGCCCGCAAAGCCCGCGAAAGTGTACAGCGCAAGAACCCCATGACGGGTGGTGGACTCCCCGGCAAACTTGCCGACTGTTCCAATAAAGACCCGAAGGAGTGTGAAATATTCCTTGTCGAGGGTGACTCAGCCGGTGGTTCTGCCAAGCAAGGTCGCGACCGTCACTTCCAAGCCATCCTACCTTTGCGTGGTAAGATCCTTAATGTTGAGAAGGTTCCGTGGCATCGTGTATTCGAAGCCGAATCAGTGATGAACATCATCCAGAGTATCGGTGTACGCTTTGGCGTTGAAGGCGAAGGCGACCGTGAAGCCAATATCGACAAGCTGCGCTACGACAAGATCATCATCATGACCGATGCCGACGTCGATGGTTCACACATCGACACCCTCATCATGACATTGTTCTATCGTTTCATGCCCCAGATTATTCAGGGCGGTCACCTGTATATTGCCACTCCACCACTATACAAGTGCACCTACAAGAAGATATCAGAATACTGCTATACCGACCAACAGCGCCAGGCTTTCATCGACAAATACGTGGATGGTCGCGATGACGACAAGAGTCTGCACACACAGCGTTACAAAGGTCTTGGTGAGATGAATGCCGAGCAACTGTGGGAGACGACAATGAATCCTGCCAACCGTTTGCTCAAACAGGTTACTGTCGAGAATGCCGCCGAGGCAGACGAAATCTTCTCCATGCTTATGGGCGACGACGTAGAACCACGTCGCGAATTCATCGAGAAGAACGCCACCTATGCCAATATTGATGCATAAAGGCCAACTACCATATCAACACGAGGGCGGAACCAGCAATGGTGTCCGCCCTCGTGTCTATCATTTTGGAGGTCTATCACACAGATTACAGATGTGTCAAAGACTAACATAACAACTTATACCAACATCAAAATTACGCCTGAATAAGACTGTAAATATGAAAAAAATCCTATTGCTCCTGTCGCTGTTCACAGCCATCAGCACTTCAGCCCAACAACTCCCGATGCGCCTCACCTACAACCGTCCAGCACAATTCTTCGAAGAATCGCTGCCTATCGGTAATGGTAAAATGGGGGCATTAGTATATGGCGGCACCGACGACTGCCTTCTCTATCTCAACGATATCACGCTTTGGACCGGCAGTCCTGTAGATCACAACGAAGGAGCAGGTGCCTCCAAGTGGATTCCCGAAATACGCAAAGCCCTCTTTGCCGAGGATTATCAGCGTGCCGACAGCCTGCAGTTGCATGTGGAAGGCCATAACTCAGCCCACTACCAGCCGCTTGCCACGGTTCATCTCTACGATTGGAACGAAGGCAAAGTGAAGCGTTATCAGCGCACACTCGATATCGACCGAGCCATTGCCTCCGACCGTTTCGACCGTAACGGCGTGACCTTTACGCGCGAATATATCGCATCAAATCCCGACCGCACTATTGCCATCCGACTGACAGCCAGCGAGAAAGGAGCGCTCAACTTCCGTATTGCCCTCGGTTCGCAACTGCCTCATGAGGTGAAAGCCAGTCAGGGCGGACAGCTCACCATGACTGGTCATGCCACTGGCGATGCAAAAGAGAGTGTCCACTTTTGCACCATTGTGCGCCTCTGCGAGACCGATGGCGCCGTCACAGCTGACAGTGAGGGTCTGACACTGCGTCACGGCAGCGAAGCAACCATCTATTTTGTCAATGCCACAAGCTACAACGGTCCCCGCAACCACCCCGTCACAGCCGGAGCACCCTATTTGGAAAATGCTGCCGACGATGCTTGGCACACTGCCAATACCAACTACGAACAAGTGCGCAGCGCCCATGTCAGCGACTACCAGCAACACTACAACCGCGTGAAACTCAACCTCGGTGGCGAGCTACCCACCGTCACTACCGATAGCCTGTTGCGGTCACAAGTGCCACAACTGCCTCCCGCCGATGGAAAAACTGCCGATGGAAAACCATTGCCCACACCTCGCGGCAATGCCTATCTCGAAACGCTTTACTTCCAATATGGTCGCTATCTGCTCATCAGCAGTTCGCGCACGCCCGGCATACCTGCCAATCTGCAAGGCCTGTGGACGCCACATTTGTGGTCGCCATGGCGCAGCAACTACACCATGAACATCAATTTGGAGGAAAACTACTGGCCCGCCTTCACCACCAACTTAGCAGAAATGGCGCAACCGCTTGATGCTTTCATACAAGCACTGGCAGAAAACGGCAAGCATACCGCCCACCATTTCTATGGCATCGACCGTGGTTGGTGTGCCTGCCATAATAGTGATTTATGGGCAATGACCAATCCTGTTGGAGAAAACCGCGAGAGTCCGATGTGGAGCTGTTGGAACATGGGTGGTGCATGGCTCGTCAACACCCTGTGGGAGCGTTACCTCTTCACTCGCGACCGCAACTATCTGCGCCAGATTGCCCTGCCACTGATGGAGGGTGCCCACGATTTCTGCGATGCCTGGCTGATAGAAGATCCCAAGCAATCCGGTAAGCACCAACTCATCACAGCGCCTTCTACTTCTCCCGAAAACGAATATATCACCGACCAAGGCTACATGGGTGTGACCTGCTACGGCGGCACAGCCGACCTCGCCATCATACGCGAACTGAAAGTAAACCTCATGGAGGCACTTCGCACCATTGGTGCCAAATCATCGCAACTGTCGGCCATGCAGCGCCGCCTGAACCAGTTGCGCCCCTATACCATCGGTAAGGATGGCGATCTCAACGAGTGGTATTACGACTGGCGCGATAAGGATCCGAAACATCGCCACCAGTCACATCTCATCGGCCTCTATCCCGGCCACCATCTGCAAGATGCCCGTTTGCAGGAAGCATGCCGCCAAACGCTCATCCAGAAGGGTGATGAAACCACAGGTTGGAGCACCGGTTGGCGCATCAACCTATGGGCACGTCTCCACGATGGCGAGCGCGCTTACCGCATCTATCGCAAGCTGCTCACTCCTGTGCGCTCTGAAGAAGACCGCAACTCTACGTTGCCCCATGCTGGCGGCACCTACCCCAACCTGTTCGATGCCCATCCCCCGTTCCAGATTGACGGTAACTTCGGTGGAACAGCCGGTGTTGCCGAGATGCTGGTGCAAAGCAGTTATGAGGGCGGCAAGGCAACCATCGAGTTGCTACCTGCCTTACCTTCAGCTTGGAGCAACGGCAGCGTAAGTGGACTCTGCGCTCGCGGAGGCTACGTTGTGACAATGACCTGGCAGGAAGGGCGTCCCACCAAGGTGACTGTCACCGCCAAAGCATCAGGCAAAGTAACATTGGTTTGCGGTCAAGACCAAGCCGTACTGACACTGAAAGCCGGTGAAACAAAAACAGTAACAACATGGAAAAGCGAAAAATAGTAGAAACCAACCTGCAGAATACCAAGCATTGGCAAAACATACATTTCTTCGACGACGACATTGTGTTGAGCGAAGAGATTGCCGAAGCGCCTATTCCGAAAGAGGCTAAGCGCATGAACTTCATCCTGATAGCCCTTTGTCAGGAGGGTCATGCCGTATGTTCTATCGACACCCAAGAGGTCACTGTCAATCCTGGCGACCTCATCATGATTTCCGACCGACATATTGTCGAGCGCTTTGTGCCATCGGCAGACCTCAAAGCGCAGTGTATCATGCTGTCCAAGGATTTCTACTATGAGTTTATGAAAGACATCACCGACATGTCGTCGTTGCTGCTTTTCTCGCTCAACAACCATGTGGTGAGCCTGACTGAATCGGAGATGACCACCTTCAGCAACTACTACAACTTCATCAAGGGTAAGTTGGAGAACAAGGGGCACCATTACCGCAAGAAGTTAGTCTCCACCCTTCTGCTTGCCATGTTCTACGATTTGAGCGACTTGGTCTATCACACGCGCAAGCCAACCGAGCACCGTGTGTTGCGCGGCAGCCAACTCTTCACACAGTTTATCCATTTGCTCGAAGCCAATTTCCGCAGCGAGCGCCGTGTCAGCTGGTATGCAGAGCAACTCTGCATCACGCCGAAATATCTGTCGGAAGCCATCAAAAAGGTGAGCAAGCGTACGCCTTACGAGTGGATCAACAGTTATGTGACCCGCGAATTGCGCGTGTTGCTGAAGAATACGAATATGAATATCAAGGAGATTGCTGAAGCATTGAACTTTCCCAATCAGTCGTTTCTCGGAAAGTTTTTCAAGGAGCACGTCGGTATGAGTCCCTCGGAATACCGCCGTTCATAGCGACCTGCTCCCTTCAACAAGTGGCATGGGCTACCTGAATGCTATTCGGCAGCCAACAACTGCTGTGCCACTTCACAGAGTTCTTTATACCACGCTTCGCCAAAGCGACGTGTCAACGGGCCTTCGAGGAAACGATAGACAGGAAGTTGCAACTCGTTTCCTTTCTTCACCGCATCTTTACACACCGCCCAGCGGTTGTAGTTCAGTCCTACGAGCCCACTGGAGAATCGTTTCTCGCGAATGGGATAGAGTGCACAACTGATGGGTTTACAGAATTTCGCCTTACCATTACGATAGGCACGCTCCAGTGCACAGAGACAACATCCGTTGTCGTAACAAGTAAACACGCAGTCTTTTCCGCCCACAATACTCGTCACCAAGTCGCCATCGGGATCGCTGTAAGCCACCCCCTGACGGTCAATTACGGCTTGTGCCGATGCCGAAAGGTCTTCCCAAACGGTATCGAGACTGTCCTCAATAGCCATCACTTCATCGGTAGTGACCGGTGCACCGGCATCACCTTCCACGCAACAGATACCCTTACAGGCATCGAGGTCGCAACAAAAACACTCTGTCAATATGTCCGACGACACCAGTATGCCGTCAATATCTATAATAGGTGGTATCTTCATCATTTATCTATTTTCGGGTTTACCATACGATAGGTTGCTGTCCATGTTCGGTCAGATAGGCATTGCAACGCGAGAACTGATGTTGTCCGAACCATCCGCCGCGGTTGGCGCTAAGTGGAGAAGGATGGACAGACTCCAATACAAGATTGCGCTGCTTATCTATCATATAAGCCTTGCCGCGCGCAAATCCGCCCCACAACATATAGACCACGCCCTCGCGTTCGGTAGCCAGTGCACGGATGGCAGCGTCGGTAAACTGTTGCCAACCAAAGGCAGCATGGCTGTTGGCTTGGTGCGCACGCACGGTAAGTGTGGCATTGAGCAGCAACACACCCTGTTGTGCCCATCGCGTCAAATCGCCCGAAAAAGGCATATCCGTACCCAAATCATCGTGAATCTCCTTAAAGATATTCTGCAATGAGGGAGGGAAACGCACACCGTCGAGCACCGAGAAGCTCAGTCCATGAGCCTGTCCTGGCTCGTGATACGGGTCCTGGCCGAGAATGACCACCTTCACTTTGTCGAACGGACAAAGGTTGAAGGCATTGAATATCAGTCGTCCTGGTGGAAAACATGAATACTGGCTGTACTCCATGCGCACCGTTTGGGTGAGTTGTTGAAAATAGGGTTTGTCAAATTCCGGCTTCAACCGTTGCGCCCATGATGGTTCTATCTCTACGTTCATTGCTTGTTCTGCATTTATGCCCGATAGGTCGTGCGGCTGAATCGTGGTGCTGACAAGATGTCATCCTATCGTTTCAGTCCCTGTTCAGCCCATCGGTCAGGGTGTATATTTCTGGCTGCGAAGTTACGCAAAATATTTCATAATGCCAAATCAGCATCTTTGTTTCTTAGTCTGCCAGCCTCGCTTTTCCGATGCTCGCAACCGCCGTGACGGTCGTCAGTGCGTGGTGTTGATGGGCTTCAGTCAGCAACTTTTCTGTTGCTGAAAATTCGCTAATATACAAGCTTTTATTTCGCAGCATGAAAAGACAGCGATTTTTCATGGCCTGAAGATATGATATAAATCACTCTCCTACTGCATTTTACAACATCAAAAACGTCATACAGATCAGCAAATCAATTTACTTTGCTCAGCAAATCAATTTGTTTTCCTCAGCAAATCAATTTGTTTTCCTCAGCAAACCAATTTACTTTGCAGAGCGATGTGGCTTTCAAATGGATCATCTATAAAAAACAAAGAGCACAAAACCCATAGGGCTTTGCACTCTTCGGAATGTTTTATACTTGATATAGATTAGTCTTCTATCAGGTTTTCACCCGTCATATCGGCAGGCTTCTCCAGTCCCATAATATGGAGGATAGATGGAGCAACGTCAGCCAGACGACCGTCTTTCACGGTAGCGCTGTTGTTGTTGGTCACATAGATGAATGGAACGGGATTGAGTGAGTGTGCTGTGTTTGGTGTGCCATCGGGGTTGATAGCATTGTCAGCATTACCGTGGTCGGCAATAATGATAGCCTCGTAGTCGTTGGCTTTAGCAGCCTCAATCACGTCTTTCACGCAGTGGTCAACAGCCCATACTGCCTTAGCGATAGCGTTGTAAACACCGGTATGACCCACCATGTCGCCATTGGCGAAGTTTACCACGATGAAATCATACTTGTTTTCATTGATGGCAGCCACCAATTTATCCTTCACCTCGTAGGCACTCATCTCTGGCTTGAGGTCGTAAGTAGCCACTTTAGGAGATGGCACGAGTATGCGGTCCTCACCTTCGTAAGGTTGCTCGCGTCCGCCGTTAAAGAAGAATGTCACGTGTGCATACTTCTCTGTCTCTGCAGTGTGCAACTGTTTCTTGCCTTGGCGAGAGAGATATTCGCCGAGTGTATCTTCCACATTCTCTTTAGGGAAGAGGATGTGTACACCCTGGAACGATGCATCGTATGGAGTCATGCAGTAGTATTGCAGATTCTTCACGGTCTGCATACCCTGTTCGGGCATATCCTGCTGGGTGAGCACAACGGTAAGTTCCTTAGCGCGGTCGTTGCGGAAGTTGATGAAGATAACCACATCGCCCTCTTCAATCACACCGTTTACTGAACTGTTGTGGATAGGTTTGATAAATTCGTCGGTCACGCCCTCATCGTATGACTCCTGCATGGCAGCCACCATGTCAGCCGACTGTTTGCCTTCGCCCTTCACAATCAGGTCGTAAGCCTCTTTCACACGTTCCCAACGCTTGTCACGGTCCATGGCATAGAAGCGTCCCACGATGTCGGCAATGGCAGCATCATTGTCTGCACACACCTTGGTGAGCTGCTCAATGAATCCCTTACCGCTCTTCGGGTCGGTATCGCGACCATCCATAAAGCAGTGGATGAAGGTCTGATTCTTCAGTCCGTATGCTTTTCCCACTTCGATGAGTTTAAACAAATGATCGAGGCTTGAGTGTACGCCGCCATTTGATGTCAATCCCATGAGGTGGAGCTTTTTACCGTTTTCCTTGGCATAGGTATAAGCTGCCTTTACCTGTGCGTTGTCCATGATAGAGCCATCTTTGCATGCACGGTTAATCTTTACGAGGTCTTGATATACCACGCGTCCTGCTCCGATATTGAGGTGTCCCACCTCAGAGTTACCCATTTGTCCGTCGGGCAGACCTACATCTTCGCCTGAAGCAGCGAGTTGTGAGTGTGCCGAAACGGCTGTCAGATAGTCAAGATACGGTGTTGGTGTGTTGTAGATTACGTCACCTTTACCATGTTTGCCGATTCCCCATCCGTCGAGAATCATCAATAATGCTTTCTTTGCCATAATATTATCTGTTTTCTTATACCTTATTCATATAGACTGCAAAGGTACGAATAAGTGAGAGAAATACAAAAGGAAAACTCGTTTTTCTTTTGTATTTCCGAACGCAAGTACCTTCGACGCGTAGCATCAAAGGTACGAATAAGTGAGAGAAATACAAAAGGAAAACTCGTTTTTCTTTTGTATTTCCGAACGCAAGTACCTTCGACGCGTAGCACCAGAGGTACGAATAAGCGAGAGAAATACAAAGAAAAAATTCGATTTTTCTTTTATTTCCGAGCGAGAGTACCATTGAAGCAACACGCTAAATCTTACATATAAGACTTGAAGATGCCCCTAAGACATCGTTTTTGTCGTTTTTCCCCCTTCAAGTGATTACATTTCGTCCTTTCGTGCATCATTATATAAAGCAACTACTAAGACAATATTATGGATACAAAACAACTGCAACTCATCGCCGAGCAAAACCGCAAACGACTCGTCGAGGTGGTGTATGCCGCCAAAGCGGGACATATTGGAGGCGACCTGTCATGCCTCAACGTGATGACGGCACTCTATTTCCATGTCATGAACGGACTCAATCCAAAAGATCCGAAAGCACCCCTACGCGACAGATTCGTACTCAGCAAGGGGCATTGCGTGGAATCACTTTATGTCACGCTGGAGGCTAAAGGCTATCTGAAACCCGAAGTTCTCGACACCTTAGGACAATTCGGTTCCATTCTCAGTGGTCACCCCACCATCGAAGTACCAGGTATCGAGGTCAACTCAGGAGCACTCGGCCATGGACTGTCCATCGGCGTGGGCATGGCTATCGCTGCAAAAATGGACCAACAGCCATGGCGCACCTATGTCATGATGGGCGATGGTGAACAGGGCGAAGGGTCTATCTACGAGGCGGCAATGGCTGCCAATCGCTATCATCTCGACAATCTCGTGGCAATCATAGACCGCAATCACCTGCAGATCAGTGGCAACACAGAGGATGTAATGCCTATCGACAATATCCACGACAGATGGACTGCCTTCGGTTGGGACGTCATTTTGATGAACGGTGACAGTATGGATGACATCATACGCACCTTCGACAACATCGACTATAACAACGGAAAGCCTCATCTCCTCGTATCAGACACTACGAAAGGTAAGGGGGTCAGCTTCATGGAGGGCATTGCCAAATGGCACCACGGCGTGCTCAATGCCGAACAGTGTGAGGCTGCTGTAGCTGAAATACAACAGCGTATAGACGCCCTCAAGAGTTGATTTCTATATAATTAACGCATTAAACCATCAGATATGATTGCTTGCAGAAAGATGTTTACCGATACGTTGCTCGAACTGGCACGTAAGGACAAAGATATTATAGCCGTTACCACCGATGCACGTGGTTCGGTCACACTGGGCGACTATGCTACCGCATTGCCCCAACAGTTTGTGGAATGTGGCATCGCCGAACAGGATGCCGTGGGTATTTCGGCTGGACTTGCACACAGTGGAAAGAAGGTATTCTGCTGCGGACCGGCATGCTTCTATGTGGCACGATCACTCGAACAGGTGAAAGTGGATTTGGCGTATAGCGAGAATCCTGTGACCATTCTCGGTGTTAGCGGCGGCGTGGCATACGGTGCTCTCGGTGCTACCCACCATTCGCTCCACGATATTGCCGTGTTGCGCACATTCCCTGGCATGACCATTTGTCTGCCCAGCGACTGGCGAGTGACTCGCAAACTGGTCAACACACTGGTCGATTTCCAACAACCGTGTTATGTACGGGTGGGACGTGCGGCTGTGCCCGACGTCTATGCCGACGATAATTTCGATTTTGAAGTGGGCAAAGCCATCACCGTACTCGATGGTTCCGATCTCACCATCATAGCCACTGGCGAAACTGTCTATCATGCCTGGCAGGCTGGACTGCAACTCAAAGCACAGGGCATCAGCGCCCGTGTGCTCGATTGCTCATGGCTGAAACCATTCGACGAAGCTGCCATTCGACGCGCAGCTGCAGAGACTGGACGCATCATCACCGTTGAAGAACACAGCCAATATGGTGGATTGGGTGCCATGGTCTGCGAAACATTATCAGAAAATCCTGTTCCGGTACGCATCATCGGCATTCCCGACGAGAACGTAGTACACGGTTCCAACACCGAAATATTCCATCACTACGGACTCGATGCCGCAGGCATAGTGAAGAAAACCCTCGATTTTATCCGTAAATAACAACCATCATGAGCCAGCGTATCATAGCCATCGACCAAAGCACTTCATCGACCAAAGCACTGCTGTTCGACGATCAGTGCCGACTGTTGGCACGCACCAACGTGGATCACCAACAGTACTATCCACAGACAGGATGGGTGGAACACGATGCCGAAGAAATATACCACAACATGGTAGAGGCTATCCACCAACTGGTGGGTGACGAGGCAAAGACCAGCCAACACACCTACTCTATTGCTATTACCAATCAGCGAGAGACGGCTGTGGTATGGAATAAAACGACCGGACACCCCATCGCCAATGCCGTAGTATGGCAGGACACACGCGGTATAGACTGTTGCAACGACCTGCGCCAACGGGGCATGACCGAGATGGTGATGCAACGCAGCGGACTACTCATCGATCCAAACTTCTCGGCAAGTGGTGTGAAATGGTTGCTCGACCATATCGACGGGGCTCGGCAACAAGCCGAAGCGGGACTCTTGCTGATGGGAACCATCGACACATGGCTCGTGTGGCGGCTCACCCAAGGCAAGGTATTTGCCACCGATCATACTAACGCATCACGCACCATGCTATTCAATATCCATACCATGGACTGGGACGACGAACTGCTCCGACTGTTCAATATTCCACGAACAATGATGGCGGAGGTGCGCCCATGCGATGCTTGTTATGGCGAAACAACCGTGGAAGGCATCTTCACTGCACCCATCAAGATTGCAGGAGTACTCGGCGACTCTCACGGTGCACTGGTGGGACAGATGTGTTTCAATACCGGACAGGGAAAAGTGACCTATGGCACAGGGTCGAGCGTGATGGTCAACATCGGAGAAAATCCGTTGCCGGCACCACAAGGACTCGTCACCAGTGTGGCATTCACAGCATTGGGACGCACCTGCTATGGCTACGAGGGAAACATTTACAGCACAGGAGCCACACTCAAATGGATGGCTGACCAACTGCAACTCGTAGATCATCCGGCTGAAATGGAAGCCATCGCCACATCGGTAGATAATAACGGCGGAGTCTATATCGTACCGGCTTTTGCAGGTTTGGGCGCTCCATGGTGGAACAGCCAAGTGAAAGGTGCGGTCTTCGGACTGACCTTTGCTGCCACAAAAGCCCATGTGGTGAGGGCAGCACTTGAGTCTATTGCCTATCAAGTGAAGGACTTGGCTGACGTTATGGCACAAGCCACGGGGGGCGCACTCACTGAGATATGTGCCGATGGTGGACCTACGAGAAACGCTTTCCTCATGCAGTTTCAAGCCGATATGCTGCGAACTCCCATCGTTTGCACCGAGGTGGAAGATGCTTCGGCACTGGGAGCTGTAGTGATGAATGGGTTTGCACGCCAACTGTGGAACAGTTTCGACAAGGTCGCATCACTACGAAAAGTGACGCGCACGGTATTGCCTCACCACACAACAGAACACGACAGACTCTATGGCGAATGGCGAAAGGCTGTCGGACAACTCTGCAAATAAGAATTACTAAACTAAAACCACTACTATATGAGAAATGGAAAAACATGCTTTGGAGTGATTATTGGCACACGAGCATACTTCAATTCAGAACTGGCACGCGATGTTCGCAAACAATTACTGGCTACTCTCGATGCCAATGGTTATGAATATGTCATCCTTCCAGAGGATGCTACACCCACAGGAAGCAGTAGCATTGAAACACGCGAAGACGGTCTGAAGGTGTCAAAACAGTTTCGCGAACACCGCGACGAGATAGATGGTATCATCGTTTCACTGCCAAACTTCGGTTTTGAAATCGGTATCATCAATGCCATCAGCGATGCTGATCTCAACGTGCCCGTCATGGTTCAAGCCTGCGACGATGATAACGATAAAGTGGATTTGGATAGCAGACGCGATGCGTTCTGCGGTAAAATATCGGTTTGCAACAACCTCTATCAGTATGGCATCCCCTTTACCGACACCTCGCTGCATACTTATTCCATCTACAGTCCACTACTCTTACAGGACATCAACCGCTTTGCTGCCATCTGCCGCGTGGTCAACGGACTGCGACACTGCCGTATCGGACAGATTGGTACACGTCCCTTAGGATTCAATACATGCCGCGCCAGCGAGAAACTCCTACAGCGTTCAGGAATTACCGTAGTGCCTGCCGACCTCTCGGAAATTCTCTTTGCGGCACAACGCATCAGCGATGACGACCCGAAATTCAAAGCCATGTGCGACCGCATACGCCACTATGCTGAAGTGCCTGAGGCTTACAACAGCAAACTGGCACTGCAAGTGAAGTTTGGAGTGGCAGTGGAAAACTGGATTGCTGACAACGATGTGCAGGCTGTTGCCATTCAGTGTTGGGATTCGCTGGAGCAGAATTATGGTTGTGCAGCGTGCGTCACCATGTCAATGCTCAGCGACAAACTCATTCCTGCGGCTTGCGAAACAGACTTGGCTGGCGCTGTATCGATGTATGCACTCAGTCTGGCATCAGGACAAGCTCCTGCCCTGCTCGACTGGAACAACAATTTTGCCGACGACCGCAATAAGTGTGTATGTACCCACTGCGGTAACTTCCCACGCTCGTTTATCGGCAACGACCAACTCCGGCTCGGTCCTCTCGGTGTGCTCGGACGCACTTTGGGCAAGATCAACACCTTTGGTGCGGTCTATGCGAAAGTGTCGAAGGGCGACTTCACCTTTTTCCGACTTTCCACCGACGATACCAAGGGCTGCATCAAAACCTATCTGGGCAAGGGCGAACTGACCGACGATCCCTACGGAATGGACGGTTGCATCGCTGTAACAAAGGTAGATAACCTGCAAAAACTGATGAAATACATCTGCAAAAACGGTTTCGAACACCACGTTGCCATGTGTCGCACCGATGTTGTTGATATTCTGCAAGAGGCCATCGAGACCTATCTCGGATGGAACATCTACGTCCACGAATAAGAGAGACATACGGGAACCTCCTACCATACATCATGTCCGCAGCATCCCTGCGGACATTTTATTTTTTAGGGAAACACTATCGGAAATTTGCGAATATGACAGAAATATCGTAATTTTGTAGGCAATATACACCTACAACAATTACGATAATAACCAAAATTCCAATAACATCTATGAAGAAAAGAACACTGATGACAGGTATTGCAATTGCCATGACGGCTGCATCGATGACGGCGCAGCCCAAACTAACTGCTGACAACATCGACGAAATCGTTAAAGCCATGACGTTGGAAGAAAAGGCACAACTGCTGGTAGGCGGCGGCAACGACGGCTTCGTGGGTAGTGGTGCCATGTTGGGACACCAGAAGAAATTCGTACCTGGAGCGGCTGGTTACACCGTAGCCATACCACGACTGGGCATTCCATCGACAGTGCAATGCGACGGTCCTGCCGGCGTACATATCGATGCACACCGTGAGGGCGATAGTAAAAACTATTTCGCTACGGGATTCCCCATCGGCACTTGTCTCGCTTCCACATGGAATACCGACCTCGTAGAACAGGTGGGACAAGCCATCGGCAACGAGACTCGGGAATACGGATGTGATGTGATTCTGGGTCCTGGCCTCAACCTTCACCGCAATCCGCTATGCGGACGCAACTTCGAATACTATTCAGAAGATCCTATCGTGACGGGACTCATCGGTACTGCCTTCGTCAAAGGTGTGCAGAGTCAGGGCGTTGGTGTCAGTGCAAAGCACTATGTTGCCAACTCACAAGAAACTGACCGCACCCGTGTGGATGAGCGCGTCAGCCCACGTGCACTGCGAGAACTCTATCTGAAAGGATTTGAGATGGTGGTGCGCCGCAGCAATCCTTGGACCATCATGTCAGCTTACAACAAAGTGAATGGACACTATGCACAAGGCAGCAAAGACCTCCTTACCAAGGTGCTCCGCGAGGATTGGGGCTATAAAGGTATTGTTGAAACCGACTGGATTGGCAAGCGCAAAGACCTTCCCGTAGAAACAGAGGTGGCTGCCGGCAACGATTTGATGATGCCGGGATTCCCTGCTCAGGTGGAAGATATCGTGGCTGCGGTGAAAGCCGGACGTCTCAACGTGGCCGATGTAGATCGCAATGTACGCCGCATGCTGGAGTATATCGTGAAAACACCACGCTTCAAAGGTTATAAATTCAGTAGCGAACCCGATCTCAAAGCTCATGCTGCCATCACCAGACAAAGTAGTACTGAGGGTATGGTACTGCTGAAAAACGACAATACACTGCCTATACGTTCGCTGAAAACAGTAGCGCTGTTTGGTGTCAGCTCCTACAACTTCATGTCGGGTGGTCTCGGTAGCGGCTGTGTCAACGTAGGATATTCTGTCGATATGGTAACAGGACTGAAGAATATCGGCGTCAACACCACTCCACAACTGACGGAGATTTACCAGAGCTATGTGAAGTATGCCAAGGCAAAACTTGAAGCTGACAAGAATCCGATGATGTGGTTCCTCAATCAGGGACAGCCCAAATACGATGAAATAGAGATTACTGAGCGTTGTGTAGCCCATGAAGAACCATTGGCTGACGCGGCTATTATCACCATCGGACGCCAAGCTGGCGAGGGAATGGACCGCAACATCAACGGCGAGTTTAATCTCACCAAGGACGAGCAAGACATGATTTTCCGCGTTTCAGATGCTTTCCACGCTAAAAACAAAAAGGTTATTGTCATCATCAACTCTGGTTCGGTCATGGAAACTGCCAGTTGGCGCGACCGTGTAGATGCCATTCTCGTGGCTTGGCAACCGGGTATTGAGGGTGGAAACTCTGTGGCTGACATTCTTACAGGTAAGGTAAATCCTTCTGGACGCCTCACCATGACATGGCCCATCGCTGCCACCGACCATCCTTCAACTGCCAATTTCCCACAAGACTACGATATGTACACCTATAAAAATATGGAGGGAAGTGGTCATGTGAAGAATGTGGATTACACTAACCACGAGGAAGATATCTACGTGGGTTACCGCTATTTCGACACATTCAACAAGCGGGTGGCTTATCCTTTCGGTTTCGGTCTGAGCTACACCACTTTCGAACTCACCAAACCGGTAGTGAAACTCAACGGCAACACCATCAATGTGAGCATCAATGTGAAAAACACGGGTGACGTTGCTGGTAAGCAGGTGGCTCAGGTCTATGTGAAAGCACCTAAAGGCAACTATGAGAAACCAACTCGCGAGTTGAAGGCTTTCGGCAAAACCAAAGAGTTGAAGCCAGGCGAGAGTCAGACCCTCACCATGCAAATTGACAAGCGCGACTTGGCAAGCTACGATGAAGCTGGATGCCAATGGAAAGTTGATGCTGGCGTTTATACCTTCCAAATCGGTACTGATGTAGAGACCATCAAGGCTTCTGCCACATTGAAACTCACAGAATATACTGAGAAAACAACCGATGCTCTGCCACTGCAACAACCCATGAACCTGTTGAAACAACAATAAAGCAAATGAAAAAAAAACTATTCACACTACTTACTCTGACCGTCTTCACCCTATCTTCATGGGCTGAAGACGGCCATCGTTTATGGTTGCCGGCACAGAAAAGCCAAACAGCACACGTGAGCACCAATGCACAATCGGCAACGATAGACTTGGCAAAACAAGAACTTACCGACTATTTCGCTGGTACAAAGGCAACATTACTCATCGACCCTGCCCTTACAGACGACGAGGGTTTTACCATCAATGGCAATGAAGACAGTGTCGTGGTACGTGCCCGACGCGACATCGGTCTGCTCTATGGCGCTTACGACGTACTGCGTCGTCAAGCCACACAAGGCAACATGAACCACGTGGAACAGCACCCAAGGTTTCGTTTGAGAATGCTCAACCACTGGGACAATCTTGACGGAAGCATCGAACGTGGCTATGCAGGAGAGAGTATCTTCGAGTGGTTCCACCTCGATGAAGCATTGCTTCATCAGTATGCACGCGCCAATGCCTCTATCGGCATCAATGGTTCGGTGCTCAACAATGTCAACGCTTCGCCTAAGATGCTGACGCGTGAATACCTCGACGAGGTCAGAAAGATTGCCGATCTGTTGCGCCCTTACGGCATTCGCGTCTATCTCTCTATCAATTTCGCCACACCAATGGCACTTGGCGATACACGCACCGCTGATCCAAAAAACAAGCGTGTGCGTCAATGGTGGAAGCGAAAGGCAAAGGAAATCTACAGTATCATCCCCGACTTCGGCGGTTTCTTGGTGAAAGCCAATAGTGAAGGACAACCCGGACCGGGCGACTATCATCGCACACATGCCGAAGGTGCCAATATGTTGGCTGATGCTTTAGCACCTTTCAACGGTAGCGTCATCTGGCGTTGCTTCGTCTATGGCGCTAACCATAAAGGGGAAGACCGCGTGAAACAGGCGGTGTCGGAGTTTAAACCGCTCGACGGTAAGTTCCGCGAAAACGTCATTCTGCAAACCAAAAACGGTCCGCTCGACTTCCAACCACGTGAACCTTACAGTCCTATATTCGATCAGATTAGCGAGACGCCCAATATGGCTGAACTGCAAATCACACAGGAATACACTGGTCAGTCACACCATCTGGTCTATCTCGGTCCTATGTGGAAAGAGTTTTTCCAGTATGTGGAACCCGAATGGCTGGCGGGCATTTCAGGCGTAGCCAATATCGGCAAGGACCGCAACTGGTGTGGTCACCATTTCTCGCAAGCCAACTGGTATGCTTTCGGACGTTTGGCTTGGGATCCATCACTATCGTCTGAGGATATTGCCAAAGAATGGTTGGGACAAACTTTCAGTACCGATGAGAATTTCGTCTATATGATGTCAACCATCATGGAAGAGAGTCGTGAGACCTGTGTCGATTACATGATGCCATTGGGCTTACACCATATCTTCAAGTTCGACCACCATTATGGTCCAGAACCAGATGGCTTCAAGGCTGAATATCCATTGGAATGGTGCCCGGTATATTATCATCAGGCTGACGCCAACGGCATTGGTTTCGACCGTTCGTCTAAGGGTACCGATGCTGTGAGCCAGTATCGCGAACCCTATGCGTCGATGTACGATAAGTTGGAGACCTGTCCGGAGAATCTCCTGCTGTGGTTCCATCATGTGCCTTGGACTTATCAAATGAAAGACGGAAGCACCCTGTGGGAGTCGCTGCAGTATCACTACAACCAAGGTGTCATCAACGTAGAGACCTATCATAACATCTGGCACAACAAAATGCGCCATTATGTTGATGAACAGCGATGGCGCGAAGTGGATGATCGCTTGGAAGATCAGCTACAGAATGCACGTGAATGGCGCGATGTTTGCTTGAAGTATTTCGGTGGATTCGCAAATAAAAAACAATAGTATATGAAGATTCTATTCTCCTTTATATTATTCTTAGGTCTTCTGTCGCCTGTTCATGCACAGCAGAAAAACGATTTCTTCATGCTCGGCGGAGAGCTCAGCAACTCGGCAACCACATCGGTTGCCGACATCGACAAGGTCATGCCTCGCATGAAAGCCCTTGGACTGAACACCGTACTGGCGCCCATCTACTGGGAATTTCTTGAACCACAAGAGGGAAAGTTCGACTTTACACTCTTGGACCGCACTATCGACCAAGCACGTGAGAATCAGTTGCAACTCGTATTATTGTGGTTTGGAGCATGGAAAAACTCCATGTCGTGTTACGCACCACTATGGTTCAAACAAGACACCAAACGTTTTCCTCGCGCCACAACAGCAGATGGCAAACCATTGGAAATTGCCAGTTGCTTCTCCGAAGAGGTGTTCCAAGCAGACCGCCGTGCCTTCGAAGCACTGCTCAAACGAGTGGAAGAACGGGGCAAGGATGTGGTCATCATGATTCAAGTGGAGAATGAAATAGGTATGTTGGAAGATGCTCGCGACCATGCACCATTGGCAGAACGCGAATGGCAAAAGCCTGTGCCCGACGAATTGATAAGTTATCTGAAGAAACACCAGAAGTCGCTCCACCCTTGGTTGACGAATCGTCTCAACCTCAAGGAACGCACATGGAATGGCATGTTTGGCACCGATGTCTATGCCGACGAGGTCTTTATGGCTTACAACTATGCGAAATATGTAGGCAGACTGTGTGAGGCTGGCAGAAAAATCACGCAACTGCCGTTCTATGTCAATGCTGCCATGAACAGCCGAGGACGTCTGCCGGGACAATATCCTTCGGCAGGACCGCTCGCCCACCTCATCGACTTCTGGCATGCTGGAGCTCCACAACTGTTGTTGCTGGCTCCCGACATCTACGACACGGGCTTCAAGGGTTGGGCAAGTCAATATGCGCTTGCCAACAATCGTCTGTTTATTCCCGAAACGCGTTGCTGCGCCAACAGTGGTGTGCGTGCCATGTATGCCTTCGGCGAACATCAGGCATTGGGATTTTCACCCTTTGCCATCGACCAAGCCAGTAAGGCGGAAACCAATGGCATCAGCAAGTCGTACGAACTCTTACGCCAGTTGCGCCCCTTGATGAACAAACCTTCGTGGGGACTGCTCTTCGACCAAGAGGACAAAGAGCGCATCATCAACGATAAAGGCACGATGATTACCGCGCGCCATTACTACACCTTACCTTGGGACGCTCGTGCCACCGATGGTTCAACATGGCCCGAAGGTGGTGCTATGATCATCCGTTTGGCATCCAACGAATATCTGTTGGCGGGTTCTGGCATCGTCGTGAGCTTTGCCACCGAATACGAGAAGAACCGCGAAGAACAGAAAACGCTGGGTGAAGATGGTTTTGCCTTGGCTGGTCAACAGACCGCCAAACAACAAAAAGGTCGTTTCACTGGCAAGCGCAAAGGTATCGGTTTTGTGGATGAGGTAACTATTGCTTCCGATGGAAGCCTACAGTTCTTGCGCCGCCACAATGGCGACCAAGACCATCAGGGCCGTCACGCCCGCATCTCGTGCGACGATTGGAAGATTCTCCACATCCGTCTTTACGACTACTAATCGCCAATCGTTAACATCACATCTCGATAATACAGCAGCGAAGGCAAAGTGAAAATTCAATTTCACTATGCTTTCGCTGCTCTATAATATCTATATGGCATTCAACTTATCCACACGAATAAGTTATTGCCAATCGGCTTGCGTTCCCCATGCCGCCTCTATTTTGTTTTCTATCGAATCAGGCAATTCATAGAAGAAATCATGGCCTGTCAACGCTTCAACTTGATCTACCGAACAAGCATAGCGAAACATACTTCCCTTGCAATCACTGTTAGGAACAACAAAGCCGATGGCTTGCCATTTACCGTTGCGCTGCATACAAACCACCTTGAAGAATCGTTCCGGAACAGCCACACCGTTTCTACCGATGCGCTCTGGACGTTTGCCCATGATAGGACCAGTACAGATAAAAATCTCTGTCTCTTTTGCCAACTGCCTGCATTTGCGCTCCACATGTTCCCATACACCACCATTCATGGCTTGCACCTGCGGACACACATTACTCAGATAAAAGCTCTCGTTCATCGCCCGCTCACTCCATTTCATATCAGCAGCAGGAGCCATGTGACCACGACTATACCCTGAATGCGTATAGTCACTATGTTCTGCCGAACGACCCTTCACCTGTGGGTCGGGTTCAAACTGGCGTTTAGGACGTTTCACGATACCAACTACCTTCCTTGGATTCAGACTATACGCCACCCAGTTGGGGATAAGCCAATCCGAGTTCCAACAAGTCAAATAGCCAAAGTGACGTATCTCCTGCGCCTTCACTCCCTTGGCAGTACGCGTCAGGGTATATGTAAGTTCCTCCCTTGACATAGCCCTTTGCTTGTCAGGAGGCAGAGAAGCCATCGTAGCTTTCAGCGCTTTACGCTCTTGATGCAGATTACCTCCCATAAGTGGGCGGCTGGCAGATCGCGGTTGTTGGTCACTACCGGGCAGTCGCTTGATACAAGATGACCACGACATTGCCGTCAGCAGCATGATTGTCACCGTCACCGCCATCAGCCTCATTCCATGATTATTCTTTGTCTTCATCATTGTTGGAGTTTAAAGGTATTGCAGCATTTCGTCATACGATTCGCAGATATAATCGGCACCGGCTTGCTCCATCTCAGGACGATCACCATAACCAAAGAGCACACCCATGGAATCGAGTCCACAGACCTTCGCCCCTTCAATATCGAAACGGCGGTCGCCTATCATCAACACCTCATGGAGGTTAGTAATCTGCAACTGTTTCAGTCCGTCATTGATCACGTCCGCCTTGGTGTGGATCAGTCCTTCGTCATCTCTGCCAAACACTTTATCTATATAAGGAGATAGTTCTGGAAAAATCTCCTTCACGACGATATCCGCCTGAAAGCGCATCTTACTCGTGGCAATAGCGGTGGTATAACCCCTGCGTTTCACCTCACGCAGGAAATCGAGCACGCCGGGATAGAGTTCCTCTTCATACATACCGATGGCTGCATGGCGTTCGCGATAGACCTCGACGGCCTCAGCAGCCTGTTCTGGAGTGAAGCCGTAGAAATCTATAAACGAGTCTTCGAGTGGCGGACCCACAAAGGGTCGCAACGTACGGTAGTCGGCAACCTCAATGCCGAAATGGTTGAGTGCATGTTCGGCACTGCGCATAATACCTTCGCCACTATCCACCAAGGTTCCGTCAAGGTCGAATAGCAGCGTGGTGTATTGTTGTTTCATCTTTTAGTGTATCGTTGTCGTTTATTGTGTGAAAGGGTTGTTCGTTCGGTCTGAGATATTATTCCATACCATAGAACGCAGTGAAAGCCTTCACACAGTATTCATGGTCGGCAACACTTCCGGTCTCCCTGCAACTGTGCATAGCGAGGATGGCATTGCCCATATCCACTCCCTTCACAGGAATGCTCGATGCCAGGATATTGCCGAGCGTGCTTCCTCCTGCCACATCGCTATGGTTCACAAAGCGCTGGCAAGGCACTCCTGCCTCCTGACAGATGCTGGCGAAGATAGAAGCCGACACCGCATCGCTGGCATATTTCTGCGCTGCATTAAACTTAATGACGGGACCACCGCCCAGTTTAGGATGATTGGTGGGGTCGAATTTCTCACTGTAGTTAGGATGCCAAGCGTGTGCATTATCTGCAGAAATCATAAACGCACGCTCCACTGCCTGGTAGTATGCTTCCTCGCTACCGCTTTGTGCCAGGGCAATGCGCTTCAACATATAAGATAGGAACGGACTGCCCGCACCCTGTTTGGTCTGCGATCCCGTCTCTTCGTTGTCGAAGATGGCAAGTACCTGCGTGGTCGTGGTGGGTTGTGATGCCAGCAAAGCCTCAAGGCCGGCATAACACATCGACAGGTCGTCGAGCCTGCCAGAGGAGATAAACTCATCGTGTGCACCGAAAGTGCAGGCAGGTGTGGTGTCAGCCAGATAGAGGTCGAAGTCGAGAATATCGCTGGCTTTCACTCCGTCGAGTGCTTCCACAATGATATTCATCAGCAGATTGCCACGTTCCAACTCATTGTTGATGATGCCAAGGATAGGCAGCACATCTTTCTGTTTGCTCAGTTTCACACCGTCGTTCACCTGTCTGTTGAAGTGGATGGCGAGATTACTAATCTGCAACAGAGGCCGTTTGATATGCAACAGCCGAGTCTGTGGGTGCATCGCATCCTCACCTTTCACTATCACGCGACCCGCAAGAGTCAGCGGACGGTCAAACCATGTGGACATGATAGGTCCACCATACACCTCAGTATTGAGTTTCACGATACCGCCTTCACAGTCCATCTCAGCATTCGGTTTGATGCGGAAGGTCGGTGAATCGCTATGCGCACAAATCATGTGGAAGCCCCGATCAGCCATCGGCATACTTCCGATCTGGAAGGCAAAGACCGCAGAATCGTTCTTAGTGACATAGAATCTGTCGCCAGCCACCAGTTTTCCCAGTGGTTTCTTAGGATTGATACGGCGGAAGCCATGACGTTCGAGTTCATCAGCAATGTTCTTCACTGCCAGGAAATTCACTGGCGAAGCATCGAGAAAGGATAATAGTCGTTGAATCATAATACTTCGTTTTTTTAGTTTATGTCACAAAATTACAAATAAAATCTGTAATGTCACACATCTCTCGCGAAATTCTTTCGTTCATCAGCCATCATACACGGAACCGAAATCCACAGAGCATACAGATTTGTACAGATTTTCCATATTTTCTATATCTCCGTAGTTTCATAATTCCAAAAATCCGTTTAGATTCTGTTTAAATTCCGATGATAAAAACCTCTCCGATGGCGAAAAAACAGCAATACTGTTTTGAGGATTGAAAAAAAATGTTTAGCTTTGCAATTGCAAGACTCACCAACAACCGAAAAAAACTATGGACTATCAGCCTATATTAGACAAAATAAGGAAGGAAATAGAGGTATATGCACACGAAGGAAAACAAGCCGACTACATCCCGGCACTGGCTCGTGTCAACCCCGACCAGTTTGGCTTATGCCTCAACACGCTCGATGGTAAGACCTACCGCTTAGGAGACTCCGCCACGAAGTTCTCTATACAAAGTATCTCGAAAGTATTCTCCCTCGCCATTGCCCTGAGCATCATGGGTAAAGACCTATGGCAGCGCATGGCGAAAGAACCTTCTGGGTCTGCCTTCAACTCATTGGTGCAGTTGGAGTATGAGCACGGCATTCCTCGCAACCCCTTCGTCAATGCAGGAGCTCTGGTCTCTGCCGATGTGTTGCTCTCCAATCTTGACGATCCCGAAGCATTCTACCTGAATTTCGTGCGCACCATCAGCGGCAACCCCACCATCGACTATTCCGACGAGGTGGCGCAGTCAGAGCAGAGTTGCAGTTACCTCAATGCCTCGATAGCCTACCTGTTGAAGCATCACGGCAATCTGCACAACGATGTCAACCAAGTGTTGCACCTCTATTGCAGGATGTGTTCGTTGGAGATGAGTTGTGAGGATCTCTCACGCGCCTTCATGGCATTTGCCAAGAGCAACGAACCCTTCTCCCATGCTGGTGTCAATCTCACCATATCGAGAGTGAAGCGCATCAATGCCATCATGCAAACCTGTGGTTTCTATGACGAGGCTGGCGAGTTCTCCTTTCTGGTCGGTTTACCTGGCAAGAGTGGTGTTGGCGGAGGCATTGTTGCCATCTATCCTTCCCGCTATTCCATTGCCGTATGGAGTCCGCGCCTCAACGCCAAAGGAAATTCTATCATGGGCATGAAAGCCCTCGAACTCTTCACCTCGAAAACCGAGGAATCTATATTCTAACCCCAATCGATCATTGGGACTAAATAGGTAGGTACATAGGAGGGAATGACAAGATACAAACAATACAAGTTCTTTACAACGATGAATACAGCTTTAGAAACGCTCAAGTCATATTATGGTTACGATTCCTTCCGTCCTTTACAGGAAGAAATCATCAATCACGTGCTGCAACACAAGGACGCACTGGTACTCATGCCCACTGGAGGTGGAAAATCCATCTGCTTTCAGATACCTGCCTTGATGATGGAGGGCACAGCCATAGTAGTCTCCCCACTCATCTCGCTGATGAAAGATCAAGTGGAAACGCTGGTAGCCAACGGTATTGCAGCGGAGGCACTGAATAGCGCAAACGACGAGATTGCCAATCGGCAAATTACTGAAAGGTGTCTGCGAGGTGAAATAAAGCTGCTGTACATCTCGCCCGAACGACTCATCACGGAATTGGGATGGATGAAAACCATGCTGAAAGTTTCTCTCTTTGCTATCGACGAAGCACACTGTATCTCACAATGGGGTCACGACTTCAGACCAGAGTATAGTCAGTTGGGCAATCTGCACGAACTGTTTCCTGATGTTCCCATAATGGCACTTACGGCTACTGCCGACAAAATTACGCGATCCGACATTATAGAACAGTTACGTCTGCAAAATGCCGAAACCTTTATCAGTTCATTCGACCGGCCTAATCTGAGTCTGGATGTCAGAAGGGGATACGCTGCCAAAGAGAAGCTACGCACAATAACCAATCTGATTCAGCGCCATCAGGGCGATAGCGGCATTATCTATTGTCTGGCAAAGAAGACCACCGAGACGGTTGCAGAGAAACTTAGGAAAGAAGGTTTTTCCGTTGGTGTTTATCATGCAGGGTTACCCACCGACGAACGCAATCGAATACAAGAGGACTTCATCAACGATCGCATCCAGGTGGTTTGTGCTACTGTTGCATTCGGTATGGGCATCAATAAGAGCAACGTGCGCTTCATTGTCCACTACAATCTGCCCAAAACTATAGAGAACTACTATCAGGAGATTGGACGTGGCGGACGTGACGGTCTGCCTTGCGAGACTATCTTGTTCTACAACTTGCAGGATATTATCACGCTACGCCATTTCGCAGAGGAAAGCGGACAACGCGAAATCAACACCGAAAAGCTACAACGCATGCAGGAATATGCCGAAGCACAAATATGTCGCCGACGCATTCTGTTGAACTATTTTGGAGAAACAAGCGACATGAACTGTTGCAACTGTGATGTCTGCCAGACTCCACCAACGACATTCGACGGTACAGAACTGGTACAAAAGGCGCTTTCTGCCATTATCAGAACCGATGAGCAAATAGGATTCACGCTCACCATAGACATCCTGCACGGAAACTTCTCGCCGGAACTCGTGTCACGTGGTTATAACCAAATCAAGACCTTTGCAGCCGGCAGAGATGTCCCTGTAAGAGACTGGCGCGACTATCTGCTTCAAATGTTGCAAATGGGATATATAGAGATTGCCTACAACGAAGACAACCATCTACACGTCACTCCACTCGGACAGGATGTGCTTCACGGAAAAGCCAAAGTGCAATTGGTAGTTGTCAGTAGGGAGGCTCGCACAAGAGGTCGTCAGAAACAGACTGCTGAAGAGGCAACGACAGCAGCATCTGCAACAACAGAGCACATGGAACTGTTTGAACAACTGAAAACGCTGAGAAAGGAAATTGCCAATGAGAACAACTATCCTGCGTATGTCGTGATGTCCGACAAGTCTCTCCATGCCCTGGCCACAGATATGCCCACAACACTATCAGCATTCGGCAACACCTATGGCATCGGTGAACACAAATGCAATACTTACGGCGAACGGTTTATCGGACTAATCCAACAATATGTATCAGCACATCAGAAGTCTCAGACTCCAGACGTTTCTGTCACGCCCGAAACACCTGCAGAACCCAAAGAAAAGAAAAAGAAAATCAAAAACCAGATTACCATAAAAGGAGTCTGCTACAATATCGACCTTGATATCTGGGAGTCAATAGACTGGCGAAAGGTGCTGAAAGAGATCACAACGAAAGCATATTGGAATTATCAAAACGCCCTTGAAATTCCATTAAGTGACTATGTAGTTCCAGGCACAGAGCATCAGGATCGGATTATCGCTACCCTATGCCAGTTGCTGAAGGAAGCCTACAACATGAACGTTGATGAGCAGACTCACAAAGTGATAATACCTCAAAAATACGATTACGACCAAGACGGACAAGCAGTACCCTTCCCCACAGGATCATTTTATGAAATACTTTCCCGCTTCCGTCTCTTTGTCATCCAAAACAAGCGTTATCCTTTCATGGATGGCGATCGCAATGAGATTGAATTGCGAAAATGGTTCAGAGAAGTGGGGCACGGACTCGTCGCACTTACCGACGAGCAAAAGATTCTGTTCGACAATCTAAGTTCCGAATTTGCCGACATGCCCAAAACCAGAAGTCAATTAGAAAAGAAGTCATCGGATGTTTAGGCGCTACGCGGAGGACAGCAATTCTTCCCATGTAGGCAGAAAGACGGAGGCAACCCTTTTATATGTTATATAATTCAAGTTTCGCAACTAAGGGATTTGTCCCTTAACTTCTCTCTAACTTCCCTCTAACTTCTCTCTAACTTCCCTAACTTCCCTAACTTCCCTTAACTTCCCTTAACTTCCCCACATGCGAAAGTTCAGTTATATAATAGGTACGTGCAGGTATGCATGCGCACACGCGATGTTGCAAAATTTCGACCACTCGACCACCACAACAGCATAACACACTATGTGTATGCAGTTTACGTTGGTGGTCGATTACGCTGACTCGCGGTATTCGACCACCATTCGACCACCAGGTCCTCTGCTGTTGCCATCACAGAAACAGCCCAACCGGAATAGCCACCAATACACGATTTGTATGTTCTGATGTCCGGCAACACCCTTGTCAAACGTTGTACAAGACTATTGCATAATATTTGACGTCACTCTTTTCCGATAGTTGAAACAACTTTTTTGCTTGGTTTGAAGGGTGTTCACAGAATCATCGGGGACAGGTTCATCGACCCTAAAGAGTGAACCAAGGTACCTGTCCCCATGACCCTGGTACCTGTCCCATGACCCTTTTAGTCGTCCGTTATTTCCCATCTGCCGTCTCGCTTTCCTCCAACACGTCGCAGGATTCCTTTTTCCTGTAGTGAGACAGTGATGCTTTTAACAGTCCGTTCCGACTTTCCTATCATGGCAGCCATCTGATTCTGTGTGGCTGTTGGATTTGTTTGCACAACTCGGAGCACAGCAATCTCTTCCAAAGTGCAGGATTTGCACTTTAGGGGAAGGTTAAGTGCAAAATTTGCACTTTGAACTGCGCCTTTTGCACTTTGAACGTCATCATTAGTCTCACCTTCCTTCCAATCTATGTGCAACTCGCGATTTCGGAAACTATCGAGGGTCAGGGGACAGGTACTTGAACCATCTATATACAATTGAGAAATGGCACGTACAGCAAGAAAGCATTCAGATAGCGGAGTCTATCACGTTATATTGAGAGGGGTTAAAAGAATCATCGGGGACAGGTTCATCGACCCTAAAGAGTGAACCAATGTACCTGTCCCCATGACCCTTGACCCTTTGCGCTATTGCTCAAGTTTCAATCTACTGGAACCAAGCGCACTGGGCGCACCGAACAACCGAAGAAGCGATAGGAGCTGCTCTGATCAGGGGTACGGCTGTTGGCAAAGTACAGGCGATACGCATCCGAGCTCCAGATGCCGGCTGTGCCTGACCAGTAGTAGCCGTAAGAGCGGACATAAACGAACGATTTCTCATTGACGTAGCCAGCTGCAGGCAAGAAGATTGATTTACTTGTGGATTTGTTTTTTACCTCCATACCTTTTTTTCTAGTTGTACTAATTTCATCATTCCAAGTCCAGTTATAACTTGAAGTCAATTTCTCCCAAATCTCTTTTGTGGGCAACTGCCAGTCACCACCGAGAATCTTGCGAGCAGGGTCATCTGACATTTCAAAATCTTGTCCAGACGTATATTTGCGGGAGAAGGTTGGGGCTGTTCCATCTGCATAACCGCTTTTATGTTCATCTTTCCAACCATCTGATGTTACCGTTGGGCAATATTCTACATCAATAGTATAAGACTTGTACCAAGGCTCTGTTGCTCCCCAAGCAAAGTAATCACCATAATCATATTCACTTGCGGCAAGACCTGCGGCTGTCAGGTTGGATTTGGCGAATATAACTTTATAATTCTTTGTGCCAATATTTATTGTCAATCCCAAATCTACCTCTTGGTCGGCTCTAACTTTATCTCCTCTTGGATTATACCAATTTGTTCCATTGATATCAAACACACCAAGGTTGGTCACCTTGTTGCGAGTGAAAGTTATGTCATTTGTTCCCTTGCGGGAATATACTTTACCATCAGACGCTGTGAATTGTATAGTCCAACCAGCCTTAAGTGTAACTGGGGGTACTGCAATATAGTAGTATTTGTTTGCCTTGATGTCTCCTCTCAGTGTGATGGCATAATCCTTTGTTTCCGAAAGATCAAGTGTTGGTTTTCCGTTGTTATAAGAGACTGTGCCAGTTCCTGCCAATACCGCAGAGTTGTCAAAAGCCTTTAAATCTATTCTTGTGCAATTGAAAGTAGGTTTCACTTTTACATAGCCTACGACATTCTTAAAATTCAACGTGTTGCTATTGCTCTGAGCCATCATTAATGCAGCATTCTTATCGAAGCTGTTATCGGTAGCGGTTTGAGTGGCAGGAAGGGTTACTTTTGTAACACCATTGCCCGAAAGAGATGCAGTTGACTGATATGGATAAACGGCTGTATAAGAAGTTGATTGTCCTGCCTCACCTGAAAACTTGCCCGATGTACTTCCAGCACCGTCAGTTAGCGTAAACTGATTATTATTCGTCCCATCGAAGATGCTTATTTCGTCTTCTGAGACCCAGTGAATATTGGTACCGCTTAGTATAGCCCTAGTGCTTGCCTCATTACCTTCTTGCGTTGCAGTAAAGGTCATTACCTTTACCGCACTCTCATTTTCAATTGTAGTGTTGTTGTCCTCCGACGAACATGACGCAAAGGACACGATGGCTGCAAAAGCCATCATAGATTGAATATATTTCTTCATTTTCATTCTTTTTACCATTTATATTCTTCTTCAACAAGTGTTTCTGTTTCTCCATTAGTACTTCCCGCTAAAATCTGTGTCCTGCTGATTTCATAAACCGTCATAATAGGAGATTGATAGATTTTCTTTTCTTTTTTTTCCATTTTTGTGTTTCTTGATTCTCGGTTGCCTATAGGTTCTCGGAGTCGGCTGGTTGTTATAATATGGATAAGGTTAACCTATAAATAAAAAAGCGTGGAACCTGACACTTGCCTGTTCCACTTCTCGAGGTTCTGGACTACCCGTGTTTGTTGAACAGGCAACGCAGAACCCACGCAGTGGAGTTTATATAATCTTCTATAACACATAATGGCAGACCATTGGAATAGTCCGCTTTCTGTGCATAGAATCATGTATAAACACTACATGAGCATCTACCGTTGCTAAGTTCCGACAAACACAAGAAATTGTCCAGATTTCGAGAAGTCAGAAACAAAGCGCATGAAGACGCTTTCCCATAAATAGAAACAAATGCGGAGCCAAACTCTATTGGCTCAGAAGCCCAAGCGAGTTGGGCAACTTGCAAATGTCGGTGCAAAAGTGAGAAATAAAAATGAAACTGCCAAACTTTTCGGCAACTTTTTATCGTTTAACAACTTTTTTGCTTGGCTTGAAGGGTGTTCACAGAATCATCGGGGACAGGTTCACAGTTATTAACCCGTCCAACTTTGTGGGTGCACTTCACCTTGATATCTGGGAGTCAATAGACTGGCGAAAGGTGCTGAAAGAGATCACAACGAAAGCATATTGGAATTATCAAAACGCCCTTGAAATTCAATTAAGTGACTATGTAGTTCCAGGCACAGAGCATCAGGATCGGATTATCGCTACCCTATGCCAGTTGCTGAAGGAAGCCTACAACATGAACGTTGATGAGCAGACTCACAAAGTGATATTAGAAAAGAAGCCATCGGATGTTTAGGCGCTACGCGGAGGACAGCAATTCTTCCCATGTAGGTAGAAAGACTGAGGCAACCCTTTTATATGTTATATAATTCAAGTTTCGCAACTAAGGGATTTGTCCCTTAACTTCTCTCTAACTTCCCTCTAACTTCTCTCTAACTTCCCTAACTTCCCTAACTTCCCTAACTTCCCTAACTTCCCTAACTTCCCCACATGCGAAAGTTCAGTTATATAATAGGTACGCGCATGTATGCACGCGCACACGCAATGTCGCAAAATTTCGACCACTCGACCACCACAACCGCATAACGCGCTATATATATGCAGCTTACATGTGTGGTCGATTACGCTGACTCGCGGTATTCGACCACCCTTCGACCACCAGGTCCTCTACCGTTGCCATCACAGAAACAGTCCATCCACAATAGCCGCCAATACATGATTTGTATGTTCTGATGTCGGACAACACCCTTGTCAAACGTAGGGCAAAACTATTGCATAATATTTGACGTCACTCTTTTCCGATAGTTGAAACAACTTTTTTCCAACGTTGAAAAGCCCCTTATCTAACGGTTGACAGCACTCTTATCCAACGTTTGATAACACCTTTATCTAACGTTTGACAACACTCTTATCTAACGTTGGATAACACCTTTATCCAACGTTGGACAATAACTTTGTCAGCCGTTTGAAAATGTTTGAAAATAATTTTTATTTACTTCGCGTAAATATCCACCATGATTATCGGGAAAATCATGTGTGGTCGAAGTGTGGTCGAAAGCACGCGCCTCGGAGCAATCGACCACAGTCTATATTTCTGTCTCATAACAGATTACACCACATCTGTGGTCGTGTGGTCGAAATTTTTAGAAAAACTAAATTTTTATAGATTCCAGGTGCGGGCAACATGTCACCCATCTAAGATGATTGTTGTCACTATACTTACCTTCCAATAGAAGGGGCACCACTTGGAGAACTGGCAGATTCTGGATGCTATAAAAACAGATCAATGCCATCAATCACATACTTGGTAATATTTGACTGTTTTCGGAAAAAGCGAAACAAGCGTTACTGTTACAATATAACTGTTTTTGTAAATCAAGCAGGGGAACTTTTCTCTCATGGAATTATCTTCAATAAGGATTAAGCCAAAGAAAATAAAGATAAAGAATGACTTTTTAAGTCAACATCTTCGCCACTCTCATTTTATTTTTATATATTTGCATGCAAATAGCGAAATGAAGGGTAAAGTCCCTATGTTCCTAAAAGACTTGATTGTTGATAAAACTATAAAAGGAAAAATGTTAAATGAGGTTTTAGAAAACACAGAACGCTTCATGTCTTCTGTTCCAAAAACAAAGCGAAAGAAATATGGTCAGTTCTTTACGAATGCGACCACAGCTAAGTTTATGGCATCCCTTTTCTGTTTCGACCTCTCTAAAAAACAAGTCGAAATTCTAGATGCCGGTGCAGGAACAGGAATACTTGCTGCTGCTGTTATTCAGAAATTACTTGAACTTGGATATACGGGACAAATCCATGTCACATGCTACGAAAAAGATGAACTCGTACTACCTCTTTTAGAGAAAAATATGATATTATGCAATAAGTTGCACAACGTATCTTATACCATAAAAAGAGAGAACTATGTTACATCACAGAATTTCTCTGACTTTACATTATTTGATAATGAAAACTATCAATATGACTATATCATAGGCAATCCCCCATATATGAAAATAGCAAAAGATGCTGTCGAAGCGTTAGCTATTCCAGAGGTTTGTTATGGTGCACCAAACCTATATTTCCTTTTTTGGGCAATGGGCATCCACAACCTGAAAAAGGGCCAAGAACTTGTCTATATAATTCCGCGTTCATGGACATCTGGAGCATATTTCAGTAAATTCCGAAAGTATCTGTTTGACAATTGCGTGATAACAGACATTCATTTGTTTGAAAGCAGAGATAAGGTGTTTGACGGTGAATCGGTTTTGCAAGAAACAATGATTGTCAAGGTTAAGAAAACATCAGTCGCTCCACATTGCATAAACATTACAAGTTCTTCAACATCGGAATTCGATGATATACGAAGATTTTGTGCTCCATACGAAATCGTTGTGTCAAAGAATCGATTTGTGTATCTTGTGACCAATGAGGAAGATGCAAAAATCCTTCGTACCATAAATCATTTTCATAAGACTCTACCAGAAATCAACATGAAAATGCAAACTGGTATTATCGTAGATTTCCGAACAAGAGATGTACTGCGAAATGAGCTTGAAGACAACTCCTACCCATTATTATACTCTCAACATATAAAGGATGGCAAAGTCGTGTGGCCATTAGGCAAAGAAGGTGAAGTTATAAAAACAGACAAGAAATCATATCTACAAGAGAACGGAGACTTCCTAATCGTAAAGAGGTTTACATCAAAGGAAGAGTCACGAAGACTGCAATGTGGTATATATTTAAAAAAGGAATTTGACAAGTTTAAATACATTAGCACACAGAACAAGGTGAATTTCATAAAGTGCGACTCTCCTTGTGTAACGTATGGACTTTATGTTTTATTAAATTCAACATTATACGATTGCTACTACAGAATTCTCAATGGTTCTACACAAGTGAATTCCACAGAAATCAACCAAATGCCCGTTCCTGAACGGCATATAATTGAAGAAATGGGAAGAGAGTTGATACATCAAGAATTGTCTGTGGTTAATTGCAACAAAATATTAAACAAATGGATAAATTAGAATTAGCAAAATATCTATTGGAGAAAGTCGGAATGCCTCCCAAGCAGCAAAGTACTCTTTGTTGCTTGGCATTGTTAGCGATGGCCAAACTAACCCCAAATACACCTTGCCGTAAAGCATCAAATAATTGGATCAGAATACATGACATAATAACTTTTATAGGCGAGCATTACGAAATGACTTATGCAGAAAATTCTCGTGAAACATTTCGCAAACAGGCAATGCATGCTTTTAGGACAGCGGCATTGATAGAAGATAATGGTATGGCCACTAATAGCCCCAATTATCGTTATCGCATAACAAAAGAATTTCTACGTGTTATTCGAAATATGAATGAGAACGAAGGTGCAGAACTTGAAAAAAATCCTTTTATTATCCGATTTGTTTCAAAGCATGACAGCCTTGCTGATTTATATGCATCAAAAAAGAAAATGCGAAAGATGCCTGTACGCATAAACAATCAAGACTTCACCTTTAGCCCAGGCAAACATAATCAACTGCAAAAGGCCATCATAGAAGAATTTGCTCCAAGATTCGCCCCAAATTCAGAGTGCTTGTACGTTGGCGATACCATTCAAAAAGACATGGTAAAAAATATAGAGAAATTATCTCTACTCGGAATCGATATAACATTGCATGACAAAATGCCCGATGTTGTTCTGTACCGCGAAGACAAAAACTGGATATATTTTATTGAATCTGTTACTTCGGTTGGGCCAATGAATCCAAAACGAATAATTGAGATAGAAGCCATGACTAAGAATGTTTCTGCTGGTAAAATATATGTTACCGCATTCCTTGATTTTGCTACATTCAAGAAATTTTCAGAGCAATTAGCATGGGAGACCGAGGTTTGGATTGCAGATATGCCTGATCATATGATTCATTTAAATGGTGATAAATTTCTGGGACCAAGATAAAAAAACATGGCAATGAAAAGAGTACTTTTATTTTGTTTAATGGCAAAGGACTATGAACAGAGTGATACAATTCTTTAACTATGATCAGTGTTATCAATACTATACAAAGCGGATTACGAATATTAGACAGGCCAAAATTCATGGAGAAACCATCGTTGCCAAACCTGTGCTACTGGTGGCTCTGATTGATAGCATTGAGGAAAACGTGTTCACTAACAACCAGTTTGTTCTCAATGATTGGATAGAAGAACATTATAACAAACTGATGCGGGAATTTACCAAAGACTCACAGTTTGACGGTACAACAGAAATAACGAAACCTTTCTGGCATTTGGAAACTGACGGTTTCTGGCATTTGAATTACCCAGGAGAACAAATCAGCAAAGGCCATACACCATCAAAAACATGGTTGAAAGAGAATATAGAATATGCATATTTCGACGAGCCATTATGGATTTTGCTGCAAAACAAAGTGTGGAGAATGAAACTGCGAGAGTATATCGTAGAACATAAACTAACCGATGACTTCTGGAACAACAGAATGGTGGCAGAAGGACTTGGGGCTATTGCCGCCATTTTGTTGGTAGCATAAAATGGCAAATTCTGGATGCCATTAATTAACACGACTGGGTTAGTGTCATGCCCAATACACAGAAAAAAAGGAGTTAAACTTTCGTCTAACTCCTTTTTAACGCGCTTCAGGATGGGCTTGAACCAACGACCCCCTGATTAACAGTCAGGTGCTCTAACCAACTGAGCTACTGAAGCAGGTTTTTCTGTTTTGCGAGTGCAAAGGTAATACGTTTTTTTGAAATACACAAACTTTTTGAGAAAAAAAATCGTTTTTCGGTTATTTTTCTATAATTTTGCATCGTATAAACATAGAAACAATACGAAAAACAATATGATCATGAGAAAAAACAACGTATGCCAACTATGCCGATTGACAGCTTTTGCCGCACTATTAGTATGGCTTCCCATGAATATGAATGCACAGGAAGCGAGAAACCACAACTTAGATGTGGCAAAGAACATCGAAATATTCAATGCCATATACAAGACACTCGACCTAATGTATGTCGATACACTCGATGCCAATACCGTGATTGGTAATGGCATCAATGCGATGCTGCGATCACTCGACCCCTATACCGAATATTATCCTGAGAGCAAACAAAAGGACTTGAAGATGCTGATGACAGGAAAATATGCGGGTATCGGTGCAGTGGTACGCTACCACCAAAAGCGAAAACAAGTGGTCATCGACGAACCTTTTGAGGGAATGCCCGCTGCAAAGGTGGGACTGCGCAAGGGAGATATCATCTTGCAGATTGAAGACACGCTGATGACCAACAAACCCGTGGCATACGTCAGCGACCATCTGCGTGGCGATGCAGGCAGCACCATCATGATCAAGATTAAACGTCCTTCGACGGGCAAGGTGATGAATTTCAAAGTGACACGCGAGAGCATCAAGACACCTGAAATAACCTATTATGGTATGCGCCTGGGTGGCGTGGGATATATCAACCTGAACACTTTCTCTGGCGAACCAGCCAAACCTATGCGTCTGGCATATCTCGACCTGAAACAACGCGGAGCGAAAAAACTCATACTCGACCTGAGAAGTAATGGTGGCGGTTCGGTTTCGGAATGTGTGGATATTGCCAATATGTGGCTGCCTAAAGGTTTGACATTGGTGGAAACCAAAGGAAAGTTGCGCCGTGCCAACTCTGACTACAAAACCCGACTGGAGCCCATCGATACCGTGATGCCCATCATCGTACTGGTGAACGACGAGACAGCTTCTGCCAGCGAGATTGTCAGCGGTTCGATACAGGATCTTGACCGCGGATTAATAATAGGTTCGCGCACGTATGGTAAGGGACTGGTGCAGATTCCTAATGTTGACCTACCCTACAACGGTAACCTCAAGCTGACAACATCAAAATACTATATCCCCAGCGGACGATGCATCCAAGCCATCAACTATAAACACACCGGCGGTGGCTATAAAGAACATGTGCCCGATTCGCTGACACACGTATTCTATACACGCAATGGTCGTGAGGTACGCGACGGAGGTGGTATCATGCCCGATATCGAAATCAAACCCGATACCATGTCGAACATCCTCCTGTATCTGGACCGCATAGACTCTACCGAAGTGATGTTTGACTATGTGGTGGATTATATATCCAAGCATCCTACCATTGCTCCTGCCGACAAGTTTCATCTGACCGATGCTGAATATGCCGACTTCACCCAACAAGTGCTGAAAGCAGGATTTACCTACGACCAGATCAGCAAGAAACAGTTTGAAGAACTCATCAAAACCGCAAAATTCGAAGGATACTACGACGACGCAAAGGCTGAATTTGAAGCACTGAAAGCCAAACTCGACCACCATGATATTGAGCGCGATCTACAACAGCACCGCAACGAAATACAACGGCAGATAGAACAAGATATCATATCCGCCTATTATTTCCAAAGCGGACAACTGCTCCACATGCTGCAAACAGACAAAACTCTGAAGGAAGCAGAGCGAATACTCAACACATCAGGAGAATACGAAAAACTATTATCGCCCAAAAAAGTGAAATAAAAGTGGAAATACTTGCAAGATTGACAGAAATGTCGTAACTTTGCACACGTTCAGAGGAATGAGAGACTCGCAAGAGCCTCTCATTCTTGTTTTAATACCAATAAAGGTGTATGATAAATAAAGACGTAGTAAAGGCCGCAGTAGAGGAATGGCTGAGTCAGAATGACTACTTCCTCGTGGACGTTGACATGACGCCCGACGGTCGCATCGTGATCGAAATCGACCACGCCGATGGTGTATGGATTGAAGACTGTGCCGCGCTGAGCCGCTTCCTGCAGGAAAGACTCGGAGAAGAACTCGGCGAGTATGAACTGGAAGTGGGTAGCGCCGGTATCGGACAACCATTCAAAGTCGTACAGCAGTATATCAACCACATTGGCAAAGAAGTGGAAGTGCTGGCTGCCGACGGTAAGAAATACCAAGGCGTGCTCCAGTCGGTAGCCGACGACGGACTGTCGTTTGTGGTGGTGGTCAAGGAGAAGCAGAAGATTGAAGGGAAAAAGCGCCCCGTATTGGTGGATGTGGAGAAGACCTTCAATACCAACGAGGTGAAATATGCCAAATACCTCCTCGCCTTCAAATAATCTCTGACACGTGAGCTAAAGAGTAAACAAAATAAAAAGATTATATAATGGCTACAAAAAAAGAAGACAAAGGTCCGTCAATGATTGAGACCTTTAAGGAATTTAAAGAGACCAAGAACATCGACCGCACCACTCTCGTCAGCGTGCTGGAAGAGAGTCTCCGCAACGTACTTGCCAAACAGTTCGGTAGCGATGAGAACTTCGACGTCATTGTCAACCCTGACAAAGGTGACCTCGAAATCCACCGCAACCGTATCGTAGTAGCTGATGGTGAGGTTCAGGACGAAAACAAAGAGATTTCGCTCACACAGGCACAGAAAATCGAACCCGACTACGAAGTGGGCGAGGAAGTGAGTGAAGAAGTGCGCTTCGAGAAATTCGGACGCCGCGCCATTCTCAATCTCCGTCAGACTCTTGCCTCAAAGATTCTTGAACTGGAGCACGACTCGCTCTACAATAAGTACAAGGATCGCGTAGGTCAGGTAATCAGCGCCGAGGTGTATCAGATGTGGAAACGCGAAGTACTGCTCATCGACGATGAGGGCAACGAACTCCACTTGCCTAAGTCAGAACAGATTCCCAACGACAATTACCGCAAGGGCGAAACCATACGTGCCATCATCAAGGAGGTGCAGAACGAGAACAACAATCCGCGTATCATCCTCTCACGCACCAGCCCTGTGTTCCTTGAGCGTCTGCTCGAAGCCGAAGTGCCCGAAATCAACGACGGTCTCATCACAATCCGTCGCGTGGCACGCATGCCAGGAGAACGTGCAAAGGTGGCTGTAGAAAGCTATGATGACCGCATCGACCCAGTAGGAGCATGCGTAGGTGTGAAGGGTAGCCGCGTACACGGTATCGTACGCGAGTTGGGCAACGAGAATATCGATGTCATCAACTATTCCAGCAACACACAGCTCTTCATTACTCGTGCGCTGAGTCCCGCCAAGGTGACCAACCTCAACATCAATCCCGAAGAGCACAAAGCCGAAGTCTATCTGCAGCCTGAGGAAGTCAGCCTTGCCATCGGTAAAGGCGGTTTGAACATCAAACTGGCTTCCATGCTGACCGAATACACCATCGACGTATTCCGTGTATCCAACGGTTCAGACAGCGACGACGAGGACATCTACCTCGACGAGTTCTCTGACGAGATAGACCAGTGGATCATCGACGCCATCAAGGCCATCGGTCTGGAGACCGCTAAGGCCGTGCTCAACGCTCCACGCGAAATGCTGATCGAAAAGGCCGACCTCGAAGAAGAAACGGTTGACCACCTGCTCAACGTGCTCCGTGCGGAGTTTGAATAATAAGAATAAAACAGAATTGTAAAGCAATAAATTAAATGGGTGTCAGATTAAATAAAGTATTATCAGAACTGAATATAGGACTTCAAACGGCAGTTGATTTCCTGAAAAACAAGAAAGAACTTGGCGAAGTCAAAGAAGAAATGACGCCAAATACCAAAATCACCGATTCACAATACCAGGCTCTGGTGGGTGCATTCAGTGGTGACAAGGCTGTGAAGACACAGGCCGAAATGATATTTGCGAAGAAAGCCAAGGATAAAAAGGCAGAGAAGGCCGATAAGAAAAGCAACAAGGCTGAAGACCTGTTGGAACAACGCCAACAGTTTAAACCCTTGGGCAAGATTGACCTCGACAGCGTAGGCAAAAAGAAGGCCGCCAATAGCGATACTGCACCTGTGGCTGCTGCCGTGAGCCAGACAGAGGCATCGCCTATTGTAGAAAAGAAAGAAGAACCAAAACCTGTCGCTGAGCAGAAAGCTCCTGAGGCTGCCCCTGCTGCTCCTGCAAACCACGAGCAGAAGGCTGTCAAGGCAGAAGAGGCTAAACCTAACGTCAAAGTGGAAACCAAGCCAAAAACAGAGGCTAAGCATCAGCAGGAAGCCAAGCCCAAGACAGAAGCACCCGTTGCCAATACCGAAGAGGCCAAGCCTGCCACAGTAGAAAACAAGCCTGCGGATGCTGAAAAAGCTTCCGAAACCAAGGTATTCACCCTGAAGAGCGAAACAAAATACGCTCCAAAGGTCAACGTACTGGGTAAAATCGACCTCAGCACCCTCAACCAAAGCACTCGTCCGAAGAAGAAATCGAAGGAGGAGCGCCGTAAGGAACGCGAAGAAAAGAATGCACAGCATGGCAATGGTGGCGAGCGCAAGAAGCGTGAGCGCATCCGTAGCGGACGCGTTGACATAGAGGCTGCAGCCAACCAGAGCGGGCAGCAAGGCGGCAACAAAAAGAACAAAGGCGGACAACAGCGCCAAGGTGGCGGTGGACAACAGCAAGGCGGCAACCAAAACGGACAACAGGGCGGCGGCAAGAAAAACAAGAAGAACCGTCCAGTACAGAAGCCATTGGAAGTTGACGACGAGGCTGTAGCACGCCAGGTAAAGGAGACGCTCGCCCGTCTCACCTCAAAAAGTCAGAACAAGAAGGGTGCGAAGTATCGCCGCGAAAAGCGAGATGCCGTACAAGAGCGCCTCAATAGCGAGATGGCCGAACAGGCTGCAGAGAGTAAGGTACTGAAGCTGACCGAGTTTGTAACGGTTAGCGAACTTGCCACGATGATGAATGTCGGTGTCAACGAAGTAATCGGCACCTGCATGAGCATCGGTATCATGGTAAGTATCAACCAGCGCCTCGATGCAGAGACTATCAATATCGTGGCAGAGGAATTTGGTTTCACCACCGAATACGTAAGTGCTGAAGTGCAAAATGCCATCACCGAAGAAGCCGACGACGAGAACGACCTCATCGGCCGTGCACCTATCGTCACCGTGATGGGTCACGTCGATCATGGTAAGACATCGCTGCTCGACTTCATCCGCAAGACCAACGTGATTGCCGGTGAGGCAGGAGGTATCACCCAGCACATCGGTGCCTACAATGTGAAACTGAAAGACGGTAGAAAAATTACGTTCCTTGACACTCCAGGTCACGAGGCGTTCACCGCCATGCGTGCCCGTGGTGCTCAGGTGACCGATATCGCCATCATCATTATCGCTGCAGACGACAGCGTCATGCCTACCACCAAGGAGGCCATCGCACATGCTCAGGCTGCCAATGTGCCAATGGTATTTGCCATCAACAAGATTGATAAGCCCGGTGCAAACCCTGACAAGATTCGTGAAGACCTTGCCAATATGAACCTCCTCGTAGAGGAATGGGGCGGTAAATACCAGTGTCAGGAAATCTCTGCCAAGAAGGGAATCGGCGTTGATGCTCTCCTTGAAAAGGTATTGCTCGAAGCAGAAATGCTCGATCTCAAGGCTAATCCCAACAGAAAAGCTACGGGTAGCATTATCGAGTCGTCACTCGACAAGGGACGTGGCTACGTTTCTACCGTGCTGGTAAGCAACGGTACACTGAAACAAGGTGATGTGGTGATTGCAGGAACAGCTTTCGGACGCATCAAAGCCATGTTCAACGAACGTAACCAGCGCATTGAAAAGGCTGGACCTGCAGAGCCCGCTATCATTCTCGGACTGAATGGTGCACCTACTGCCGGTGACTCGTTCCATGTGATGGAGACAGAGCAGGAAGCACGAGAAATAGCCAACAAGCGTACACAGTTGCAGCGTGAGCAGTCGCTCCGTACCACTAAGACACTTGGACTCGACGATATCTCACACCGTATTGCCTTGGGTGAGTTCCACGAACTCAATATCATCGTCAAGGGTGATACCGACGGTTCTATCGAAGCACTCAGCGACTCGTTCCTCAAACTCTCTACTGAGAAGGTACAGGTCAACGTCATTTCAAAGGCTGTGGGTCAGATCAGCGAGAACGATGTCATGCTGGCTTCTGCATCAGATGCCATCATCATCGGCTTCCAGGTTCGTCCTTCTGCTGATGCACGCCGACTGGCAGAGCGCGAAGGCGTGGAGATCAACACCTACTCTATCATCTATGATGCACTCGATGAAGTGAAATCTACTATGGAGGGTATGCTCGACAAGGTGAAGAAGGAAATTCTTACTGGTGAAATCGAGGTAAAACAGGTGTTCAAGATTTCAAAGGTCGGTACTGTTGCCGGTGGTTTGGTGACCGAAGGAAAAGTACACAACAAGGACAAGGCTCGTGTCATCCGCGACGGTATTGTGGTTCACACCGCTGCCATCGATGCGCTGAAGCGCTATAAGGACGATGCCAAAGAGGTTGCCACTGGTTTGGAGTGCGGTATTTCACTCGTCAACTTCAACGATATCCAGGTGGGCGACATCATCGAGACCTTTACAGAAATCGAAGTGGAACAGAAGCTTTAACCCACCTCTATCCTATCCCTATAGCTGCAAGGGCACAACCATGACGGTTGTGCCCTTGTTGTTGATACGCATATTCAAAGTTCATTCTAATCATGCCGACATACTACTACTGGTATTCTGTGCCTCATAGGAGTAGCCGGATAGAAGTGTGAGAGCGACTTTCGTTTGAGACATGCAGCAGTTCTTTAGCGCACGAATATCATCGTGACAGTAGGGCAAAATCATTGAAACTGCCGAGTAAATTCATTGAATTTGCTGACCAAATTCAATGAATTTGCAAAACAGCGCACTATCCTTTTGACTGTCATGCACTTGCAAGGACCTTGTTTTGCTGGTCGCGAAACAGCGATGGCGATACGCCATATTTGCGCTTGAAGGCAGTGCAGAAGTGGCTTTGGTGCTCGTAACCCAGATGATAGCCGATGGTGGAAAGATGGTTGGTAGTTGATAGGAATGTGGGCTGTATTTGATGGGGATGTGCCCTGTAGTTGGTCAGTTGGTGGTCGAATGGTGGTCGAAGCGCGTCAGGAAAATGTCATCGACCACCAGTTAAGCCATTGTATCTCTGTCGGTTAAGCGGCATTGGTGGTCGAGTGGTCGATTTTTTCGACATCGCGTGTGTGCCTGCGTGCGCTCGTGTGCGCGTATGTATGCGAGGAATAATAAGGTCTTTATCTCTCTCCGATCCTATAGATTTCCGCGAACTATATCTCGTTGACATCCCGAACACACAGGGAAGCAAGCGTCTGAATCGAATTTAAAACATTGCGCATAACAGCACTATGCCTTACGAAGGGCAGACGGACAATAACAACGCATCGCTTGACGTCTGCCCTTATACTTTATTTCTGCAATCCGAAGTCGGCCTGTTGGGCTTCTACCTCTTGCAACAGACGGTTGCGCTCATCTTCTGAAAGTTGGCGAGAAGCTGTTTTCGTGGTAGAAACAGCGGCATTTTCACCTGATGTAGGCTGAATATCGCCCGAAAGCATGGGTAAAGGTGCTGCCACACTCGTCAGTTCAAGGTCGGCCGCGGTAGGTGCGTGAGTGCCAGGGAATGCCACTTCGGCATGAACACGTATTTTTCCAGGAGTGCGAGTGGAACGTATCAGCAGAGGAGCACTACCCCATTCTACCACACGGGGATTGGCGCCAATGGATGCATTGCCGATGACAGAGCCTTCACCCGATACGGTGAAACGGATTTGGTCTTTAGCAAGACGACGTACATGACCGAGATCGTCGGTCACTTCACATACCACAACGATAAAATCGCTGCCATCTGCCACCAGTTGACGTCCCAATGTATCTACACGAAGACGCAGTTTGGTGCTTCGACGTGAAGGCATACGATCATCACGACAAACCACCTTACCATTGACAATACCTTCTGCCACCATGTGCACACGCTGCCAGTTTTTCTGCGTATAACTCCAGTTGCGTGCCTCAAAGAAGTTCCATGCGCCTTTGAATACCACGGGTTGTGAGGGAGCATGACCAACGGAATGAACCACAGGCAATGTCCAAGAATGAACTCCATCGTAGATAGAAAGTCGCACAGAATCGCAATTGGAGAACACGGTGACGTCAGCATCAGAGAATTGCGTCATTTCATGGGCTATAAACACCTGAGGTTTCGGATCTGACACAAACGGTTGCAATGTGGCAGAAAACATCTGCAAGGCAGTTTTCGGTTGGCGGAACGCATCATAAATACCTCCCCAGTAGGGATCTGGATGATAACCGCGCTGATGGTCGAAGGGGTGCCATTGACAACCGCCGATAAACTGTCCGGTGGTATGAAACAGTTCGTCGGTGCTCTTGAAAAGACTCATCGCCTGCATCAGCATAGGTCGTTCACCCCATGACCGCGAAGCCCTGTTGAGATTGTTGTGAGCATACCAGTCGTCAACGAGTTCGCCAAACTCTCTCGTAAAGATGCACTGACGGGGTTTGTCATCCTTGAAATCATCGCCTGGCCAACCATAGACAACATCATAATGGTCTGCCACTCCTGCCGAATGAACATCGGCAGCAGCCACAGGACGACCTTCATAGGGATATTCCTCTCGTGTGATTTGCAAGGCATCGAGGGCAAATTTCTTGGGATAGCGCGTTTCGTTGAGGATGGGTTCCCACATCAGAACCGATGGATGGTTGCGGTCGCGACGGATAATCTGACGGGTATTGGCATGTACCTTCTCGTCCCACCCAGGTGTTTTATTCCAGTATTGCCATCCCGGTGTTGCCACAATGACAAAGAGACCGAGTTCGTCGCAAGCATCCATAAATGCAGGATCCTGTGGATAGTGGGCGGTGCGGATGATAGTGAAACCAGCGTCACGCAGTCTGCGAGCATCGCGCCACTGCTGAGAGTTGGGCAGTGCGTTGCCCACGTATGCAAAGTCTTGATGACGGTTGGCACCTACCAACTGGTGGTAACGACTGCCATTGAGCCAGAATCCGTCTTTGCCACGAAATTCAAATGACCGGATGCCGATGCGGGTAGTACCGCCATCCATGGGCTGACGACCTTGACGCACATAGGTGTTGACATGATAAAGGGTTGGTGACTCTGGAGTCCACAGTTTGGGACGAGCCACTTTGATGCGCTGGCAGACTGTGCGTGTCTCGCCAGGAGCCAGTCGCAACGAGGTAACGACACGTTTTCCTGTCTCCTGCAATACATTGGTCACGGTCAGCGTCACAGGCTGCTGACCAGTATTAGCCACTTCGGTATTGACACACACCACGGCTTTTTCGCTACTGATGTTCTCACAATGTACGAAAATACCGCCTCCTGCCACACGGTTTGCCTCGATGGCATCGGTGATATGCACCATACCTTTGGCTATCAGCCATACATCACGGTAGATGCCGCCATGATAGGCAAAATCGAGCGTCATCTGTGGTTTGCCTGGAGGAAAACTCTTATCGTCACTATTATCAGCCATAACAGCTACCAAAACATCATCGCCGGCAGTCAGTCCGAGCTTCGTCAGCGATATGGTAATAGGCAGATAGCCGCCTTCATGACGTTTCACTTCACGACCGTTGACATAAACCACCTGTTTGCCCATGATGGCTTCGAAATGGAGGCTGACGTCTTTACCAGCAGTTTGGGTTGGCATCACGAAGCGTTTACGATACCATGCCACACCCTGATAGTTACGGCAGCCACTGGCTTCGGCAGGCATCAACTGTACGGTATGGGGAGTGGAAACCACTTCCCAAGCGTGATCATCATAGTCAGTGCGGTTGGCTTCAGGCACATCGCCCAGATGGAAACGCCATCCGTTGTTGAAATTCCACACGGTTCTGCCACTGCCTTCGAGAGGGAACAATCCTGCAACGGATGGTACATCGGCTGCATGGAGTCCCATGACAAGCGTCACCATGAGTAATAAGGTATAAAGTCTGTTCATTGTTTATTACTTGTTTCTATGTTCTGCCCCTATCGGCCATCTGCACGAAAAAGGGGAATATGTTCGATTTTATCTTTGTTCTTACGTCTGTCGTCATGCTACATCCTGCTTCGGCGGAATGTATGGATGACCACACACCATCTGAGGCAAAGGTCAGAAATCAGTACGGAATGATGACACAGGCAAACCATCGTGCATTAAATCACCCACTGCCCAGTCGGACCATGCATAGCGTACTGCCACAGGATGGGCAACGCAGTCGGACTTCACATAAACGCGATTACGGGCTATCCACACATGGTTAGCAGGATGGAACACACTGTCGCGACCAGCCACTTCAAAGAGTTTTGAGGTGGTGCCATGTTCGAAATAAACCCATTCCTTACTCCGGTCAAACTGTACCACGGCAGTATCTCCCTGAAATTCCACTTTGCTATAAGTAGCGAAATCGGGCAATCCCTTCACGCCGTAAGTGTTTGTAAGGGCAAGCAGAGCCAGTCGTTCGCCGGCTTGTCGTTTCATGCGTGGATGAATGCCATATTCCAAACCGGCATCCATCAACACCGCCATACGGGCATGGGGTATGCGCTGCTCAGCCAAGAGTTGTTGTTCGCGCAAGAGTTGGCTACCGCTCCAATTGATGAGACTATAATCGTAGGGAGCTATCTGACAATAGTAGAATGGAAAATCGCCTTGCTTCCAGTCGGCACGCCATCCTCGTACCATGGTTTCCAACAGTGAGGCATAGTAGTCGTAACGGGGCACATTATCCTCACCTTGATACCAAATAGCACCACGCATGGCATAACCGATAAGGGGACGAAGCTGTCCATTATATAAAGCGGTGGGGCAACGCTGCTTCAACCGATTCACATCCTTCTCATCACGAGGGAGTGTCACCTTTGGAAATGCCTTCAACCAGTCGGCTGCCATCCATGCTTCACAAGCAGAACCACCCCAGGCGGTGACGATGAGTCCTACGGGAACATCAAGTTGCTGACGCAGCGCACGTCCGAAATAATAGGCGGTGGCAGAGAAATTGCGCACGCTCTCACTGTTGGCCTCGCTCCATTCGCCTTCTACATCGGTTTGTGGAGTGATTGCAGCATGGCGTTTGACGGTGAAAAGGCGCATTTTTGTATCTTTACAGCGCAAGAGTTCTTCGGTTGTTCCCTCTACAGGCTGCATCTTGAAACCTTTCATGGGCATCTCCATATTCGACTGTCCGCTACAAATCCATACCTCACCAACGAGCACATTGCTAAGCATGGTCTTTTCACCGTCGTCGATAGAGATGGTGAAAGGGCCTCCTGCTGTGGGAGTTGTGATGGTGATAGAGAAACTGCCGTCGGCATTAACACGGCTTTTCCATTTACCATGAGTCCATGAAGCAGTAACGACCAAAGGGGCACCAGGTGTCGCTGTGCCCCAAAGCCGACATTCAGTTTGCTGCTGAAGCACCATGCCATCGGCAAAAAAGCGAGGCATCACGACCTTGGCTTGCACCAAGGTGCAGAGACACAAAAGCGGAAGGGATAGTAGAAGTCTTTTCATTATTGTTGTTTTGTTGCTTTAGTAATACGGATAATGGGTTGGGCAAGGAGACCTGCAGGCAATAGGCTGTCGCCCTTGGTGCGGTATCGGGCATTGGTCCAAATGCCATCAAACGGGGCTTTGCCTGCATCAGCACCACGCAAAGCATTATGCCAAGTGTTGGTAACGGCGATGCGCAACGTATTGTTGCCACGATGCACAGCATTGGTAATATCTACCTCGTAAGGGGATGTCCATACAATGCCACAGTCGGTTTCGTTGACCCAAATCTGCGCCACATCTCTAACATCAGGCAACGAGAGATAATAGCGTTGTCCCTTTTTTACCTTGATTTTGAAGTTTGTGGTATAAGTAGCACGACCACTATAATAGCGGATACTATCGTTGGATGACGCTGTCCAATCAGCAAGTGGTTGCTGCTGGAGACTGACACCATTGTTGTGGAAGTGGATATCCCATGGTGCTGTGGTGAGCACATGGTGTTGAAGCGTTGTTTCGGGCGCATTTCCTTGTGACTCATCTGTAAATATAACAAATGCCGAACCATAGGCTGACAAGGTTAACATCAGTTCGGTTCTTCCGTTGGAATGGCGGAAAACTGGTTGTTCCTGCTTCCCATCGATAGGATAATAGATATGAGGAACACCTTTAGTGGTGCGCAGCGATATGGTCATGGTGCGTGCGCTGTCCAGCTGATTGGCAAGGAAATATATCTCTGTATTGCCATCACGACGATGGTTGAATGCCACTCCTTCGGGCAATAAGGCATCAGGGCCGATGACATCGAGGGTGTCTTGGCAATAAGGTGTGCGGATGATGCGCACGCCTTGACTTTCGAGTTCAGCAATGCGACGCTTGGAGGCATCGGAGACGAATGAGCCTTGTGGCACGACGAGCGCCTTATAATCAAACCTTCCATTCTGCAATCCGTCAGGATTCATCGAGTCGTAGCAGTAGCCATGAAGGGCATTGACCCAATTCTTGAGGTCTATGATACCTGCAGAATGGCGCACTCCAACGGGACTTTCTTCCATGGGTTGCCCCTCATTGGCAAGGCGCCGTGCCTCATCAGCTATGCGGTCGGTACCAAAAAGACCGGGCAACATGGGCACAAGACGGTCGGGAGTAAGTGATCGAGACGGCATTTCGTCACCAGTAAATACGGCAATATCTACTACGGGAACACCACGTTGAAGCCATTCTTGGCATCGGGTGATGTAATCGACCATACCCTTGGCCTCACGAAACCAAGTTTGGTCACGTTGGAAGAAAAGTCCGATTCCATCGAGAGTCATACCGGGGCGGCGGTCCATCCATGGGTTGTGGGTGTTGACATGAAAGAACAGTCTATTCATGCCCAATGCCAAATTGCGATCAAGCAATGGTTTGATCATGGCTGGAGTTTCATTCCAAACACCACGAATCTCGGTAAATCCCTCTGCCTGAACGATGGTTTTGCCATAAACATGCGCTCCACTGATGGCATCAAGCATATCGTTGGGTTTGTCGTGTGTGGGAGAATTGAGCCAAAACTCACCCATCGGAAAATCCACATAGCGGTAGTGGGTCAGTCCATCGCTAATCATAGTGGGGGCAACACTCTCTGAGGAGAGACTCACCCCATATTGACGGGCCTTACGGGCTGCCGTGGCAAAGAACACATCGTTGATGAGATGGTCAATGGTGGTACGGATGTCACGCAACACGCGATCATCTCCTGGCATCGGAATGCCTGCATAAACGGGAAGGAAAGGTAAAAGGTCGTAACCACAACGCCGCTGAAACTCATCAGCAAACGACGCTGACCAGTTTTGCGACCCACATTCCCAAGAGTCAATATGCATATAGCGCACTACGTTGGAATGGGGTCTTTTCATAAACTGTCCAAACCAACTATCAATTTGTTTCTCTACTGTTTTCTGTGTGAATTTATCACACTCCAGTCCCTTACCTCCACCTGCAGTGGCATTGGTGTGACCTGTAGCGGTATGGCCAAAACGAACAATACGCCATATTCCATTGCCCAACGGATGTCTGGGGCTACCATACTTGTCGAGCATCACCACTTCTGGAAAATCTGTCGAAGGACTGTTGTTGGTGGCTATGCGCCACACACTACCATTCTTGGCTTCATACTGATCGATGACAGCATCGGCTCCCAAACGGATATCACGTATTTTCAACGTAGGTGCCCATTTAGCAGCATCAAGATCTTCACTACCGGGTTCGGTGCCTACAGGCGTCCAATAACAACGAAAATATCGGGCTGTGGTGGCAGGAAGACTATAGGTATAGTTCTGATCGGTATTCTGCCATCCTTGTCGGGGAGGTGTCAATTGGCGTACCAACTGATAGGTTACACCATCCGTACTGGCTTCAATACGCAATCGCTGCGCCTGCACATTGTTGCCACTGGGCACGATATGGATACTTCGTACTTGTTGCGGAGCATCGAAAGAAAACTCGATAAAACCGGGTGTTTTCGCACGAAACACTCCCTTTTCATCGCGTTTGATCGTTCCGCCTTCATGGGGTTGGGGCAATGGTGATGCCACACGAACGGCAAAAGCGGCAATATCACGATAGAAACCCAAATGGCCGGGATGAGCTTGGGGCAAGGCAAATGTGGAATGACGTCGGTCGATATGTGCGATGGTGTCGGTCCATACCACCTGTTGCATCGATTCTTCAGGACTAATCCAAGGACCGCCTGCCAAGGCAAAGCCATCGCAGATATGCACACCCATCTGCATCTGTAGTGAATCACTCTGCTCCATGGCATAGTCAACCATCTGCCAGAAGGTGGGTGTGAGTTGCTGGGCAGTGCCTTGATAGTCGGGCCGTTCACCCACACCACGTATGGGCATGAGGTAACAGCCTTCCAATCCCACATCTTTCATGGCTTGAAGATCTGCCTTGATGGCTTGTTTGCTTACTGCACCGTACATCCAATACCAGAATGTCCAGGGGCGCGACGAGGCATGTGCTTGCATGCCAAGTGTCAAAAGGGCAATGCTGATGAGATATTTCTTCATTCGAACGAGAGTATTGCGGTGATGGAATCTGAACCTTCTGCCCAATAGGGTTGTGCAGAAGGACCATTGAGATCGGTGGTATTAACCTTGTTGCGCACAGCAGGAATGGCTCTCAAGAGCGAAACACCAGTTTCTGGCAAGGTATAGAGCAAGTGGTCACGGCCATCACGTGGCTGGTAAATACCTACATAGGCATTAGGCTGACGGATGCCGATAACGCCCTCTTTTGTTTCAAGTTGCATCCAGTTGACGGTAGAGAAATAACCTTTAAACTCAGGATATTCGAAGGTTTCACCAGGAATGGGATCATTATAGGCAGTGGTCCAATAGCCATATTGTGGGCCATCGAGGCGATTTTGCCATACACGATAAGGGCCATTGCCCACCCAGCGTTTGCCTTTCACCTGCTGTTCTGGATAATCGAAAGTAATACCCAACAGATCTACCACACCATTGAAATACCAATGGGCGGTCAGTCTCACACTACCATCGGCCATAAAGGTCCATTCCACTTGACTTAGAGAACCATGTCTGTAGGTAGCAACGAGTGTGGAATCATTCCATGAAAAACCATCGAAAGTACCTTGATCAGCATAAGTGATATAGTCGGTTTTCTTCTTAAATGCCTCTTTATCATCATGGTTATAGAAGCCATCATCGGAACGGTCGCTACGTTTGGCTGCTACGAAACGGGGACCATTAGCAAAGGAAATGATACGATTTGCCACCGTAACAGACTGAAGACAACCGTTTTTCTTCGAGAACGTATAGTGGCGACCACCCACGGCAACAGTGGTTGTAGTGTCGGTCTCATGCGGTTGGAGCTGTTGAGCTACGACAGGTTTATCAGCAATGAACTCCTCTGCGAAGCGCCAGGTATAGATTTCCTCACCTTGCGGATTACATACTGTCACGAGGAGTGTGCCTTCTGACTGTTGGGGTAAAGTAATATATCCCTCGCCATGAGGATTGATATCGGGTGAAGGCAATGAGCCTTGTGCCAATACCTTAGTGGCTGATTCCCCGTAGCGAGGCATTACCACATACTGATAGGTAAAACAGCAATCCTTCAGCGAAGTAAAATCATAATGGTTTGCCACTTTCAATCGGTTGCCCTCCCTACTGATTTGTACGGGAGACCATATTTCGCGGATAGTATAATAAGAGCCTTCTTTCTCCATATGGGGACCTACAATGCCATCGGAGGCAAAGTTACCCATACAATCGACAAGCCCATTCATATCGGTACGCACCACACCTTGATCCATCAAATCCCATAGAAAACCGCCAGCACAACGTGGATTGGACATCATGAGGTGCCAGTAGTCTTTCAGTCCAGCTCCATGTCCGCCATCATAGAGGCCATGAAGAAATTCGGTAGGCATGAAGATTTCTTTCTGTCTCATGTATTCTGCCGTTTCACCCCACGAACGGTAATGTTTGGTTTCAAAGCCATTGCGATTGGCCCAAGGATAGAGCACCACACGCTGTTGAAGGTCGAAACGATGGAAAACAGGTTCGAGGTCGTAGTTAAACCCGCCTTCATTGCCATTACTCCAAAAGATGATAGAAGGATGATTGCAGTCACGAGTGACCATTTCTTCCGCTAGTTGCGACCCAACAATAGTGCCGTGTGCCCAATGCCAACCAGGAAGTTCACACTCTACATAGAGTCCGAGCGAGTCACAAGCATCAAGAAATTCAGGGTCTGCAGGATAATGAGACAAGCGTACTGCATTCATATTCATTGACTTGATAAGCTTGACGTCTTCTATATTTTTGGCTTTTGACAGGGTGCGACCGGTTTCTGGACGGAAAGAATGACGGTTGACGCCCTTGAATATAACTTTCTTGCCATTGATAAACACGCCATCTTCGGCATCGCCATTATAAGTATGGCGGTATTCAATGGTGCGGAAACCAAACTTCTGACGTTCCACATGAAGCAAACGGCCACCACTATCACGCAAAGAGAATACTGCTGTATAGCGATAAGGTTGTTCGGCATTCCACAAGCGGGGATGGCTGACCATGAAATCTATCAGGGTATGGTCACTACCAACAGCAAATCTGTTACTATGGGCAATGGTTTTACCACCCTCATCAACAATTTCCACTCCTACTGTAGAACCGGGAACAGCACGGTTCAGATTGACTTCTGCTCGCATACGACCATCAGCTTTCGCATCTATGGCTATTCGCTGGATGTTGAGAGCTGGTTTCGCCACGATGAAGACAGGGCGCCAAATACCGCCGAAATTCCAATAATCGGCACGACGTTCAGCAAGATTCACTTGTGGATCAGCACTCTCCTTTGACACTTCCACCTCAAGGCGATTAGCCTTTTTGCCGAAGAAAACACGGTCAGAAACATCAAACTGAAAACGGGTAAAACCGCCTTGATGCAGTCCAGAACCAGCTTTACGCCCATTGATGGTCACTCGCGCATCGGTAAAGACAGCTTCAAAGGTAAGCAGAATCTGTCTGCCCCGCCATGCTTCAGGCAATTGGAAGGTAGTACGATAATGTCCTTTCTCATCAGCAATGCCTTCGGGAGTTGCCTTGCCATAAAAGCGCATACCATATTGGTAAGTACCAAAACCTTGCAGTTCCCAGCACGACGGCACTCCAATCTTAGTCCATTGTCCGCTGTTGTGACCATCAGTACACCGGAAATCCCACTGCACCATATCGTCAGCACCGTGCCCGGAGAGATACTGTCGTTCGGTTTCTACCGACGGTTGAGCCTGAGTTGCAAGGATAACCATGCAAGCCAGAGCAGAAAAAATCAGTCGTTTCATGTCGTTATTTATTTTATAATAAGGACGCACGAGTACACGTTATGTCATCATCTATACACAGCATACTTGGACTATCCTAAGGGCATAGGACAAGATAGAATAGTAGTAAGAGGCAAATTAAAAAAGCACATGTAAGAACTGCATGACAAATACGCTATCGAGACTTCTTTCCCAAAGAAAGAAAAATTCGCTCTTTCAATCTAGCAGTTTCCTCACTGCTGAGGAATGAACAATCATCAAGATGCATCAAAATATCGCATGCGGTGAGAAATGCATGATGGGCACGATAGGGCGCAGTAATATAGGTTTCCCATCGGGAAACCATCGATGTGTCGCGGTCGAGTACGTAGCGGATGAAATCATCATCACACAAAAACTCATCAACCTGGGTATAATAGTGCTTTTTCACGTACCTCGTCTTTTTCTAATGACGTATAGGCACATCTGTTGTCATCACTGAATAGTCTGTAAGACACCTGCTGATTCGCGCAATTTCAACATACCACGGTGCATCAAGTTACGTACTGAATGGTAGTTCATCTGCATACGCTCACACACCTCAGGATATTTACGACCTTCCAAATAGTAAAGGGTGATGGCTTCACGCTGTCGCGGTGTGAGACATTGCATCAATGCTGCCACTTGTTGAAATTGCATCTGTTCGTCTTCGATCAATAAGTATCCTTGTTCCACATCGCAGTCAGCTGCTCGTCCTGCATAACACTCTACTTCATTGTCGCTGCAAAATGACTGATGACGAAAGGCGTCAAGGAGACGGTTCTTCATAGAGATGACCAGATAAGAGGCAAAATTCTTAATATCTGTCTGCTCGCTTCGTTTACTATATACCTTAAGGAAAACTTCCTGAATGCAATCTTTCAGCAACTCTTCATTATGTGTCATGCGCAATCCATAAGTATATAAAGGTTGTACATACATTTCGTACAACTCGGCAAAGGCTGCATCGCTGCCCTTGCTGAATTCGGTGAGGAGCGTCTGAGTACGCGCTCTTTGCGTTTCTGTAGTCATCGTTGTTAGGTAGTATATGTGTGTAGTAGTTTGTTTGTTTTCTGATGACAAAGTTAAGAAGAATTGATTTATATCAACCGAAAAAACAAATAAGAAAATGGGAAAAATCGTGAAATACCGATTTTTCCCATTATTTAAGTCATTTTTTACGAATCCAGTATATACCTCGTTCGGTAAACTCTATTTGCCGTCGTACCATTCCTTTCTCGGTGATATCGCCAGTTTTCGCATCTATCTGCATATATTTATAGGTAGAAGAACTGGCAAGCGGCAGACTCAATGGTGTACTGGTTGTCTTATATACCACATAGCCACAATCACCTTGCAACAGGTAGTTGTCGTCAATTTTCTGCGGTTTCATCGAGGTTATGTCACGCAAAAACATCTTATCATTCACCAGAACATTAGCACATGAACCACCTGCCATCAAAGCTGCCCAGCCCATTTCAGGATACTTTTGGGCGGAATAGATGACTGCTTTATCAGGATAGCTGGTGCGATATTCCGCTACGGCACGATACACGTCATCAAAACGCACACTACCACCACGGATTTTACGCATATACTGGCGTGGTGCCATATTCATACCACCCGGCGGTGCATATTGTCCTTTTTGATGGTTGTACCATTGTTCGATGTCGATGATATCGACAATTTTTGAGCGTATAGGATCGTTCAGAATACTATCCTGCACATCCTTTGTGACAGCCAGTGCCACCAAAGTGCGACCATTTTCCGTTTCCCATTCAGCAACCACATCGAGCCAGAAGCGCACAAATGGCAGGGGGCCGGTAAATTCCTCACCAATGGAATGTACCACATTAGGCTGTCCTTTGAAAGCATCAAGCATCTGACGGATATATTGCCGATGAAGCGGACGGAGGCTTTCGTTGGTAGTATCGTAGAAAAGTTGAGCGGTGAAGATACGCTTGTCACCTGTAAAATTGACTGGTTCCAAGAATGGTGTATGGTTCACATTATTGGCTGTACGCCATGGACAATCAACCCAATGGGCACCAGCCTCCAAGATATTGTGCTGAAAATAGTGTTGGTTTTTGAGTAGCATACCTATGTCTTGCGATTTTTCAGCAAACTGACGAAGACGATAGAAATACCACAGATTAGGTTTGGTCAAATCGTAGAGCGACAATCCATCCCATGCTGTACCTTGTCCGCTACGGGCAAAAGGCTGTTCAAAGAACGGTGCCCATACGTCACCATTCTTACGACGGATGCGTTCATGGTCATCGCGTCGGCGGTCAGTCCATAGACCATAGTTTTGGCTGAATATTACTGTGTGCGATTTTTTCATGGTTTCTACCACACTATCCACACGGTCGGTGAGACCAGTACCTTCTTCGCCAGGTACGAAACGAGTGAGTGCAGCTTTGGCTTTAGGCAGGAAACTACTTATCGTGCGACCAGACCACCAAGGCGTTTGATGCTTCTGCCCAACCAATACAGCACCATTTTTGGTAATCCAACCATTGATTAGGGCATAGACGGACGGATTCTGTACCGATGGTTTCGGAGATTTACAGACCAAAGGTTTAATCGGTGTAATGTCTGCTTCAAAATGTGCGGAATCAATCCAAGCCTCCATCGTAGTACGTGGCAACAGGGCTTCTGCCGACATTTTCATCGCCACTTCCATAGTAGGCGAACTGCTTGCAGTAGTATTTCGCTCCAACACACGGCATCGTTTATCTATCTCATCCCGATCGGTAGTTAGGCGTTTCAATAATTGGTCACGATACGCACTATAGGGTTTGACATGTTCGTTCATCTTGGAATACTCACCATTGCCTACTATCTGTCCCCAACAACCAATTGAATAATTGCGATTCAGCGTATCAGGTGAATAGCAGAACAAACCTGCAGCCGTACACTGCCAAAGCGTGCTATTGGCGGTATTCCAGCCTGCACCAAACTTCTCCAACTCCAGATTACGGAACAAAAGATCGTTGCCATCAATGTTGACAAGGTCAAACAACAGACCTGGCGCCATGGAAGAGATACTGCCACTGGGACCATACGATTGCCAACTGTCACACTGTACAAAAGCATTAGGACCAGGAGCAGTATGTCCGGCAGCATAGTCGTTGATGCCATATTCGGAATAACAACGCTGAAAGAGTGTTTTTTCGCCCAATACTAAATAGGTGCGACGACGTAAACCACCAATCTCTGACACAGGAGCCAATGACTTGCAGTCTTCAACAGTGACCTGAGAAGCGCTGCGACCTACGACAACCGAAGAACCTGCAAAATGTCGGAAGGTGACCATACGTACCCAGCAATTCTCAGCATCAGTAATTGATACGCCATCCCAACAGTGGTTTTCATCTTTCGGCAAGGTGCGGTCGTAATCAGATTCAAGTGTAAGATTCTCTACGCCGCAACGTTCAAGGAGCCCTGGTTGGGTATAGGCAACAGCCTTAGCCCCGCCCCACCGTTGTTCTATCGAGAGGGTTACGGGAGCGTCGAGCGCCAGTGTATTGCCCTTATACGACATGATACGGCGATTCCAACGCAGATCAATATCCCCAGGATGCCATGCCCAATACCCCATCCGCTGGCCTCCGCCAAACGATTCGCAACCGAGTGAGCGAATCCAATCTGCAGTAGAAGGCCGCCATACAAGGAGTCGGGTGCCAGTAGTCCATGTTTTGGGTAATGACTTAACACCTATGGATAGAGCGCCAGCAGGCGTATTTTCCACATCAACAGTATCTCCATAGATGCGCTGGGGCTGTCCTTCGATATAGAGTAGCGCTCCCCTGTCGTATCCTGTCTTGCGCAGAATGGTGCGGTCGCGACCACTTCCACGAAGCACCACGCCACTGGTTCTTATACGTAATGGAGTGGCAAGGTTAAAGACACCGTCTCCCAACAATACCGCACCACGGACACCCAATCGAGCATCGGGGTTCTGCCGACTTACCATGTCAATGGCCTGTTGAATCAACGGAGCATCATCACCACCTGTAGGTTGCACATAGACCTTCACGGCAGCATCAGGAATCGGCTGTTCCGAACGTTCATACCCACAATACGAGTAATCCATCGGCAACACTTGGGCTGCCGATGGAATTACCATAAGTAGGAAAAGGAGTTGTAAGAATCCCTTTTTCATCATTTTTCTGTTTTCTTTTGTTGTTCTATGCGTTTGTACCATGCCTCACGTTCAGCTTTCAGATTATATCCTCTTGCTGTGAGCCAATTGTTAATGCGCCCTTTGTATTTGCCAAACCAACCATGCTTCTTATTAGAATTTTCGGCATCCATGGCAAATTCGCGTGCCTCTTTCAACCATGCCAGAATCTGTGTTTTCTCTTCATCCTTGAGTGATGGTATCATTTCAAGGTGTGCCTGATATGTTTTGGGCACCACGCCATAGGTCATTCCATCTTTCACCGCCTCTACCTGACTATCGTTAAGATAGAGCGAAAGAGTTGCTGTAAACTCGAAATGATGCTTGTAGAGTTCTGCATCTCGACTGCGTTCTGCACATTCTATAATATGCTGACGCTGCTTGGAATCAGCCACCGAGTCTTTGGCAAAGCGTTTTTGCTGTGCACAAGTCTCGTGGATATCGTTGAGCAGGAAGTAACGGTTAGCTATGATATGGCATACATTCTCAGCCTGTTGGGCATCGGCGAGCTTAAGACCATTCACTATTTTCTGCGATCGTGCCTTGATAGTCTCCACATATTGCGCATCGCGGCCTTCGCTCTTCAGCGCCACTTGAGCTATTGCCGAAATAGCAGAGAAGAACAGAAAGCATACGATAGTTGCACATTTTATCATGGTTTTCATCATTGTCAATACCTTGTATTACATCAGTTTACCCTTGGCAGCAAGTGTATCGTAGTTGTTGTTGAGATTACGCCAATCCACTTTGCTCTTGGGATCGATGCCATTGATGTACTTTTCTATATTGGTGTATCCATCGCCATTGCAGTCGTCGTTAGCGTCAGAAGGATCGTTAGGATTCAATCCGTTGGCAATTTCCCACTCATCAGGCATACCGTCGCCATCGGTATCTACCCATGGTGTCCAAGCCTTATATTCAGGATAGCCACCCATCTGACGGGGATCAGTAATGACACCTTGTTTGTAACTGTCCTGCTGAAGACGACGATGTTTGAAGAATCCCTGTTCGTTTTTCGACTTATCGTGTAGTCCCCACATGTCGCCATAGGGATTGTCTTTTACTTTCTTCTCATACTTCTCCACGAAGTATGCCTGTCCGGTACGCACCTCATCACAGATACGCTGATCGACGATATCACGTGAGGGAATAGTAGCTCCAGCATTTGACAATACCCAGTCGAAGGCTTTCTCTGCACCCATGATGTTGACAAATGGCATTTCGAAAGGTTCGTTGCTACGCATCAGAGCGAGTTCTGTAGCATCAATATCACCATCCTTGTCGGCAGTCTGTATGCCACCATTCCAGTTGTTGCGCGTCACTTCATCATATCCTTCCATGATATTGCCGGTAGCATACACACGTCCAAACTGCTTAAAGGGGAAGAGATTGACGCTACGGCTCTCCGATTTTACAATGCGGTGGCCCACTGGTGAGTTTTTCGGAGTGAGAGGACCTGGTTTATAATAGTTGTTGATGAAGTTGGACATGGTAGTAAACTCACCTCCATCAGCAGTACGGTGTACCCAGTTATAAACCACGTTGTTGACGAAGTTGAACACACCGCCCCATCCTATACTTGGGTTACGTCCAGTATTATCTGCCCAAAGGTTGCGCATAAATGTGGCATTTTCGCCACCGATGGTAGAACCAAAAGCATGGTTCCATGTATCAAGTGCTTTAGCAGAGATGGTGTTCTGAATGGTAACATTAACTGTAGGCACCTTTCGTTTGGGTTTTCCATCCTTCATGTCAAACATGTGGCGATAGAATGAAATATTCTCATCCAGTCCCCATTCACATGAACAGTGGTCGATCATAATATTGCCCACAGGGTTTCCACCGAAGGAATCCTCGCGATGCCATACCAGAGTTTCACCTCTACGGAAGCGCATGTGGCGCACGATAACATCGTGGGTATCCACCTGAAACGACTCGCCAGCAATAATCACACCTTCACCGGGAGCAGTCTGTCCGGCAATAGTGATATATGGCGCACGTACAAAGATGGGGGATTTCAGACGGATGATGCCCGATACGTTGAATACAACGATGCGTGCACCGCCCTGTTCACATGCCCAACGGAACGATCCGGGACCATCGTCATTGAGATTGGTGACAGTCAATACCTTTCCGCCACGGCCACCAAAGGTGTACATACCGCCTCCCTCAGCTCCGGGGAAAGCGGGGATTTTTGCCTGACGAAGGTCGTATGGACGCGAAGCCCAAGGCACATAGGGTTTTCCTTCCTGTGCCTCTTTCACCACGATGGGGAATGCTACTGCCCAAGCTGAGTCGCTATGGGCTTGCCACTTATTCTCCAAAGAGTCAATCAGTTTTTTTGCTTCCTGTGTGATCTGTGGATACTGGGCTTTAGCTGTTGCAGGAAACAGCAGAGTGGCTGCCATTGCAGCCATCAAAACAGAGTGTTTCATTGTTTCTTATGTAGATTTTATTGTAGTTGGCTGTGGTATTCGACTATAATAATGACGAAAGGTTTAAAGAAATGTACCTATTTATCACAGGATTTTTTTCTGAGGAGATGGGCGGGGGCTGATGGGCTGAGGTTTCTATAGGGAATAGGTTTTCTAGAAAACTTAGCCCGCTCCTCAAAAAAAGGAATCCCTTGCACCGATGATGCAAGGGATTCCTTTTGATATGTTTGTTTCAGATTATTCAGCAGTCAGCGGGTCAAACGTACCCATCGCACCACCGTTATTAGCGTCTTCCCATCCAATGGTTTGGGGCAAACCGATATTCTTTTCTGAGATAGCCGACGAGAAGCCAAGGAAGTAGTACTTCGCACGGAAGTTGGTATAGAGATCCACCTTTGTCGACTCACCATTGGTCTCACGGGCGTCGCCCTTCTTCAGTTTGCGCACGAGGTTGTCGCCATACCATGACTTCAGCGTCTCCAACTGGTCGGTCAGGTCTTTGCGCAAGTCAACGCCAGCAGGACGCGTCACGCCAGCCTTCACCAGAGGATCCGAGTCATAGGTGGTCTTGCCGACGCCATACTTATCAGCAGTACGGAACTCCATGTTCTCACGACGCTGACCGTTGAAAGGCTTGAAGCCGAGCCATGTGCAGGTATTACCACCCCATCCTTTCAGCACCTTGGCACCGATAGAGGCGAAGTTTGCACCACCATCGAAGAGCAACCAGCGACGCATGTCGTCGAAGCGCTTACCCTCATAGGCAAACTCCACCTGGCGCTCATAGAGGATTTCGCTCATGCAAGTGGCCTGATCGCCTGGCAGATCATAGGCGGGAACGCCAGCACGCTGACGCACCTGATTGACATAGCCCACAGCATCGTTCAACTGACCGGCACCACAAGCCACCTCAGCGAGGTTGAGCAGCACCTCAGCATAGCGCAGTTCGATGAGCTGTGCTGCTGAATGGAAGGGCGCGCCATTGCCAGACTGTGTAGGATTGTAGGTGTAGAGAGCAGAAGGATTGACATCGAGGTCATCACTCTTTTTGCGCACGTAGATGCCCTGACGGCTAGCGAGCAAGTTGTCGGCACCATAAGAGTTGCCACTTTCAGCATTGCCCTGATCGTCGAGCGTGGTGTACCACACATAGTTCCAAAGCACATAGTTCTTGCCATCCGATGGGTTGTTGGCATTGGCAGACGAAGCATCGCCATTATAGGCCCAGCGGAAACCAGGCATAGCGAAGGTGCGATAGAAACGTGGGTCGCGGTCCATGAATGGATAGTTGGCATCGTAAGTATACTTGGAAGTAGGCAGTTTGGTATAGGTTTCCATGCCCTCAGGAATCTTACCATCAGCCATGGGGAACATATCTACGAGCATAGCCGAAGCATTCTTGCCCGAGCCACAAGTATTCTTAGGACGGATGCCGTTCTCCCAGTTGTTATTCTTCTGGTTGTCGGCACCTGTGCCCTTGATGTTGTTGTGGAGTGTCACAAAGACAGCTTCAGGGTTTTGTCCTACCTGAGTGAACTGAGCGGCGAAGTCGCTACCATTCACGTTGTTGGCGGTTTGATAGAGGCCATAGCCACAAGCATTGATCTTGGCGAGGTCGGCCTTCATCTCGGTGTAGGCATTGGTCCAACGGCTTTCATCGTTGTCGCGGTTGAAGAGCGGACTTGCCCAAAGCAGCAGCACGCGGCCTTTCAGGGCTAGAGCCGTACCCGTGGTGACGCGTCCCCAGTTGTCTGAGTCCCATCCGCCATTGGTAGTCTTAGCCTCAAGCAGTTCAGCCGACTGCTTCAAGTCTTCAAGGATGAAGTTGATGCTGGCCTCAGCCGAAGAACGATTGGTGAACGAAGTCTCCACGGGATCGAGTGGTTCGGTCACGAGGGGCACGCCACCATACCATTTCACGAGGTTGTAGTAGCACCAGGCACGGAGGAAGTAAGCCTGTCCGAGCATGATATTCTTATTATCCTCGCTGAGTGTGCACTCTTTGATGTTTTTGATAAAGTCGTTGATATTGCGAATACGACCATAGCAGAGTTCCTGGATATTGCCGTCCGAACCCTTGAAATAGTCGGGTACGCTGGTACCCGTAGTTGTCGACGATAGTTCGTTTTGCGGGTCAACGAATGCGCCGAAGCCGCTATATTCCTCTGTAGATTTGGCAGCGTCGTCGGCATTGCCGCATGAGGGGTACTTCCAAGAGATGTTGCTCACCTGTGGCAACGACCAAGCATAGAGGTCATTGAGGCGGCCGTTGGCACCCTCGATATAGTTATATACGTCCTTGTTGACATTGTCGTAGTTCTTCTTTTCCTCAAGGAACGAGTCGCTACAAGCCGAGAAAGCAGCCACTGTCAACAGACCGAAACTGAAATATTTAATTGTTTTTTTCATATTCTTATACTATTATATATAATGTGTCCCAATAATGAATTAGAACGAGAGGTTGACACCAACAGTCCACTTGCGGAGGTTAGGATAGCTGCCGTAAGTGCCTGCCATAGGATTCATAAACTTATCAGGATAGGGGTTGTAGAAGTTGAGCACGTTCTGACCCGTCACGTTGACACGGATGTTGTTGATACCAAATTTCTTGTAGAGGCTTGAAGGAATGGTATAAGCCAAGGTCAGACGGTTGAGGGCCACACGTGCAGCACTCACTCTCCAGAACGAAGAGGTCACGGCATTCACATTGCTATAAGCCAGGTTAGGATACTGTGCGTCGCGGTTGGCTTCCATCAGCAGATTTCCGCTTCCATCATAGATATCCTGATATACAAACATGTTGTCGGGATTCCAGAACGACGGCATGTTGCAGTATTCCAGGCTACCGTTGGGTTTCAGAGCAGCCGAAGGCACTACGGTGTAGCCACCCCAGCTTGCGCCAAACTGAGCGGTGAGCGAGATGCCCTTCCATTCAGCGCCGGCATTGATGGTGAATCCATAAGGGTTGGTGCGGTTGGAGAGTTGCACCTGATCGAGCTCCTCGTCCACGTTGTGGTCGGGACCAGCATAAGTGCCGTTCTCTTGCAATGCGCCACGCACATCCTTATAGATCAGCATACCTGGGCGAACCTGTTCTTTGGTCATGCCCATATAGGTGCCATAGCTGCCGTCTTCCTTCTTCATATACATGTCGAAGTATTCGTTGATGTCCTGGAATGAACGGAACATGCCAATGCACTGCATACCCCAGAGTCCCATGTCGGTGCGATGTCCCTTGGTAATTTGGCGATACAGTGAGTTGCCAGTCACCCAGTCCATCACGAGGACCTCATTGTCGCGATAGCCAGTGTTGAGACCAATGCGATATTTGAAGTCCTTGCCAATCTTGTCACGCCAGTTGACGCTGAGCTCCCATCCCCAGCTGTTCATCTCGCCGAGGTTGACAGCGGCACTCTGAGTACCAACGGTAGAAGGCACGCTCTGCTTGATGTTCATCAGCATTTCGCGGTTCTTCTCATTGTAGTATTCAGCCGAAACGGCGAGTCGCTTGTTGAGCACCTGGAAGTCAACACCGATGTTGGTCTTGTAGGACTTGTCCCAATGCACGTCGCGGTTGACGGCCGAGTTGTTTTTATTGATGGTGATACGGCTACCCGAATCGATGTTCGCACCCGTACCGAAGATGATACCCTTGTTGGCATCCTGTGCATAGACCTGCATCCACTGCCAAGCAGCGGTGTTGTCACGACCGGTCATACCCCAGCTGGCACGCAGTTTGAGGAAGTCAACCCAAGATGCAGCTTTCTGGAACCATTTCTCTTCGCTGATTACCCAACCTGCTGATACTGCAGGGAATGTTCCCCAATAGTTTTCTGGAGCAAATTTAGTAGAAGCGTCAGAGCGGAGCAAGAATTCGAAGAGGTATTTATCTGCATAAGCGTAGTTGATACGTCCGATGTACGACATCGTACCGCTCTCACTGCGGGTGAACACCGTGGTGCGTTCGCCGCTAGCCGAGTTATACTGACCTGTGGTGAAGGGATAAGGAGTCTGACGCTGACCTTCGAGGTATTCACTCTCGGCCTCCGACTTCTCAATGGCGAAGAGCGCGTTGACATGATGCTGTCCGAAGTCACGCGCATAGGTTGCGGTGAAGTTCATCTGATAGTTGTCGGTGCGTGTCATGGTGCGGTAGAGCATATCGCCGTTGGCCCTTTCGAGAGCCACGAAGTTGCTATTGGCGAGATAGTCGAAGCCCTCTTCATCGCCAGATGTTGGTGTATAGAGGTGCTGACCGCTACCATAGCGTTGGTTCATCTTATAGAGTGTGAAGTGAGAACCATACTGGTTGTTCTTCGTGTTGTTGATACTCTTCGAGTAAGAGAACTTCAGTTTCAGTCCTTTGAGGATGTTGCTCCATCCGAAGTCGTAGGTGATGCCAGCGTTGATGTTCATGTTGTTGCTCATCGAACGGCTGTAGTCGCCATTGTTCTGCAGCACCGAGAAGTTGTAGTTCTGGTTTTGGTTCACCTCCGAGTTGCTGACTCCATAGGCAGCCATAGGCATGCCGTTGACATATTCGGGAATATATCCTGGGTGAGTGAGCAGCAGGTTATAGTCTTTCTCATTGCCCGAACCGCCCACTTTCACGAGTGGTGTATTCTTTTTACCATAGTCGCCGCTGATGGTCAGATTGGCACCGAGCCACTTGCTGACCTTCACGTCGATGCCGGCGCGATAGTTCCAGCGGTTGTAGTCGAGGCGTCCGAGGTTACCGTCCTGTGTGAAGTAAGAAATACCTCCAAAGTAACTGACACGCTCCGTGGCACCGCTGATATTGGCAGAATGCTTCTGCGTGAATCCTGTCTCCCAGTTGTCGCCCAGCAAATCATAATTGAGATTCTTCATAGCCTCGAGCTCATCCTTCTGAAAGAGTGCGGTGGTCTTGTTGAGCGAAGTGTTGGTGGGGTCGGCGGCAGCCACTGCATTGTAGAGACGACCATAGTTATAGGTGCTCAGCATTTTGGGGCGAGCCACCTCATCGGTAAAACCGAAGGTTCCGCTATAGCTGATGGTTGGTTTGCCAATCTTACCCTTTTTGGTGGTCACGAGGATTACACCATTGGCAGCACGTGCACCATAAACGGCGGCAGAAGCGTCTTTCAATACAGAGATGCTCTCCACTTCAGAGGGATCGAGGTTATTGAATGCCTCAGCACCGAGGTTTTGGGTGCTGTTGCCAATCTTGATATCGTTGGGATATACATAACCATCGATAACGAAGAGAGGCTCCTGTGCGCTGACGCCCACGGAACCGAGTGAGTTGGTACCACGTATCTTAATGGTGGCGCGCTCGCCTGGACGGGCATCACCGCCACTAACCGACATACCATTAACCAGTCCGCTCAGTGTAGAAGCCAGTCCGCCTGCAGCAATATCCTGCACGTCGTTCATATCTACTGTGGCTACTGATCCGGTGAGGTGTGCTTTCTTCTGTGCACCATAACCTACTACTACCACTTCGTCAAGACTTTGGCGGTCTTCCTGCAGGGAGATCTTTCCTCCGGGCAATACGGTCTGTGGCAGATAGCCGATATAAGAGATGACAACCTTTTGTCCTTTCTGCACATTGATTTTATAAGTACCGTTGACGTCGGTGACCGTACCAGTCTTGGTGCCCGACACCATAACGGATGCGCCGATGACGGGTTCGCCGTTTTCATCGACCACGCTACCCGTAACGGTCTGGTTCTGGGCCATGACTGGTGCGGCAGCAAAAGCCATCATCGTACCCAGACATATTCTTGCAATAAACTTTCTCATACTGTGTTCAGTTATATTTTTTGGTCGTTAATGGATTAGTTCTTCCAACGTGGGTCGCCAATAGTACTTGAGATAGCACCTGTGGCTTTGAAATTGATACCGTAGTTGGGCTGTGTGAAGTCGAGTTCTTTCTTGGTCTCAGCGACATCGATACCGATTTCTTCTTCTGTTGCATACTTGCCTTTGTCGGTGCCATCAACTGAGTTGGCAATGCCCTGAATGGTGTTCAGCTCCTGATGGAAGGTCTTGGTGCAGTTGCCCTGAATGAACTTTTGCAGACGGAAACAGTCGTAGAAGATATTGTTATCGAAGGTGATAACATACTCCTTGCGGTTAGGAGTGTTGTTACCAAACTCTTTCTTGTCATAAACGCGCACGAAGGTATTGTCCATCATGGTGCAGCTACCGTCGGCTGTGGGGAATGCACGATCCAAGTCTTTGTTATTGAAACGGAACATGCGGTTCTTGCTGTTGCTTACAATGTTGTAGATGGTGCTCTCCTTGATGGTGATACTCTTGATGCCACCATACCAGAATGAGCCACCGCTTGGAGCCTTGAAGCCGTTAGAGAATCCGCAGATGATGGCACCGTTGGAGTTCTTCATACCATCGTTGTTCAACTGAACCACGCAATTCATCACGCGCACATCGGCGATACCCCATGAGCACTCGCCCACTGAAAAGAGTCCGTCACATACGTTTTTGAAGGCGCAATCCTGGATGACGATAGGATCTTGCAGGATATAGACATCGGCTGGTTTGCCACCGTTCTTACCGGCACCCACCTTCTGGGCTTCGGCTGAACATGATGCAGGAGGCTCTGGTGACATCTCGATGACACCACCCTTACGATTGATGGCGCTACAGTCGAATTTAATAAACTTCACTTTAAGCTGTGCTGAAGTGAAGATGGCAGCTTTCTCGCCCATCACCACAGTGGCATGGTCGAGTTTGTTACCGCGCAAAGTCATCTTGTTGGTTTTGAAATCTACTGCGGTGTTGCAGGTGTATTGACCGCCTGCTTCCAACTCGAAGGCCTGTTCGTTTTCGCTGTCCTGCATATTGGCAGCAACGAATTCGGCAATATCCTGACCGGCAGGAATAGTGATGGCAGGCACCAGTGTGCTGTACTTCACTGCCTCAGGAGCATCGGCCTCGGTATTGTTCAATCGGGTGTTGCCCATGGTGTGGACCTTCACCTCGTAGTTGGTGTCCTCTGCTTTGGGGAATGTGAACGATGTTCCATCTACAGTACCCTTAGCGAGTTCTACTGGCTTTGTGGGGTCGTCCACATTGTAAGCCTCATACTCGTAGCCACCGGCACCAGCCACGGTTTCCCATTTCACAATGACGCTCTCACTTCCGTCGGAATTGACCTGCGAACCGAAGGTCAGTTCTGGGTTTTTGAGCTTGCTGTTGGTAACAGAGCTAACGAACTGCTCTTCTGTGAAACCGTCTTCTGCACATGAGGCAAGCATCAGCGCACCAGCACCTACGAGGGCTATGGCACACATCTTACCTGATGTAAAGATTCGATTTTTGTTCATAGAATAAATCATTTTGTTAGTAATTAGTTTTTATTTATTGTCTCTTTTTTCTTGAAACAGTCTCTTGAGGTATGCCACATTGGTGGAGAAGTTATACTTCACGTCTCTGACACGACTTACATCGCGACTGCGCTCCACTACGAGCCATCCGCTCCACCCCATGCGGTCGAGGGTGCGTTTCACTGCGGGCATATCGATTCGCGTATCGCGGTCGAGGGTGACGCTGTCGGTCAGCGAGGCATGGATCTGGGCGATGCGGCGTCGGCCCAGTATGCGCAATTCTGTCGATGGGTCGAGCCCTTGGTCAACGGCATCTTGAAGATTGAAGTAGGCTTTCACGCCCTTGCTATCAACATCGGCAAGCATCCGCTTGGTGTGGCGGGCATCCATTCCTGTGCGCAGCGCGATAGTTTTGCCTTCGCGGCGTGCCATCTCTCCGGCTTCGTGCAGACGTGCAACAAGTGTGTTATAGGGTTCGCCTGTCATCGTCTGCCACTCGCGGCCAGTGCCTCCCAATGGCAGGAATGCCACCTTGGCACCCATCACGTCCATGGTTTTCAGACAGTCTGCTACGAGGTCGCGCCAGTTGTCGCGCGTTATCAGACTCTGTGCAAAGAATCCAGACATGGCTACCGATGGCACTTCGATACCAAGTGAATCGGCTGTATGACGGAAGAGTTGCTGGAAATGACGATCACGGAGTTTGTTGTCAAATTGCGGTCGTTTGCCTAATGGCCCCATATCCATCTCGATACCATCAGCGCCAATGGTTTTAGCAAGCTGAAACTCTCCTAACTTTTGTCGTTTCAGCATCATCCAGTCGCATGCAGCCACACGATATTTCTGTGCAAATGCCGTTGTGACATTTGTCATTATCATGAAGGCTACACATATCATCATGTGTAAGGTGGTTGCTTTAAATTTCATTTTAGGTTGTACAAACTATATAGTATTTCAGTATAATGACGCACCATTGCACGGTTTGTCATCATAAACACTAAAAAAAAATTTCTTTGTTTTTGCTTCACAGTTTTTTTTATTTAGCTTATCTCTATAATATTATAATATAATGTACGCGCACACATGCGCACGCACGCGTGCCTTTAAAATTTTCGACCACTCGGCCACCATTCTACAATATAACGCACGCTTACAGGCACTTACACCGGGTGGTCGATTCCTAAAAATCGGGAAATTCGACCACCATTCGACCACCGTTCGACCACTGACCAACAATCACTTTGTTTTCATTTCGACATTGCCAACACTTTTGCCAAACGTTTGAAAACACCTTTGGCAACATTGGAAAATACCTTTGTCGAACATTAGACAATACTTTTATCAAACGTTGAAAACACCTTTATCAAACGTTGAAAACACTTTTATCAAACGTTGGATAACACTTTTATCAAACGTTGGATAATACCTTTATCAAACGTTGGATAATACCTTTATCAAACGTTGGATAATACTTTTATCAAACGTGCAACACCCTTATGATAAAATTGTTCATAACTCTCACAACCACAATAAAAATATACAAAAAAACATCAAATAATGGGTTGCACATCAATATAAAAAAAACAATAGCGATGCCACATGCCACACATATCAACGAGCAAAAAAGCACCATGCCTAATAAGGATTAGAAAGAGGAAATACAAAATTGAAAAAAGGCATTAGCACACAAAAACATGAGAAAGATGATGGCTTTTTCAGAAAAAATGCCTACTTTTGCGGTTGCATAAACATAACCTGGCAATAACTATGTGGAAACTAAAAACAGTGACAGGGGGCTTACTTGCACTCGCCATGATGACGGGATGCGACGTTGTGCAAGAAGAAAAGCAACAAGAAACACTGCGCACAAACGTGGAAGACTCGATAGGTATGGGACGTACGGCATACGCCTCGCGATGCATCAACCAACAGTTGATGGCAGCAAAAGACAGCGACGCCTACTACCTCTGGCTCTCTATGCGCAATAAACTATACTACACCCGCATGCAGACTGACTCCATGAAGGTTACCATGAACCGCATACAACAGTATATCAGCAGTTGTAACCATAAAGCTCGCAAGCCCGGACGTGGAGGCAGCGACTTCAATCTGCTGCAAGCCGAATGGCTGTTGGCTAAAGGGGTGTGGCATACTGCCATCATGGGGCGACCTGATTCTGGACTGGTCTATAACAACAAGGCCATAGAACAACTCAAAAAAATCAACGCACGCCCTCAACTGATGCTGTCTGCACTAACCAACCAAGCCGATTACTACCGACAATTGGGAAAACTCGACTATAGCGCCGACGCCTATATGCAGGCACTTGCACTATCAGACACGATGAATAACCCCAATGCCAACACTGCCGTAGAGTTGGGCATAGCTACAGTATATACCTTCATGGCAGACTATGAGAATAGCAACAAATGGTGGAAACGCGCCGAACAACACGTATCAGAGATGCAGAGAGCAGATCAATTCATCTTCTACAATAACAGAGGTAATGATCTGTACCTGCAACAACGATACAGCGAAGCTCTACCCTATTTCAAAAAAGCTGCTACACTGGTAAAAGGCGACTCTACCAAAGCATGGGACTACTACACTGCACGTGCCAATATGGGCGAAATCTACGTGTGGCTGGGACACACCGAACAAGCCCGACAGGCACTCGACGAGGCTGACGCGTTCTTCCAACAGGCAGGATTCGATATTGTGCGCTACTATATCGAAACATCGCGCATTGGACTCGACCTTAAAGAAGGACATACTGATCGGGCACTAAAGCGCATGGCTGAAGCCTCAACACCCAAGCACATGCTGCCTGCGGCAGTGGTGCAACGACTCAAAATCGAAGAACTGGTGTATCGTACAGCTAAGATGATGCCCCAAGCTTATGCAGTTCACCAACAAAAAGATGCCATCAAAGACTCAATACAAACGGCAAACATGACCATGCGCATGAATGCCAATCTGCTTCAATACCAACACAATAGAAAGCTGGACGAACAACAGCACATCATTGACCGACAATATATCATGGGACTGCTGGCATGGGGACTATTCCTCATTGCCACACTCATCATCATCGTTCTTGGTATATTGGTTTATCTGCGACACCGACAACATCAACTACACAATCTGGAAGTAAGACAACAGATTGTAAGGCTACGCATGGAAAACATACGTAACCGCATATCGCCTCACTTCATATTCAACGCACTCAACCATGAAATGCTGGCACAAATGAATGGAAAAAAGGTAAACCTGTCATCGCTGACACAACTGCTAAGAAGAGGACTGGCACAAACCGAAATGCTGGAAACAACACTCAGCGAAGAACTGGCTTTCATCAAATACTACGTCAGCATCGAGTCACAACAGATGGAATCTGACTTCCGTTTCAAGATAGAAAAAGAAAAAAACGTGAACACAGACCGTGTGTTTATACCTGCTATGGTGGTACAAATCTATGTAGAGAATGCTATCAAACACGGACTGAGACCCAAGAAAATAGTGGAAGGCAAATATCGTGACCTACTCATCAAAATACACAGAAAAGGAACTGACAGCACTGAAATAGAAGTGCTCGACAACGGCATGGGACTGGGACCTACATCAACAGAACAGATGCACACCGGTATGAAAGTGGTGCAACAAACCATACAAATGCTCAACGACCACAACAACAGTAAGATTGCTTTCGGCATAATGAACAGGCGAGACCTGCCTGCCGGAGAAACAGGATGCCGCTCGTGGATTACTGTGCCCGACAGTTTCGACTTCTTACTATAACCTTTTATAAAAGAGCTTATGACTAATATGGAACGACATATCAGAGCATTCATCATTGATGACAGCGTCGTGGCTGTCGAAGTGTTGAAACGAATACTTGAAAGCAATCACCCAGTAACAGTGGTAGGTACTGCCTACGATGGGCCGACGGCTGTCGGACAGGTGATAGAACTACAACCCGACTTGATATTCACCGATGTAGAGATGCCATCCATGACGGGTATAGAATTCTGCCAACAAATACGTCATCAGGTAAAACCAAATACCAAAGTGGTGTTTTATACCGCCCACGAAAAATATATGATAGATGCCCTTCATCTACAGGCTTTCGACTATTTGCTCAAACCACCCACACCAGAAGATGTAGCAATGCTGATGATGCGCTACTACGAAAACAAACTGACGGAAATACCAACCATGCAGACAGTTGCACCACAGCGCCGTCAATCAATTATCGTAATCAACGCAACGGGCGAACATATTGTATTGCAGGCTTCTGAGGTGGCTTTCTTCCGCTTCAATACAGACAGGAAACAATGGGAAGTAATCTGCTGCGATGGCAACATCTACTGCCTACGATCACGCAGCAATAGCGATACTATACTGGACTACTCTGCCGATTTCGTACAAATTCACAAAAGCTATATTGTCAACATAGAACACGTCAAAATGATACAGGAGTCGCAGTGTTTTCTCAAAGAGCCACTGCAAGACATCGACGAACTGAAGGTGAGCAGAAACTACAAACGCTCACTAATGGATGCTTTCTATGCACTATAAACACTAAACACATCACACATGCACTATTTGAAACTCATCATCATGCTCCTTGCCATCATCACCATGGGGGCATGTAGCAATAAGGCAGAAAAGGCACAAATGCTATATCAGCAAAGCGAACAACTCATTAAGAAGGATCACAAATGGACCGAAGCTGGCGAAATGCTGCTTGGCAGTTTGCAACTGCAAGACGAAAACGAGCCTACACCGCTACTGGCACGCACCTATGCACTACTGTCGAAAGTATATTGGGAGGAAGATCGCGTCAAGAAAGCTATAGAATATGCACACCGCGGACTCAACACCGCACTGGCAATGCGCAACGACACTCTTCACTTACAACTATACACAAGAGTGGGATCGTCCTATTATCTCATACACAAGAACGATTCGGCTACCTACTATTTCAATAAGGCACTCGACAAAGCCATTGCCATGAACGACTCCAACGGCATTTACAATGCATACAACAACCTCGGTGCACTGAAACTCAGCATGAAGAAGTTTGACGAAGCACTCGCCTATTCCGACAAGTCATACAGTTATGCACGCAACATAGATGCCCATGAATTTCACTATTATTATAATAAGTCACGCTGCTATCAGTATTTGAAACAATGGACACTGTGTATCGATGCCACCCGTAAGGCAATCGCCAATATTCCCAAAGAGGACTTAGAAGGAAGATCGAAACTATACCAACGACTCTTCTTGGCTGAACGGAGCATAGGAAACTACGAAGCAGCATGTGTGGCTGCAGATACATCGTATAACTATCTTGACAAATATTGGAATCAAAGGCGCAATGAGGATATGCGCGACTTGACTGAGCAATATCAGCAAGAACGCTACAACGCACAACTGAAACTGCAACGCACGCAATGGATGGTAATGGTAGTTGTGGTGCTGATGATTATGGGGGCTGCCATCATGTTTGTATCACACCGCAACAAAAAACGTATCATGCGCTTACAGAAACGCTTGGAAAACCTCAAACTGCAAATCTACCGCGAACGAAACACAATACAACAGACTGCGGAAGAAAGTCAAAACAAGGTAGGGCAAACAATGCCCAACAACGAAAAACTCTATACACTCTGCTTACAACAATTGGCAGTGGCACGCGATTTGTTTAAGATGCGACCCGAATACATGCGACTCTACCAACTGAAATATCGCACCGATCATCAATATCTGTCAGACCCAGAACGCATGCCATTGCTTGATAGTGTGGTGGAGGTGTTTATTGAACCATTGCAAAACCTTCGCAGATTGTTCACCGAACTGACCGAAGACGAATGTATATATGCTATCCTCACCTTCCTCGGATGCAACAATGCCACCATCTCCATGATGACCAAAACATCAGAACCTACACTGCGTAAACGCAGAAGCCGATTCAAACAGAAAAGCCACGATATGGTATTCCGCTTTCTGATGCAGAACGAAGAAACATAGAGATACCTCAAAGACCGAAAAACTACCTTTATTTCCGATTATACCTAACAGAAAGAAAAATTAGTGGAAAGGGAGAGGGATTTTCCACAAAATAGTCGTAATTTTGCGGAATAAAACAAATAAATGCTCTGTTGATGGGCTACGACAAGATTACATATGGAACTGATAAAAGACAAACAATTCGGTGGTGAACGCCCATTGTTCGCCACACACGACCTACAACTGGATAACGTGACCATCATAGATGGTGAGAGTGGTATCAAGCAATGTAGCAATATCGCTGCAACAGGATGTCACTTCTATGGAAAATATCCTTGGTGGCACGTTGATGGTGCACAAATTGACCATTGCTATTTTGCACCAGGATCACGTTCTGCCATCTGGTACACCGACAATCTTACAATGACAGATACCAAGATTGACGGTCCGAAATTCTTCCGCGAAATGAAAAACGTGACGCTGGAAAACGTAGAGATTACAGATGCCGACGAAACTTTTTGGCGCGTAGAAGATGTACGACTGAAAAACGTAACACTACACGATGGGACATACCCCTTTATGTTTGCACGCAACATCTATGTGGACGGACTGGTGAGCGACTCGAAATATATCTTCCAATACTGCGAGAATGTGGAAATACACCATGCTAAAATCACCACGAAAGACTCATTCTGGGAGTGTGAGAACGTGACGGTCTATGACTCTGAGCTCGATGGAGAGTATCTGGCATGGCACTCCAAGAACGTACGCCTCGTCAACTGCCACCTCAAAGGCGAACAACTGCTCTGCTATGTGGATAACCTCAAACTCGAAAACTGTACCTTCGATGCGGAATGTGACCGCATCTTCGAATATTCTACAGTAGAGGCAGACATCCGCGGACATGTGGAAAACATAAAAAATCCAACGTCGGGACACATCGTGGCAGACTCAATAGGTAGCATCACCATCGACAAAAATGTGCGGCAACCTAACAACTGTGTAATAGAAACTCGCAAGCTATAAAGCCTATGAAATACGATTTTGACAAACCAACACAACGCCGGGGTACCCACTGTGTAAAGTGGGACGAGGCTCCATCAGACAAGGTTATACCCTTGTGGGTAGCTGATATGGACTTCGAAGCAGCTCCTGCCATTGTCGAAGCAGTAGTAAAACGAGCACAACAGGGCATCTACGGCTATACTCTGGTGGAAGATGACTACTATAATGCCGTCATCTCATGGTTTGCAAGACGCCACCAATGGACTATCCACCGCGACGAAATTCTATATACCACTGGTGTAGTACCTGCCGTTTCGGTGGCTATCAAGGCACTGACCATGCCTGGCGAACAAGTGGTGATGCTATCGCCAGACTACAATTGCTTCTTCTCATCAATCCGAAACAACGGTTGTCAGGTATCAGAAAGCGTGTTGTTGCGCCACAACGATACGTTTGTAATAGACTGGGAGGACTTGGAAAAACGTTGTGCAGAAGAGAAAACTACGATGCTTTTGCTCTGCAATCCACACAATCCAACAGGACGAGTGTGGACTATAGACGAGCTGGAGCATATCAATACCATCTGCATGAAGCACGATGTGAAGGTGATTAGCGATGAAATACATTGCGAACTTGTCATGCCTGGACACCGTTTCCAACCTTTTGCTGCCGTGAGCGAGAGTTGTCGGCAAAACAGCGTGATACTGAATTCACCATCCAAATCATTTAATATTGCCGGACTACAGACTGCCAACATGATTTGCGCCAACCCCGAATGGCGACGCAGACTGAACCGAGCTATTAATATCAATGAGGTGTGCGATATCAATCCCTTCGGCAATGTGGCACTTATGGCAGCCTACAACGACTGCGAAGACTGGATAGACCAACTCAACGAATACCTCTGGGGCAACTACCAATGGCTCTGTCAGTTTGTGGGAAACAACATCCCGCAATGGAAAGTATGCCGATTGGAAGGCACCTATCTACCATGGATTGACGTATCGGCTGGTGGCGAGGAGACTGATGCACTCTGCCAACGACTGCTCGACGAAGCTCAAGTATGGCTCAATCCTGGCACTATGTACGGCGCCGAAAGTGGTCGTGGCTATGTCCGTGTCAATATTGCTTGCCAGCGCAAACGCTTGGAGGAAGCTATGAACAGAATCAAACTAAAATTATAATATGAAACAACAAAACGAAGTCAACGTATGGTCTGTCACCTGGGGTGTACTCATGGCTGTACTATTCTCGGCTGCCGCAGCCTATCTCGGTCTGAAAGTAGGACAGGTTTTTGAAGCAGCCATCCCCATCGCCATCATTGCCGTGGGCGTATCAACAGCAGCCAAGCGCAACAATGCACTACGCGAAAACGTCATTATCCAGTCGATTGGTGCCTGTTCTGGAGCCGTTGTGGCTGGTGCCATCTTCACCTTGCCTGCCATCTATATCCTGCAGGCCAAGTATCCTGGAATGGAAGCCGACTTCCTGAAAATCTTCATTGCATCGCTATTGGGCGGTGTGCTCGGCATCCTTTTCCTTATTCCTTTCCGCAAATACTTTGTAGAAGCTCCTGCCGAACAGTTTCCTTTCCCTGAAGCTACTGCCACTACACAGGTTTTAAAGAGTGGAGAGAAAGGTGGATCACAGGCTCGCCCATTGCTGTTGGCCGGACTGATTGGCGGTCTCTACGACTTTATCGTGGCAACCTTCGGATGGTGGAACGAGAATGTAACCAGCCGCATGATACCATTCGGTAGCGATTTGGCAGACCGCGCTAAACTCGTATTAAAAAACAATACAGGGGCGGCAGTTCTCGGCTTGGGCTATATTATCGGTTTCCGATACGCACTCATCATCACACTGGGATCACTCTTTGTATGGTGGTTGGTAGTGCCCGGAATGGCATTACTATTCCCTACCGAGGTCCTCAACCAATGGAACCCTGCCATTACTACAGCAGTAGGTGCAATGTCGCCAGAGGAAATATTCACCAGCTATGGCAAATCAATAGGTATCGGTGCCATTGCCATGGCAGGCATCATAGGTATTATCAAGAGTCGCGACATCATCATTGGCGCAGTGAAACGCATGAAACCTACCGCTAAAACAACAGATATCGAACCAACAACAGAACAAAAAAATGATGCCGATCTGTCCTTACGCTTCATCGCCATCGCTTCCATTGCTACATTGCTCATCACCTTCATCTTCTTCTGGTTTGGTGTTATGGGCGGCAAACTGCTCTTTGCCGTAGTAGCTATTCTTCTTACTGCCATCATTGCGTTCCTCTTCACTACCGTAGCTGCTAATGCCATTGCCATTGTGGGTAGCAATCCTGTATCAGGAATGACACTGATGACATTGATACTTGCTTCGGTAGTCATGGTAGCTGTAGGACTGAGCGGCACCGGCGGTATGGTGGCTGCACTCATCATGGGCGGAGTGGTATGCACAGCACTCTCTATGGCAGGTTCGTTTATCACCGACCTGAAGATTGGACACTGGACAGGTACACAACCTCGTAAACAGGAAACGTGGAAATTCCTCGGTACACTGATAAGTGCTGCAACTGTAGGTGGTGTCATGATGCTACTCAACGAGACATACGGTTTTGCATCAGGAGCACTCGCTGCACCTCAGGCAAATGCTATGGCTGCTGTCATCGATCCGCTGATGACAGGCACAGGAGCGCCTTGGGTTCTCTATGCCATCGGTGCCATACTGGCTATTATCCTCACTTGGTGTAAAGTTCCTGCACTGGCTTTCGCATTGGGCATGTTTATCCCCATACAGCTCAACGTGCCACTGCTGATTGGCGGTGCTGTCAATTGGTTTGTAACATCACGTTCTAAGAATGCAGAAGAGAATAAAGAACGTGGCGAAAAGGGTAACCTCATCGCTTCAGGATTCATTGCTGGTGGTGCATTAATGGGAGTCATCAGTGCACTGTTGCGCTTCGGTGGTGTGCAGTTTGACTATACAGCATGGTGGGCAAACCCATTGAGCGAACTCCTCTCGCTCGTTGCATATATTCTACTGATTACCTATTTCATTCGCGCCACAAGAAAATAATCATGTGACAGGAATACAGAGAACGGGTGTGGAGGAAAAGAATGATTTATCACACCCGTTCTTATTTTCATTCTTTGCCGAAATAGAAGTAAGCGTATTGTAATATTCGTTCCCGTTATCTCTATCACGATGCACCTATATCTTTATATTTGATAACAACAAATAACAACACCACACAAGATAGCGATTGTGAGAAATGTCCTATTACATGAGTACCAATGCACATATTTTTATCAGGAATATCATTGATTTTCAAAAAATCTTTGTAATTTTGTCACCATGACGAAACTTAAAAACTGTCTGGTACTGCTACTGACCATCATACCCGCATTAACAGTATGGGGGCAAACAGCATCGTTACTTGTAACGGACCACTATACAACCAGCAACGGACTTCCAAGCAATAATGTGTATTGTGCGATGAAAGACCGCGATGGCTTTCTGTGGTTTGGCACATGGTATGGACTATGTCGTTTTGACGGAAGCCACTTCGAGACAATGAAGAAAAGTACACGCCCGGACTCTGACATACCACCACGCAAGATAGAAAGCATGGCAGAAGACCAACAAGGTAATCTTTGGCTAAAGACCGTGGATTGGAAAGTGTATGTATTCTACCGACGCACAGGACGGTTTCATGCCTTAGGCGAGGAACTCAAACACCTCTCGCAAAACATGCAGGTCATTAAACTGCAGGCTACAGATAATGGGCAAGTATTGCTACTTACAAAAGACAAGAACCTCTTGATGGCAACAACAACCCCCAAGGGACATATTGACATCAAGACACTGTTTTCGTCAAAAGGGAAAATCAACCCATTCACCTACCAACTATACCGTGACTACTGTGAAGAAAACAACGGATATTCAGTATGGGTGGGACGCGACTATCGCATCTTTGCTGTACCCAGAGGCGAACAACTACAACAACGGATGGCAGACAACGACAATCTGCAACAGAGGAAAAACACACAGCTGGAGGCGATAGTTGCACAAGCTGGCATCAACGACTATGTTCAAATCTACGAAGACAACGACCGCCTTGTGTGGGTAACAACTCCAACGAACGGCATCTATTGCATACATTCACCAAAAAGCATTTTCAAACTCATCCCCTTTGATTTCGATCAAACGGGAGTAAGAAGCATCTTTCAACTTCCTAATGGCAACGTATTGGTGGGCACTAGAAGCCGAGACGTTTTCATTCTCAACCCACAAGGACAACGCATACATACCTTCGACTATAAGACTCATGGTATCGGAGCCATTTACCACGTCATGGCAGACAAGCACCACAGACTCTGGCTATCAACCAAACGCGACGGACTTGTCGTGGCAACACCCGATAACAGCCAGCCTACTGGATACAGACTGAACCACTACCTACACGATGACAATAATCCACAAAGCATCAGTGGCAATGCGGTATATATGACTTATACTGATAAAAAAGGACATATCTGGGTAGCAACTCTCGATGGCGGGCTCAATCTGGTGAAACAAAACGGCAGCACGCAACTGGTTTTCTACAACAGACATAACGGATTTATCAACTACCCGTCCTACGGATTATATACTGAAGTGAGAAACATGGCCGAGGATCAACACGGACGGCTATGGATTGGAACGATTGACGGACTGATGAGTACAGATACCAAATTCCGCCAACCACAAGACATCAAATTTGAAACCTATAAGGAACAGCGTGCATCATCGTTTGCTAACAACGACATCTACACCATCTTCAAAGACAACAGGGATAATATATGGATGGGCGCTTTCGGTGGTGGACTGAGCAGACTAACCAACTACGACAAACACAAACACTGTCCTGACTTCAAAACACTTGGCATGAGAGAAGGACTGCGCAACGACGTCATCGTATCCATTACCGAAGACTTGAACGGCAGACTGTGGTTTGCAGGAGAAAACACTATTGCTTGCTATAATCCGAAAAATGAACGCATACGTAACTTCGACAAATACGATGGACTGCCTGATGTCAAATTTGAAGAGGCTTCTGCATGTCGCATGAACAATGGTGAAATATGGCTAGGATGCAAACAAGGCATCATCGTCTTCGACCCCAAGCATCTGGTCAACGAAAACAGTAACTACCATACGTTCATTACCAATATGAGCGTAAACAACAGAAACATCACCCAACAACTGGAACGCATAGAAAACCAACATGGCATCGACCAACTCAAACAGATAGAACTGAAACACGATCAGAATTCATTCACCATCGAATTTGCCGCACTCAACTTCATCAATAACAACAATGTGGCATACAGATACCGACTGAAAGGATACGACCACGACTGGAACTACAGCGGACAAAACAGACAAGCATCGTACACCAAAGTACCACCAGGTAACTACACCTTTGTGGTTGAAACAATAGACGACAGCAATCCAACACTCTGCTCAAGAGACGAACTGCACATCTGCATACTTCCACCGTGGTGGGCCACATGGTGGGCATATCTTATCTATCTGGCTGTCATCGGCATCATCACATTCTTCATTGTACGCACAGGACTGCAAATGAACCGAATGAGAAACGAAATGATTATCGGTCAACGACTGGCAAAGCTACATACTATGGCCACCGCTACACCAGCCAAAGAGATTGACTACTCACAATATGTTGAGCAAAAAGGTATGGAGTTTATAGACCAGTTGCATCGCATCATCGATGAGAATCTGCAAAACAGCGAATTCAACATCGATACCATGGCTGCTGAAATGGGGCTGTCGCGATCGGCATTCTTCAAGAAAGTGAAGAACGTCACAGGCTTTGCACCACTCGATCTTATCAAGGAGTTCCGACTATCACGTGCTGCCGAACTGCTAAAACACACTAACCTCAGCATCAACGAAGTGGCATATCGTTCAGGCTTTAAGGATAGTAGTTATTTCGGCAAGTGTTTCCGCAAGCGCTTCGGTCTATCACCACGCGACTATGCATCATCAAGCAGAGAATAGTTTTCTAAAGGAACTAAAGCGAAAAGAAAAACTCGTTTTCCTTTTGTACTTCACTCACTTATTCGTAACTTTGTACCCCAAATGGAAATGAAAGAAAACAACAACGAATTAGTACGCCAAGTAGCTGAACAGAAATACGAGTTTGGATTCACTACTGATGTACATACTGAAATCATTGAGAAAGGACTCAATGAGGATATTGTCAGGCTCATATCGCAAAAAAAAGGAGAGCCCGAATGGATGCTTGATTTCCGTCTCAAAGCTTTCCGTTACTGGCAACAGCAGACGGAACCACGATGGGGACATGTACATGTGCCACCTATTGACTATCAAGCCATATCATACTACGCAGACCCGCTGGCCAAGAAACCCCAAGGTGACGGAAAGATTGACCCGGAACTGGAGAAGACTTTCGACAAACTGGGTATTCCCCTTGAAGAACGTCTGGCATTGAGTGGCAATACAGCAGTGGATGCCATCATGGACTCGGTATCGGTAAAGACCACCTTCAAAGAGAAGCTCGCAGAGAAAGGTGTAATATTCTGCTCCATCGGTGAAGCCATTAAGGAACATTCCGAACTCGTCAGACAATACCTTGGTACGGTAGTACCATACCGCGACAATTTCTTCGCAGCGCTCAATAGTGCCGTATTCAGCGATGGATCTTTTGTCTATATCCCCAAAGGTGTGCGCTGTCCTATGGAATTGAGCAGTTATTTCCGCATCAATGCACGTAACACAGGACAGTTTGAACGCACATTGATTATTGCCGACGACGATGCCTACGTATCCTATCTCGAAGGATGCACAGCCCCTATGCGCGACGAAAACCAATTACATGCCGCCATCGTAGAGATCATTGTCAATGATAGAGCCGAAGTAAAATACTCTACCGTACAAAACTGGTATCCCGGTGATGAGAATGGTAAAGGTGGTGTGCTCAACCTTGTCACCAAGCGCGGTGATCTCAGAGGTGAAGGTTCTAAACTTTCGTGGACACAGGTAGAAACCGGAAGTGCTATCACTTGGAAATATCCCTCCTGCATACTCCGTGGTGACAACTCGACAGCAGAGTTCTATAGTGTAGCTGTTACCAACAATTATCAAGAAGCAGACACTGGCACAAAGATGATACACATGGGCAAAAACACCAAAAGTACCATCATATCGAAAGGAATATCTGCCGGCCACTCCCAAAACTCATACCGCGGACTGGTACGTGCTACCAGCACAGCCGACAATGCACGCAACTACTCCAGTTGCGATTCTCTACTGCTGGGCAGTGACTGTGGTGCACACACCTTCCCCTATATGGATGTACACAATGACACCGCAGTATTCGAACACGAAGCAACTACCAGCAAAATATCGGAAGACCAACTCTTCTACTGCAACCAGCGTGGCATACCCACCGAACAAGCCGTAGGTCTCATCGTTAATGGCTATGCCAAAGAAGTAATCAAGAAACTCCCCATGGAGTTTGCCGTCGAGGCACAGAAACTGCTCAGCGTATCACTCGAAGGTACCGTGGGATAAAACAACAACGACAATAAAAAGACTCAAGATATGTTAGAGGTAAAAAACCTGCATGCCACCATTGCTGGCAAAGAAATACTGAAAGGCATCGACCTGACCATTCGCGACGGTGAAACACATGCCATCATGGGCCCCAACGGTTCGGGCAAGAGCACACTCAGTGCCGTTCTCGTGGGCAATCCACTCTACGAAGTGACCGAAGGAGAAGCATATTTCAATGGTAAAAATCTATTGGACATGAAGCCCGAAGACCGCGCACACGAGGGATTGTTCCTTTCGTTCCAATATCCTGTGGAGATTCCCGGAGTATCGATGACCAACTTCATGAAAGCTGCCATTAACGAAAAACGGAAATATCAAGGTCTTGAACCAATGAATGCCGCAGAGTTCTTAAAACTGATGCGCGAGAAGCGAAAGATAGTAGAACTCGATTCTAAACTTGCCAACCGCTCGGTCAACGAAGGATTCAGCGGTGGCGAGAAAAAACGCAACGAGGTATTCCAAATGGCTATGCTTGAACCAAAGCTAAGCATTCTCGACGAGACCGACTCAGGCCTCGATGTCGATGCCATGCGCATTGTTGCAGAAGGAGTCAACAAACTGCAGACTCCACAAACCTCCTGTATCGTTATCACCCACTACGACCGACTGCTGGAGATGATTCGTCCACAGTTTGTTCATGTGCTCTACAAGGGACGCATCGTAAAAACCGGAGGTCCAGAACTGGCCAAAGAGATACAAGAACATGGTTACGACTGGATCAAAGAAGAAATAGGAGAAGAATAAATGGGTAGCGAACAACAATATATCGAGCTCTATCAGGAAGCAAGGCAGATGATTATCAGTCATGCCCCAGAGCACATGAATGCCATACGCGACAAGGCTTTCGAGCATTTCAAAGCGCAGGGCTTCCCCACCCGACGGGTGGAACGGTATAAATATACCGACCTGCAACAACTCTTCGAACCCAACTACGGACTGAACCTCAACCGACTCAACATCCCCGTTGACCCCTATGAGGCCTTCCGATGCGATGTACCCAACCTATCTACTTCGCTTTATTTCATGGTCAATGACGCCTTCTACACCCAAGAAACTCCTAAAGGCCATCTGCCCGAAGGTGTTTTTGTGGGATCAATGAAGGAACATCCCGAACTGGTGGCAAGCCACTATGGGCGCTTAGCAAAAACCGACGAAGATGCCGTAACAGCTCTCAACACCATGTTGGCACAAGACGGACTGCTTGTTTATGTGCCACGCCACACCAAAGTGGAACGTGCCATACAGGTCATCAACATCCTCCGAAGCGATGTTGACCTTATGGTCAACCGCCGCGTGATGATTATCCTGGAGGATGGAGCCGAACTGAAAATGCTCTTCTGCGACCATGCAGCCGATGACCGCAATTTCCTTTCCACACAGATCATCGAAGCATTTGTTGGCAACAATGCCTCGCTCGACCTCTATTGTTTGGAAGAGACACACCACAAGAACGTACGTATCAGCAATGTATATATAGAGCAACAAGCTAATAGCCGTGTCAACCACAATGTGATAACCCTTCACAATGGTGTGACACGCAACCGCCTTGATCTCACCTTTGCTGGCGAAGGTGCAGAATGTGGATGCTATGGCTGTGTGATTGCCGACAAGAAACAACATGTAGATAACAACACGCTCATCCGTCATGAGGTGCCCCACTGCACCAGCACAGAACTCTACAAGTACGTGCTCAACGAAGATGCCGTTGGAGCATTTGCAGGAAGAGTCTATGTGGCACATGGCGCACAGAAGACCTCATCGCAGATGACCAATCAGAACTTGACAGCTTCAAAGACAGCCCGTATGTACACCCAGCCCATGCTGGAGATTTATGCCGATGACGTAAAATGTGCTCACGGAAGTACAGTAGGCCAGCTCAATGATGCGGCCCTCTTCTACATGCAGCAACGCGGCATATCGAAAAAAGAGGCACGACTGCTGTTGCAGAACGCATTCATCAACGAGGTGGTCGATCAGATGCAACTCGAACCACTCCGCGACCGCCTGCACTATTTGGTAGAAAAGCGTTTCCGCGGTGAACTCAGCAAATGTGTGGGATGCAAACTCTGTAAATAAGATTATAAGAAAAGATGTACGATATCAATAAAGTGCGGGAAGATTTCCCCATTCTGTCGAGAAAAGTCTATGATCGTCCACTTGTCTATCTCGACAATGCAGCCACCACTCAGAAACCTCTCTGCGTGCTCGATGCTATGAGAGAGGAGTACCTCAACGTCAATGCCAATGTACATCGCGGTGTCCACTACCTGTCGCAACAGGCCACCGACCTACATGAGGCAGCAAGAGAAAAGGTGCGTGCTTTCATCGGTGCCGCTAAAACAGAAGAGATTGTGTTCACTCGCGGCACTACAGAAGCCATCAATCTAGTAGCATCATCATTCTGCGAAGAGATGATGAAAGAGGGCGATGAAGTTATTGTCACCGACATGGAGCACCACTCCAACATCGTGCCTTGGCAACTACAAGCCAACCGCCGCGGCATCGTAGTACGTCATCTGCCTTTCGACGAAAAGGGCGATCTCTGTTTGGATCAGTTGGAACAGATGATCAACGAGCGTACCAAACTGGTGAGCATGGCCCATGTAAGCAATGTGCTCGGCACAGTAAACGATGTAAAGCATGTGACAACCATTGCCCACAAATATGGAATTCCCGTATTGGTGGATGGTGCACAGAGCACTCCCCACTTTCATGTTGATGTAAAAGAACTGGATTGCGATTTTTTTGCCTTCAGTGGACACAAGATGTATGGCCCTACTGGTATCGGTGTGCTCTATGGTAAAGAAGAATGGTTGGAAAGACTTCCACCCTATCAAGGTGGCGGCGAAATGATAGATAAAGTATCGTGGGAACAAACCACTTTTGAACGCCTGCCCTTTAAATTTGAAGCAGGCACGCCCGACTATGTAGCAACCCACGGCCTCGCCACTGCTATTGATTATATTTCGGCATTAGGCCTTGACCAGATAGCAACCCACGAGCAGATGCTTACCCATTATTGTATGGAGCAGATGTCAACCATCGATGATATGCGTCTGTTTGGCACATCAGCACACAAAGATGCAGTAGTCAGTTTTCTGGTGGGCAATATCCACCACCTGGACATGGGCACCCTGCTCGATCGCCTTGGCATAGCTGTACGCACTGGACACCATTGCGCCCAACCCCTGATGACTCGCCTTGGTATCAGCGGCACGGTGCGCGCATCGTTTGCCCTTTACAATACGAAAGAGGAGATTGACATTTTGGTCAATGGCATACGCCGTGTCAGTCAGATGTTCTGACCAACAGTGTCAAGTTTCTGCATATTGGGCATTAACTATTAGTCGCGTCCAAGTCCGCTGTTTCGGCATTTGAGCAATGCGTTGCAAAACCACAGCAGACAGAGCAGCCGCAATACCAACGACATGGATGCAAATACAAGGAAGAAGAAAGCAGCCTGTGCATTGCATAGCAACAAGGTCTGTCGCACGTTGACTTTCTCGCCTAGCAATCGCGAATAGTAGTTGGCAAGAGCCGCAAGGGGTTTATTGGCAAGATTGGCTATACGCTGTACATTGAGCATGAGGCGCTCGTTACGATTCAAAGTGATGGTCTGTTTCATATTCAGTTCAGATTTTATTGTTTCGATGCTGCAAAGGAACTACTATTTTGTGCACAATATGTTCACTTTCAAAATATCTTAGTTAAAAGAATTTAATCGTTAACATCTCTTTACAATATTATATGCTTGCAAGCCATTATTACACGGGTAAGATAGAAGCAGGATGCGATGAAGCCGGACGTGGATGTTTGGCAGGTAGCGTCTATGCTGCTGCTGTTATCTTTCCTGAAGACTACCACAACGAGGCGCTCAACGACTCGAAACAATTGACAGACTATAAGCGCAAGCAGTTGCGCGAGATTATTGAGCGCGACGCATTGGCATGGGCTGTAGGCATCGTAACAGCCGAGGAGATCGACCGCATTAACATCCTCAATGCCTCGATACTCGCCATGCACCGTGCTCTCGACCAGTTGAAAGTGCGTCCAGAAGCAATTATTGTGGATGGCAACCGTTTCAAACCCTATCAGAAGTTGCCCCACACCACTATTGTCAAAGGTGATGGTAAATATCTCAGCATTGCAGCAGCCTCGATTCTTGCCAAGACTTACCGCGACGACTATATGGATGGACTGGCAGAGGAATATCCTGAATACGACTGGCATTCCAACAAAGGATATCCCACCAAGAAGCATCGCGAAGCTATCAGTCGTTACGGTATCACTCCCTATCACCGCAAGAGTTTCAATCTGCTGGGCGATGGGCAGCTTTCACTCGATTTTGGAGAATAGCCTATGCGTCACGACAAACTGAACCGAGAGCTGTCGTTGCTGCTTCTACTTACCGAAAACAAGAAGCTCAACGTACAGCAACTCTGCGAAAAGATGGAGCTATCAAAGCGCACGCTCTATTACTATCTCGATTTTTTCCGTGACTTTGGCTTCGAAGTGGAAAAGCGCGGTACCGTCTATTCCATCGACAAAAACTCCACCTACTTCACCAAACTCTTCCGCAAAGTGCATTTCACCGAAGACGAAGCCATCTATATCCGCCGCATGCTTGAAAACTATGGTGGTCAGGGAGCACTGGTGGCCCATCTAAAGAGGAAGCTCGACACGCTCTACGATTTTAATATCCTTGCCGATGCCCAGTTGCGCGAACAGCAGGCTTTGAATATCAGCGTCCTCTACGATGCCATCAAATATCATCGCAATGTCATTCTCCACCATTATTCATCGCCACACAGCAACTCGGTGAGCGATCGCATTGTCGAACCGTTCATGTTGATGAACGACAATCGCGAGGTGCGTTGCTATGAATTAACATCAAAGATGAACAAGACCTTCAAGGTGGCACGCATGGAATCGGTAGAGTTGTTGGCCGACGAATGGCAGCACGAAAGGCAGCATCGACAGATGTACACCGACATCTTCATGTTCAGCGGCGAACAACAGATGCGTATCAAACTACGTCTGGGCCGCCTATCAGCCAATATCATACAAGAAGAATATCCATTATCGGCAGCCTATATCTGTAAAGACAATGACACCCATTGGATACTTGAACTCGATGTGTGCAGCTATATTGGTATAGGTCGTTTTGTCATGGGACTGTTTTCTGATATCGAAGTATTGGAAGACTCTGGTTTCTGTAAATATATCCACGACAAAGTCAAGGAGATGGAAGAAAAGATAAAAAACACACCATGATAGTGTTCAACATAAAGGAATAATTAGTACTTTTGCGTCGGTAAAAAGAAAACAGCAAAAGATAACCCGTACATTATGGAAACGTCACACTCCAACAAAGTAGAACTGCGCAACCTCCAAATGGAGGACTACGACCAGTTGGCACGATCATTCCGACGCATCTATGCCGATGCTGATGTCTTCTGGACTCACGCACAAATCAAGAAACTCCTCACTATCTTTCCCGAAGGCCAGATTGTTATCGTGGTCGATGATAAGATAGTGGGATGTGCCCTATCCATCATTGTTGACTACAACAAGGTGAAAGGCGACCACACCTATGCACAGGTCACTGGCAACGAAACGTTCAACACTCACAACCCCGACGGCAATATCCTTTATGGCATCGAGGTGTTTATCCATCCCGACTACCGTGGCATGCGACTGGCTCGCCGCATGTACGAATATCGCAAGGAACTCTGTGAGAAACTCAACCTCAAGGCCATCATGTTTGGCGGTAGAATACCCAACTACCACCTCTATGCCGACACCATGCGTCCTAAGGAATATATAGAAAAGGTACGCACGCGAGAGATATACGACCCGGTACTTACTTTCCAGCTGTCCAACGACTTCCACGTGCGTCGTGTCATCCGCAACTATCTGCCCAACGACGAGGAGTCGAAACATTGTGCCACACTGCTGCAATGGGACAATATCTACTATCAGCCATCCAACAATGTGGTGGAAAAGCGTCCCACGGTACGTATCGGTATGGTACAATGGCAGATGCGCCCCTACCATACGCTCGATGATTTGTTCGAACAGGTAGAGTTCTTTGTCGATTCCGTATCCGACTACAAGAGCGATTTCATCCTCTTCCCCGAATACTTCAACGCTCCACTGATGGCGAAGTTCAACGATATGGGCGAGGCACAGTCTATCCGTGCCATGGCACAATATACGGAGAAAATCCGCGATCGCTTCGTTGAAATGGCCATCAGCTATAATATCAACATCATCACAGGTAGTATGCCTTACGTTAAAGATGACGGTGCTCTCTACAATGTGGGCTTTCTTTGCCGTCGCGACGGATCGTACGAGATGTTTGAAAAGATACATGTCACTCCCGACGAACAGAAATGTTGGGGACTGACCGGTGGCAGCCATGTGCAGACTTTTGATACTGACTGCGGACGCATCGGCATACTGATTTGCTACGATGTAGAGTTCCCTGAGCTGTCACGCCTGATGGCAGATGAGGGCATGCAGATACTCTTTGTACCATTCATGACCGACACTAAGAACGCCTACTCACGTGTTCGCATCTGTGCACAGGCTCGTGCCATCGAAAACGAGTGCTACGTGGCAATTGCCGGAAGTGTGGGCAACCTGCCGCGTGTCCACAACATGGATATCCAGTATGCACAGTCTGCTGTGTTCACGCCATGCGACTTTGCATTCCCCACCGACGGTATGCGTGCCGAGGCAACACCCAACACCGAGATGATATTGGTAAGCGATGTAGATCTGAGTCTGCTCAACGAGCTACACACCTATGGTGCTGTGCGCAACCTGCGCGACCGTCGTGGCGACCTCTACGAACTAAAGATTAAACCTGCTGCTAAACAGGATATCGAAGGTTAACCTCATACTCCTTGCGCGTGCGCATGGGCGCACGCGCACACGCGATGTCTCAAAAATCGACCACCCGACCACAAACACTGTCTAACCAACAGAGATACAGAAACATAGCCTGTGGCCGACGACTTTATCTTGACGCGTTTCGACCACGTTTCGACCACAAATAGACCATCAACTGACCACAACAGACCTTCATTCGACCACCAACTGACCACCAAAAGGCTTTTTCGACAAGAGAAAAATACCGTGATACGCGCATGCCTAATCTCCACCGCTTGGCACTTCTCGTGGCTACACTAAAGCCACTTCTGCACCGCTTTCAAGTGCCAATATGGAGTATCGCCATCGCAGTTTCGCGACGAGCAAAACAAGGTCCTTGCAAGTGCATGACAGTCAAAAGGATAGTGCGCTGTTTTGCAAATTCATTGAATTTGGTCAGCAATCTCATTGAATTTGGTCAGCAAATTCAATGAATTTACTCGGCTATTTCAATGATTTTGCCCTATTGTCATGATGATATTCGTGCGCTAAAGAACTGCTGCATGTCTCAAACGAAAGTCGCTCTTCTCAGCAAATCAATTTGTTTTGCAGAGCAAATCAATTTACTTTGCAAAGGAAATCAATTTGTTTTACTGAGGAAATCAATTTACTTTGCATTCGCATCGACTGCATTTTCGAGCGAAACTCCTGTTTCTCAACATATTATACCGACGTCCGCAACACCGTCAGCAACAGTCCGCAAACAAGAAGACAATCATGGCTTTTCTGTGGACAAACGATGGGGAATATCTGCCATTGAAGTGAAATTCCTATGCCATTAACCTTAATTAACACGAAAAACCTTGTGCTGTAAAAATAAAAAGACGATATTTGCAGAAATTATCAAGTGTTTTATGACCCAACAATAGCTATTATAACCTTTTAAAACTATTTTCGATATGAAGTATTCATATAAACTTTTAATATTGTGTATTATTGGATTACTCAGTGGATGTGAAATAGAAGAAGACGATACCCCTGCGGATGCAATAGACGTACTATCTGTAACAGGCAGAATATTAGACCACAACAACCAACCTGTAAAGAATATACCAATTTCATTCTACTATAATTGTGGTAACTGGTTTATAAATTATACCCTAAAAAAAGCCACGTCAAAAACAGATGAGAACGGTATATATAAACTCACGGTCTATCGCAAGAAAGAAGAAAGAAGTATAAATGGAGGAGAAGGAAGTATCTATTACATAGAACCAAACCTGAACAAGAAAAAGTATTTTCTCACTTATCTATACGAAACTGAGAATATTGAAGGCTTCTGGACAGATAGATACCATATAATTGACGATTATGTTTTATGGGAAGCCCAATATGTTAAAGTGATTGCAAAAACAAAGCCTAAAGATGCCAAGAGATACAAAATAGAGTGTGAATTAGAAAGATCTGTGGGTGGTAGATATGACAAATGCATCCGTTCAGACACAACGTATTTTCAAGTGCCCCTACATCAAGACTTGAAGTTTACGATGACGTGGGACGATAAGTATAAAAGAACAGTTTTCGTGAAAAAAGACAATCTGCCCAAGCAAATAGATCTCTCATATATACCGGAATGACGTGTAGATTGAAACGGCAAGAGTATTGGCTATACAAAACGGCCCAAAGAGACAAGTACTTAGTGAATTATTCAGCATAAAAACTGAAATATAATTGAAGTCGCTCTCACTTTTGCAAAACATTTGGCACACCTTGGCAAAACGTTATCAAAAGAATATAAATCAATTTTATTTCTGAGCGACATTCGAATAGATATGAGCATCGCAGATATGCTTTCGCAATTTGGTGGTCGATGGGTGGTCGATATAAACAGTTTCGACCACCGCCTAAAATACTGAACGATAACGTGATGCACACATCGGTGGTCGAGTGGTCGAAATTTTCTTAAAACTAAAATTCTTGTATAACTCTGGAAAAACGGAAAAGTGCCCTGCAAAGCCGTGAAGCTTCTGCAGGACACTTTAGATTATTTTTCAGCTATATGATTCGCTGCAATTAGAAGTCCATTTTGTCGAGAGCATCGCTGAAATCCTTGGGCTCGTTGTTGGGCTCATGGAATTCGTCGTTGCGCTGTGGACGCTCGCGGTGATCGTTGTGCTGACGACGCTCGCCACGCTCAGGACGGGAGCGACGCTCGCCACGGTCGCGACGTGCAGGACGCTCAACATATCCCTCAGGCTTATCAATAAGAACGCGATGAGAGAGTTTGAACTTACCGGTCTTAGGATCTATCTCCAGCAGTTTCACCTTAATCTTATCGCCTTCCTTGATACCAGCTTCCTCTACGGTCTCCAAACGCTTCCAGTCGATTTCTGAAATATGGAGCAAACCGTCCTTGCCTGGCATGAACTCTACAAAGCAACCATAAGGCATGATGCTGCGTACGGTACCCTCGTAAACCTCACCAATCTCAGGAATAGCCACAATGGCACGAATCTTGGCAATAGCAGCATCGATGCTGTTCTTATCGGGACCGCTCACCTGAATCTTACCAACGCCATCCTCTTCATCGATAGTGATAGTAGCACCGGTATCCTCCTGCATCTGCTGAATGATCTTTCCGCCCGGGCCAATCACAGCACCAATGAACTCCTTAGGAATCTCAAAGGCTACGATGCGGGGTACGTGTGGTTTAAGCTCAGCACGTGGCTCAGCAATAGTATCGGTGATGCATTTAAGGATATGCTCACGGCCAGCCTTAGCCTGCATAAGAGCTTTTTCCAAGATTTCGAACGACAGACCGTCGCACTTGATATCCATCTGAGTGGCTGTCAGACCGTCCTTAGTACCAGTGGTCTTGAAGTCCATATCACCCAAATGGTCCTCGTCGCCGAGGATATCGCTCAATACAGCATATTTATCTTCACCGGGATTCTTAATCAGACCCATGGCAATACCTGATACAGGCTTCTTCATAGGAACACCTGCATCCATCAGGGCAAGCGTACCTGCACAAACGGTAGCCATAGATGAAGAACCGTTAGACTCGAGAATCTGAGATACCAGACGTACGGTATAAGGGAAGTCCTCAGGTATCTGACCCTTCAAGCCACGCCATGCCAAGTGACCGTGACCAATTTCACGACGACCCACGCCACGCTGGGCTTTGGCCTCACCAGTACAGAATGGAGGGAAGTTATAATGGAGCAAGAAGCGCTGATAGCTCTTGTCAAGTACATCGTCAACAAGTTTCTCATCGAGTTTAGTACCGAGAGTACAAGTGGTCAGAGACTGTGTCTCACCACGTGTAAAGATAGAGCTTCCGTGAGGCATGGGCAGTGGAGAAACCTCACACCAAATAGGACGAATCTCGTCGGTCTTACGACCGTCAAGACGAATACCCTCATCCAAAATGCAACGTCGCATAGCGTCGCGCTCCACATCATGATAGTAACGGTCCATCATGGCATATTTCTCTTCGAGCTCATCTTCGGTGAGATCGGCATGTGCAGTAGCATACTGCTCCTTGAAATCTGCCAATATCTTTTCGAATGCCTCAGCACGCGCATGTTTCTCAAGAGCCTGCTTGGTCACGTCGTACGAAGGCTGATAGAGTTCCTTGTTCATCTGCTCACGCAGTTCTTCATCGTTGACTTCGTGATCGTATTCGCGCTTCACATCGGTACCGAGCTCCTTGCTCAGTGCGGTTTGCAATTCACACATAGGCTTGATAGCAGCCATCGCTGCTTTCAGTGCGCCAATCATATCTTGCTCTGATACTTCCTTCATTTCGCCTTCCACCATCATGATGTTTTCGGCAGAAGCACCAACCATGATGTCCATGTCAGCTTCCTTCATCTGTTCGAAGGTTGGGTCGATAACAAACTCGCCATTAACACGAGCTACACGAACCTCACTGATGGGGCACTCGAAGGGAATATCCGAACATGCCAATGCTGCTGATGCGGCGAATCCTGCCAATGCATCGGGTTGGTCAACACCATCTGCACTCAGAAGCATTACATTCACATAAACTTCAGCGTGATAGTTAGAAGGGAACAGCGGACGGAGCACACGGTCCACCAGACGGCTGGTAAGGATTTCGTTGTCACTGGCTTTGCCTTCGCGCTTGGTGAAACCACCGGGGAATCGACCTGCGGCGGCATACTGCTCTCTGTAGTCAACCTGCAGAGGCATGAAATCTGTTCCGGGAACTGCATCTTTTGCGGCACAAACAGTGGCCAGAAGTACGGTGTTGTTCATACGGAGAACAACGCTTCCGTCAGCCTGCTTTGCCACTTTCCCGGTTTCAATTGTGATGGTTCTTCCATCAGGCAACTGAATACTTTTCGTAATTACGTTCATCTTATTTTTTACGTCTAAATAAATAAATCATGCAAAATTACCTATTTTATTGGTAATAAACGAATAAACTGCCGATATTTTTCTTTTTTTTATGAATTTGCCACAACCGTTTTCTATCGTGGGGATATAGGTACCGATAGCGGCATTCGGTATTTTTAATAGCCAATGCAAAAAGATATGGATAAAAAGCGAGACCTTTGCACACGCTTTCGAGGAAAGCGATATCGCTCAACCCTCGTTTTTACATATAAAAAGAAAGAAAAAAATATATAAATTATGGAGACTTATAGATTAGTTATTTTAGCTGTTTCATTGGCTATGCCTTTGATTGTTGTGGCGTTGAAAAAGTTCACTTTCGCTTTCCAAAATTACAAGAAGAGAACTCTGGGCTGTCAAGAGAAACTATTTCTCAACAACGAATGTTACGACTACGTAACAGCTGGCCACATGGCAGAAGAGGAAGTGATGATTAAGGACAACGAAACAGGCATGGTATATGACGACTACGAACTTGAACAGCTCTAAAGAAACTGCCCATTTTCTTGCCACCTATGCCGCAACCATGCTGGCTGCCGGCGGTTCATCTGCCCGTTGCGAAAAGACGGTACACCGTATTGCCGAAGCATACGGAACAACAGCAGAGATCACCATCTTACCCCATACGGTTATGACCACTGTATGGGACAAGGATCATAGTCAGTCCTTTTCCGTTGGAGAGAAATTGCCTGTCACAGGTCTCAACTTCTATGTCATTTCCCGTCTGAGTCACTTGTCATGGGATGTCCGCGACAATGGCATCACACTGGAAGATGCAAAAAACGAATTTCGTAGCATCATGAAGAAACCACGACTCAACCCTTGGTTGGTAACGCTACTCACTGGCCTTGCCAATGCTTCGTTCTGCCGTTTGTTTGAAGGCGATTGGAGAGCCATGCTCATTGTATTTATTGCCACTGTCAATGGTTTCTGGATTAAGAATGCTTTGCATAAAGAATGGAAATGGGATATGCGTCTGGCTGTACTTTGCGCTGCTTGTTGTTCATCAGTCATCGCCTGTGCAGGTTTTATGTTCCATTGCACCGATACACCAGACATTGCACTAGGTACCAGTGTGTTATATCTTGTACCTGGCATCCCATACATCAACTCCGTCAGCGACCTTATCCACGGACATTTACTCTGCTGCATCAGCCGTTTCATCGAAGCATCTGTGCTGACAGCATGCTTGGGCATCGGCCTATCGGTAGGCATTCTTTTAATGAACATACAATATTTCTAAAGACTTTACGTTATGATTATGACAGATATCCTGTTGGACGGTTTCTTTGCCGCCATTGCCGCCATCGGTTTCGGAAGCATCAGCAATGTGCCTCTCCAAGCTTTCAAAGGATGTGCACTGCTTGCGGCAGCAGGTCATGCCACACGTTTCGTGCTGACCCATGCCTGCGGTTGGGGACTGATTCCAGCAGCCTTTATCGGTGCATTGGTCATTGGATTCTTTGCACCGAAAGCGAGCCGCCACTGGCGTATTCCTGCCGAAGCGCTGGCATTTCCTGCTCTCTTACCGATGATTCCGGGTATGTATGCCTATCGTTCGGTTGAGGGATTGCTACAATGCATTATGAGCAAGGATGCCGAAACATTCACCCATGCCTTCTATCTGTTTAGTTACAATGGCATGGTATGCGTCATCATTGTCATACTGATGGTACTTGGTGCGACAGTTCCCATCATAGTGGATGCACGCAGACAAACTGATAATAGCGATACAAAAACAGCATAACATGGAACTAAGACAGCTTCGTTTCTTCCTAAAAGTCTCTGAGACTCTCAATTTCTCAGAAGCTTCTAAGCAATTGTACATCACCCAAAGCACACTAACACAAACTATTAAACAGTTGGAAACTGAGCTCGGCGTGGTGCTGTTCGACCGTAACAGTCACGAAGTACATCTGACAGAAGCTGGTAAGGAACTTGTGGATTATGCCAACCGCACGGTGACTGCTGCCGATGACTGCATGGCACGAATGACCGATCTGACGCAGATGAAATGTGGAACGCTCCGCATTGGTGTCACCCACTCCTTTTCATTGATGACTGCTGAAGTGGTGACAGAATTCTGCCGCCTCTATCCCAACACGCACATTGATATCACATACTTGCGTATGGAAGAACTTATCGACAAGTTGTGCCGTCATGAATTGGATGTAGTGCTGTCATACAAGCCCACTCATATCAGCAAGAAAGTGGAATCGGTAGAACTCTTCAAAGACCAGTTGGGGGTGGTTGTACCGCAAGACCACGAGCTGGCATCACGCCCTTCGCTGACTCTTGCCGACATTGCCAACTATTCGTTTGCACTTCCAGCAAAGGGCTTACAGGCGCGCAACGTATTGGAACGTCTGTTGGTTGCGCACAACATAACTCTCAACACACATGTGGAACTGAACATTGCCACGCCCTTATTGCGCCTGGTGCGTAAGAGCAAGATGCTGACCGTGCTGTCTTGTTCAGCTGTTGCCACCACACCAGACCTATGCGCCATTCCTCTTGAAGGGGAAGAAAGTAGTATGGTGGGATGTTTCCATACGTTGAAAGGAGTATATCGGAAGCATGCTGCCGACGAAATGCTCCGTCTGCTGAAAGAGTATATCGCCTTCTACAAGATGTAAATGCAAGTGCTGACCCCATCATTCAAATGCTACATGACTATCCTCCAATCGCATATTAAACCGAAAAGTAGGGATAAATAGAATCTCTATAACCGATTAGGAGTAAAAAGAAACGGTGTAAAGTTGCCAAAAAAAAATAATTTGCGTAACTTTGCACCATTATTATTTCATGCCGCATGGAACAACTCCTACACTATGTCTGGAAGCACCGTTTGCTGCCTGCCAGACCACTTGCCACCACCGACGGACGACCGATAGAGGTGATAGACCCTGGTCTTCATAATCGCAACAGCGGTCCCGATTTCTTCAATGCCAAGGTAAAAATCGGTCAGACGCTATGGGTGGGCAATGTAGAAATCCACGACAAATCGAGCGATTGGTTTCTGCATGGTCATGACCATGATGCTGCCTACGACAATGTAGTACTTCATGTAGCTGGCATCATCGACTGCGATGTGACCAATACATTGGGCCATTTCATACCACAAATGCAGATCGATGTGCCTCAACAAGTCATCGACAACTATGAGGAGTTGCTACGTACCGACCAATATCCGCCGTGCTACCGCATCATTCCTCAATTGGCTCCCATCACCATCCATGCTTGGATGGCTGCTTTGCAAACCGAGCGGTTGGAGCAAAAAACGGAGGCTATAGCTGAACGCGCACGTAGATTGGATGGTTCGTGGGAAGACGCTTACTTCATGACCTTGGCCCGCAACTATGGTTTCGGCATCAACGGAGACAGTTTCGAAGAGTGGGCAGCACACATTCCCCTATCGGCTGTGGGACATCATCGCGATGATCAGTTTCAAGTGGAAGCCATTTTCATGGGACAAGCAGGATTACTAACACCCGAATCCATTCCACAGCGCTACCGCGACGAAGCCGTTGCTGACCCATACTTTCAGCGCCTTAGTAAGGAATATACATACCTTGCCCATAAATTCTCACTCCAACCGATGGACCACCACCGCTGGCGTTTCCTACGACTGAGACCTCAGAATTTCCCCTATATCCGTTTGTCACAACTGGCATGTCTCTATCATGAGCGTAAAACAAGTCTCTCGCAACTGACCGATTGCAAAACTATGGCAGAGTTGCAGAATATGATGGGCACCCACGTATCCGACTACTGGAAGACTCACTACACTTTCGGACAGGAGAGCGAAAGCAACACTAAACATCTGTCGCCATTCTCTATCAACCTATTGCTCATCAACACTTGCATACCGATGCTCTTTGCTTACGGTCGTCACACTGCCAAAGAGGAATATTGCGACAGGGCTTTCGACCTGTTGGAACAGCTCCGCGCCGAGAGCAACCATATCATCCGCATGTGGAGCGAATGCGGTCTGAAGGTGAAAACGGCCGGCGATTCGCAAGCACTTATCCAACTAAAAAAAGAATACTGCGACCGAAAAGACTGTCTGCGCTGCCGCATTGGCTATGAATACCTTCGCCGACCAGGAGACAAAACACAGCAGCCCCATGAACAGATAAATAGCAAATCATAAATACATGAGTAAATATATCTTTGAAGCGCACATGGAAGTGCGCGACTACGAATGCGACATCGAAGGCATTGTCAACAATGCCAACTATCTGCACTATGCCGAACATACCCGCCATCTGTTTCTGAAATCACGAAACCTGAGTTTTGCAGAAATGCATGAGCGTGGAATAGATGCCGTGGTTGCACGTATGAATCTGCAATACAAGACACCACTTCGCTGCGATGACGAATTTATTTCACGACTGTGGGTAGAGAAAGAAGGTGTCAAATACATATTCCATCAAGACATCTTCCGTGCTTCCGACGAGGCATTATGTTTCCGCGGAATCATCACACTGGTATGTCTGATAGATGGAAAACTCGCTAACAGCCAGGATTACGACCGGGCTTTATTATCATGACGATGAACGAAGATATCCGCTATACCATTGCCTTAAGTCGCATACTGGTGCTCTATCCTGCCGTTGCACAATTGCTCTACCGCGAATTTGGATCGGCCCAAGCGGTATATGAAAACCGCAACAGACTGACTGAAACCGTACCCGATTGTTCACAAAGATTGATCGAACTGCTACAAGACTGGTCAGAGCCACTACTGCGTGCCGATGAGGAGATACGTTACATGACGGAAAACAATATCGAAGCTATCCCCTTCGGTAGCGACAACTATCCCACACGACTGCACGAATGTGCCGATGCACCACTTCTACTCTACTATCGTGGCAACGCCAACCTCAATGCGCGACGCGTGATAAGCATCGTGGGAACACGCCATTGTACGGTTTATGGCAACGATTTGATTCGCCGGTTTGTGGCAGACCTAAAGACAAAATGCCCTGATACACTTATCGTCAGCGGTCTGGCATACGGTGTGGATGTGTGCGCTCATAAGTACTCCCTTGACAACGGGATACCTACCGTTGGAGTCCTTGCTCATGGACTCGACACGCTCTACCCATCTGCCCATCGTGGCATTGCCCAGCAAATGACCGAACAAGGCGGTCTGCTGACAGAATATATGTCGATGACACGTCCTGAAAAAATGAATTTCGTGAAACGCAACCGCATTGTGGCTGGCATAAGCGACACCACTATCGTAGTAGAAAGTGCATCACATGGCGGCAGTCTCATTACTGCCGACATTGCTCAAAACTATGGTCGCGAGGTGTTTGCATTCCCTGGTCCGGTAGGAGCGGAATATAGCAAAGGATGCAACCAACTCATCCGCAACAATGGCGCAACCCTCATCACTTCTGCCGATGATTTCATTTCATCAATGGGATGGACTACCGACAGTTTGCGTCCGCAAGCCGTAGAGCGCCAGCTCTTCCCTGATCTTACCATCGAAGAACAGGCTGTTGTTGATGCTTTAAGCAAAACCAACGACCTACAGCTCAATATGATAACAACCGTCACCAACATCCCTATCGGCCAAGTCACCGCCCTACTCTTCAGCTTGGAAATGAAAGGAGTAGTACGTCCTATGGCTGGTGGCACCTATCATCTACTGAGCTGATACTCCGACAACCATCATACAACAATCAAGAATGACAAAAATAGGAAATATAGAATTGGGCGAACGCCCGGTGTTTCTGGCACCAATGGAAGACGTGACCGATATCGGTTTCCGTCTGCTCTGCAAGCGGTTTGGTGCATCAATGGTATATACAGAGTTTGTATCTGCCGAAGCTTTGGTGCGCGATATCAAATCGACGGTACAAAAACTAACGATTGCAGACGAGGAACGTCCCGTTGGCATACAGATATACGGCCGCGACATTGATGCTATGGTCGATGCTGCAAAGATTGTAGAACAAGCTGGTCCAGATCTGATTGACCTCAACTTCGGTTGTCCTGTCAAGAAGGTTGCAGGAAAAGGCGCAGGTGCTGGCATGTTGCAGAATATCGACAAATTGCTCGACGTCACTCGTAAGGTTGTCGATGCAGTAAATCTGCCTGTCACGGTAAAGACCCGTTTGGGTTGGAACAACGACAATCTCGTCATCACCACACTCGCCGAACAGTTGCAAGACTGTGGCATAAAGGCACTAACCATCCATGGCCGCACTCGTGCGCAGATGTACACAGGCGATGCCGACTGGACACTGATAGGAGAAGTGAAGCGCAATCCCCGCATCCACATCCCCATCATAGGTAATGGCGATATCAAATCGCTCGACGATGCCGACCGCGCTTTCGACCAATATGGTGTTGATGCGGTGATGATTGGCCGTGCCACATTTGGTTGCCCTTGGATATTCAGTCGTAAGGAACTAACGCTTGATGAGAAGATTGACGTATTGGAAGAACAATTGCGCATCAATGTTGAGCGCATCGACGAGCGCCGTGGCATTCTCCACACCCGTCGTCACTTAGCAGCATCGCCTGTATTCAAAGGTATTCCAGACTTCCGCCAGACGCGCATTGCCATGTTGCGTGCAGAGAAGATGGACGAGGTGATGCAGATACTGGAACAATGTCGTGAGCGATTGCGCCAATAGAGTTGTTCATCAAAACAATTATCGCATATAACTTTAAAAGGGGTGGAAGCCACATGGCATCCACCCCTTATCAGTATTTGCTGTAGTAATAGAGATTACTTCAGTTTCTTGTAACCATAAACTGAACGGCCACCGAGCTGCTCCTCGATACGGATGAGCTGGTTGTATTTAGCCATGCGGTCGGTACGTGAGAGCGAACCAGTCTTGATCTGACCACTGTTGGTAGCAACAGCGATGTCAGCGATGGTGGTGTCCTCTGTTTCACCTGAACGGTGAGAAGTAACGGTGGTATAGCCGTGACGGTGAGCCATTTCGATAGCGTCGAGAGTCTCGGTGAGTGAACCAATCTGGTTAACCTTGATCAGGATAGAGTTGGCAGCACCCATCTTGATTCCCTTCTCCAGGAACTTCACGTTGGTTACGAACAAGTCATCACCAACGAGCTGGCAACGGTCACCGATGCGCTGTGTGAGTTTAACCCAGTTGTCCCAGTCGTTCTCATCGAGTCCGTCCTCGATAGAGTCGATAGGATATTTGGTAATCAGCTGCTCGAGGTAAGCAATCTGCTCCTCAGCGCTGAGCTTCTTACCATTAGGATCTTTCTTCTTACCATTCTTCAGCTGACGGTAATCGTAGAACCACTCACCATTCTCCTGAACAGCAAATTCAGAAGCAGCGCAGTCCATTGCGATCTTCACGTCCTTTCCTGGCTCGTAGCCAGCAGCCTTGATAGCTTCCATGATGGTGTCGAGTGCATCCTCGATGCCGTCAAAGTTAGGAGCGAAACCACCCTCATCACCAACAGCAGTAGAGAGGCCACGAGCCTTCAACAGCTTAGCAAGATTGTGGAAAACCTCAGCACCCATGCGGATGCCTTCCTTTTCGTTGGCAGCGCCAACAGGGCGGATCATGAACTCCTGGAATGCGATAGGAGCGTCAGAGTGAGCACCACCGTTAACGATGTTCATCATAGGAACAGGCAGAACGTAGGTGTTAGTACCGCCGATATAGCGATAGAGGGGAATCTGCAGATAGTTGGCAGCAGCGTGAGCAACGGCCAGTGATACACCGAGGATAGCGTTAGCACCGAGGTTTTTCTTAGTAGGAGTACCGTCGAGTTCCAGCATCTTGGCGTCGATAGCGCGCTGATCCAGAACGCTCATACCTTCGATAGCGGGAGCAATCTTGGTGTTTACGTTCTCTACGGCTTTCTGAACGCCCTTGCCCAGATAGCGGCCTTTGTCGCCATCACGGAGCTCAAGTGCCTCGTTTTCACCGGTAGAAGCACCAGAAGGAACGCTGGCACGACCCATGTCGCCAGTTTCCAGAGTTACTTCAACCTCTACAGTAGGATTACCACGTGAATCCAGAATCTCTCTTGCGTGAATGTTTTCAATAATCATAATAATCTATTATTTTAATGAATGATTGTAAATTTCCGTGCGCAAAGTTACCAAATTTATCTCAAAACTCCATACTCCTGTGGCATTTTTATCGGTGTTTAACCTTTATTTATTTTATATAAGGTGTAGTTTGTCATGCCGAAATGGCAAAACAAAGTGCATCGGTTGGTTGGTAACAGGATGTCGGAACCATATTTCGGCAGCATGGAGCATGAGTCGGTCGGTGTCATCGGGATGGATTCGGGACGTTGTTGGGTTGGTATGTCCATATAGTTCATCGCCTTGAATGGGGCGCCCCAGCCCATCGGGGTGTGCACAATGTACCCGCAACTGATGGGTGCGTCCGGTATGTGGAGTGAGCGAAACTGTATTGGAGTCGATAAATTCATAGTCGGTGACTGCCGTTTTTCCGTGTTCCATATCAACCATTTGCAGCGGTCGATTTGTCATATCGGGCCGCATAGGCAGTCGGATGGTGCCTTTCGCTGGGCAGAGAATCTGTCCAGCTGCAGGTGGTTCGAGCAGAGCAACATAGCGTTTGCGCACCTCATGATGCAGGAATTGGTCTTGAAGGTCGCGATATGCATCGAGTGTCTTTGCCACGATGAGCAGTCCTGAGGTACCCATGTCCAATCGATGTGCCACATAACTGCCGGGATAGCGTTCTCGCATGACGGTCTCCACACTATAGGTTTCGTTGCGACCAGGCACACTCAGCACTCCCGAAGGCTTATCGACCACCAGCAGGCTATCGTCTTCATAGACAATGGCAATGGGCTTTCGTGGATGTGACAATGTATCGGGATCTGGATCCACGTTAAGTCCTTTCAGCATCCATGACAGTACTGGTTTGCATTTTCCACTACACGCTGGATAGTATTGTAAGTGGTGCCGTATCTCTTGGCGAGGCGATTGTCCCCACCAGAATTCTGCCATACACCGTGGTTGAAGTCCGTGTTGATAAGCATACTGTAGGAGTTTGGGGGCACAACAGTCACCCGTACCGCCTGGAGGCAACGGAAATTTTCTTACCACACGGTCGCGATAGTAACCTTGCCAAATATCGACCAACTGACTACTTTGCCCTTCTGCATTGAGCATGCGATACTGGTCGAACAGCCAGCGTTGTAGTTTTTGCGACCGTTGCTTGCGTGATTCGCGGTCTGTCTCTGCTGTCATGGCTGAGATGGCGCGCTCCTCCTGTTTGAAATATCCATCTGGTTGTTGGGCATCGAATACTGGCGGCACGAAATAATCCCAGTCGTTACGACCGGCAAGGAGTCCACTATAAGCAGCCAGAAACACCAGTTGTCCCTGCTGCTCACACACCAATACACCAAACATCTTGCCGCGGTCGGCATCGTCTTGCAGTTCTTTATGGCTGGCAATATAGGTTTGCACCTCTGTTGCAGCTTGTCGGCAGAGCGGATGTGGCTCGTATCCGAAGGGATAGGTGAACCGTTCGGGTGGCTTTTCGTCGGAATATAGAGGATGTAGCGTCATTGCTTTTTTGTTTTCTGATGCAAAGATACAACTTTTTTGCCAAATTCCTTTTGCATTTCGCTCGCTTAATCGTACCTTTGATACTATGCATCCAAGGTAGGCTGCACCTCGAAAATGAAAATAAAAACATTTTTTTCTTTTGCATTTCGCTCGGTTTGCACTACCTTTGCAAACGCTACATTAAAAACAAACTAAAACTACTAAAACATTAAGCTTATGAAACATTTTCTACACATGTTTCTCTGTTTGCTGTGCACACATACCGCTCATGCGCAACAAATAGACTTCAATCAACCCAACGACAATCCTTCACAGTATCTGGAGGAAGGTTATGAAGCATGGGGAATCCCTACGCAACAGCAACCAGCTACCAAGACATTCGGTGGCGTTACATTTACCGTAGAAATAGAAGGCGATGTCAAGGGAAAGACCCTCTATACCGTAAGATGGAAAGACGGACGCCAACATTCCAAGCTCATCTGCGATGGTGTGATGGTCAAGGGACTTGACGAACAGGGCAACAGACCCGAACTCACCACCGGACGGGTAGGCATCAAGGTGCATATAGCCGGACTGCCCAATGGCAACCACACCTTGCTGGCCTATCACAACAATACGGATGGAGGCGATTTCGTAGCTCCTCCCATCAGTATCGATGTTGATGGAGTGACCAAAGTGACGGGCATACAACAGACCCGTCGTGCTACTTCGCTCTCTGAGTCTGCCAAATCGAGCGTAGAATTTACCGTCACAGATCAACGACCTGTCACCATCACCTATTATACAGTACCTGTAGAGGGCACGACCTACACTACCACATCGCTCGAACTCAACTCGCTTGAAGTGGGCGGTGACACTTTCATGGCACTCGACCCTACCCCTGCCAACAACGACCGCCATGCGGCATGGGAGGATGGTAAGGCTTCGCTGTCGTGGAAAGCTCCCGACGGTACCGCCAAGCACCACTTGGTATTCGGCACCGACTCCATGGCAGTTGTCAATGCCACAACCTACGACTATGAAGGAACAGCAGCCTCATGGCAGACCGGTCAGCTATCGCCATTGACCAGATACTTCTGGCGCATGGACGAAGAGGATGCCCAAGGCAAGATACACCATGGCACGGTATGGTCGTTTCAACCGCGCCGCAAGGCATTTCCTGATGCCGAAGGCTATGGTCAATATGCTGTTGGTGGACGCGGAGGCATAGTCTATCATGTCACTTCACTCGATGACGATGCCACCAATCCCCAACCCGGAACTTTCCGCTATGGTATCACTCAGGTGAAAGGGCCACGCACCATCTTGTTTGATGTGGCAGGTGTAATCCACCTGAAAGCCCGTCTGACCTGTTCTGAGAAATATGTTACCGTGGCGGGACAAACCGCGCCAGGCAACGGTATCTTGTTCCGTGGTGCACCATTCGGCATGCAGAGCGACGGTATCACCCGTTTCATCCGTCTCTACCGTGGCCATATCATTGATGCCAAAGATGCACAGATCGGTATCGACGGAATGGGTATGGCGGGCAACGACCATGCCATCATGGACCATTGCTCCATTTCTTGGACCATCGACGAGGGTTTCTCAAGCCGTAATGCCAAGGCCATCACGCTGCAACGCACTATCATCAGCGAGGCGCTCAACTGTGCCAACCATCCCAACTACGGCACGGGAACACAACACGGCTATGCCGCTACCATCGGAAGCGGACAGATGGGAGGACTGCCCGGATCGTTCCACCACAATCTTTTGGCACATAACGAAGGACGCAACTGGAGTATCTCTGGCGGACTCGATGGCACCGGCAACTATGATGGTCATCATGATGTGTTCAACAATGTGGTTTATAACTGGGGCAGCCGTGCTACCGACGGTGGTTCCCACGAAATCAATTTCGTCAACAACTACTATAAGATGGGACCTGCCACAACCATGAGAAAACTCTTCCGCCATCAGTTTGAAGGAACGGGCAGCGGCACACAGGCTGCTTATGTCAAAGGCAATATTCGCGAAGAACCATCAGGATCAAAAGTCAACGATAAGGAAGGCGACACCTATATATATGAACTCTCCAACGGTCAAGTGCTCAACTGGGAACCCTGGGCCACTAAGCCTTTCTTTGAAAGCTATGCCGAAATCGAAACGGCAGAGAGTGCCTACAAGAGTGTGTTGAGCGATGTGGGTTGCAATATGCCTACTCTTAACAAGCACGATGCACGTATCATCGACGAAACGCGCAACGGATCTACATCGACCACCGGTAGCAAAACGGGCAAAAAAGGCCTCATCGACCATGAGGAAGACAGCGAGGGTTTCGATGCCGCCAAACTTGGAATCACCACCGAGACACGTCCTACAGGATTCGATACCGATATGGATGGCATCCCCGACTGGTTTGAAGAAATTGCAGGAACAGATAAAAATGTTGCCAACAACAATGACGATCGAGATGGAGACCACTACACCGACTTGGAAGAATACCTTGATTGGATGGCACATCCAAACTTCATCGTGAAGGTTGGCGATACCAAGAGCATCGACCTCAAACCCTATTTCGCAGGCTATCCTTCGTTTACGGCTACCATTGCCAATAGCGTCAGCGGTGCCACCATCGAAGACAACAACCTCAACATGGTCACTACGGTCAAGGGATTCTATACCGTTCGCGTCAAAGTGAGCGACGGTTCCGACTCGATGGTACGTCAGTTCAACTTTGCCGTGACCGACGGTACAACAGGTATCGAACATGTGAAGACCGACGAAGAACAGACCGACGGTCCTATTTACGACCTTCAGGGCCGTCGCATACAGCGTCCGTCAAAGGGCATCTATATACAGAACGGACAGAAGCGACTGGCTCGTTAACTCGAAAAACAAATCCCGATTAGGGAATAAATCACATAGCAGGGTGCAGAGATACACAAAAAAAGTGTAACTTTGCACCCACTATGGTTTCTACGACATCGCCTGTTCAGGCACTCACCCAACAACGATTGCTACTCCAGATGGAGTATCAAGCCGAGAAAGAAGCCTTCCGCAAACAGACCGAAGAGATGGGAATGATGCGGAAGGTAAAGCGTGGCGATGCTTGGTATCCGTTGCAAATCACCAAGAGCTACTATAATTCGCTCAACCAACTGGCTGTGGAGGTGATGCGCACTACCGATACCGACATCGAGCACAACTTCGAATTTGGCAAACCCATCATATTTTTCTCCTGCGATAGTATGTCGCAAAAGGACGCCCGAATCAAGTATTTGTCGTTTACGGCTATGGTGAGCTATGTGGATGGCGACCGCATGGTGTGCGTCATTCCCAACGATGGCTATCTGCTGACACTTCAGCGCACCGACCATCTGGGTGTGCAATTATCGTTTGATGAGACCAGTTACCGATTGATGCTCGATGCACTCGACCGCGCCATACGTGCCAAAGGACGTCTGGCTTACCTTCGCGACCTCTTTTATTCGCGCAAAGAACCTGAAGTGCTGACGTTCGCACCCATGCATTTTCCCTATCTCAACACCACGCAGGAGGCGGCGGTCAACTTAGTGTTGCGTGCCAAGGATGTGGCTATAGTCCATGGTCCGCCAGGAACAGGAAAGACCACAACGCTCGTAGAGGCTATCCACGAGACTCTTATGCGCGAGAGCCAGGTGTTGGTATGCGCACAAAGTAACATGGCTGTTGACTGGATTTCGGAGAAATTGGCAGACCGTGGCATCCCCGTACTGCGGTTGGGCAACCCCACACGTGTTACCGACAAGATGCTGTCTTTTACTTACGAGCGGCGCTTTGAGGGGCATCCCGACTATCCACAACTATGGGCCATCCGCAAAGCCATACGTGATTTGCGTGCTCACCGAAAGCGCGGCGATGAGAAATACCACCAGAAAATGGAGAGTCTGAAAGGGCGTGCCACCGAATTGGAGATACGCATCAACCAAGAACTCTTCGACGATGCACGAGTGATTGCCTGCACTTTGGTAGGAGCCGGCCACCGACTGTTGGACGGCAGAAAGTTCAGCAGCCTCTTTATCGACGAGGCAGCACAGGCATTGGAAGCTGCCTGTTGGATTCCCATGCGCCGTGTGGGCCGAGTCATCCTTGCCGGCGACCACTGCCAACTGCCGCCCACGGTGAAGAGCATTGCTGCTCTCAAGGCTGGTTTGGGCCGCACATTGATGGAGCATCTGGTAGAGACAAAACCCTCGGCAGTCAGTCTATTGCAGACGCAATACCGCATGAACGAAGACATCATGCGCTTCTCTTCCGACTATTTCTATGATGGTAAGGTGGAGAGTGCTCCCGATGTGAAGTATCGTGGAATACTCGATTTGGACATTCCCATCGAGTGGATTGACACCAGCGGAGAGGAGATGCATGAGGAGTTTGTTGGCGATTCGTTCGGTCGTATTAATAAAAAGGAGGGAACGCTGACGCTCGAAACCCTTCAACATTACTTCGAGCGCATCGGCAAAGAGCGTCTGCTCGACGAGCGCATCAATGTGGGCATCATCTCGCCCTATAGAGCACAGGTGCAATACCTGCGCCGGTTGGTGAGCCGCAGCGAATACTTCAAGCCCTTCCGAAGGCTTATCAGCGTCAATACGGTAGATGGATTTCAAGGGCAGGAACGTGACATCATCGTCATCTCGCTGGTGCGTTCCAATCAAGAGGGACAGATCGGATTTCTCCGTGACCTACGCCGCATGAACGTTGCCATTACTCGTGCACGTATGAAACTCATCATCTTGGGCGATGTGCCTACCATGACACGACATCCTTTCTATAAGCAGCTGTGGGACTATATACAACGGTTGAAGAGGAAAGAATAGAGAGAAAAACGAGTTTTCACTTTGCTCTTCACTCACTTAATCATACCTTTGCGACGGTGTCGCCAAGGTACTAACGTTCGGAAATGCAAAAGAAAAACGAGTTTTCCTTTTGCTTTTCGCTCACTTAATCGTACCTTTGCGACGGTGTCGCCAAGGTACTAACGTTCGGAAATGCAAAAGAAAAACGAGTTTTCCTTTTGCTTTTCGCTCACTTAATCGTACCTTTGTACCCAAAACCGAAAAAACAATTAAAATGAAGAAGTATATGATGATGGCCATGGCTGTACTGGCAATGGCCTCTTGTAGCGAGAAGAAATTCCATGTAGAAGGCACCATTGCCAATGCTAAAGACTCTGTGCTCTACCTCGAAAACGTGGGCATTGAGGAAATCAACGTAGTGGATTCTGTAAAACTGGACGGCGAAGGCAACTTCAATTTTGCTTGTGCACAAAACGATGCACCCGAATTTTACCGTCTGCGCATTGCAGACCAGATCATCAATGTAAGTATCGATTCTACCGAAACTGTGACCATTAAGACCCAATATCCACAAATGGCTACACAGTATGAAGTAAGCGGTTCAGAAAACTGTGAGAAGATTAAGGAACTTGCCCTTAAGCAAATCGACCTGCAACAGCGGGTCATGGCTATCCAGCGCGACCCAGCTCTGACCATCGACCAAAGCAACGACAGCATCTTACGCATCATCAACGACTATAAGAATGATGTAAAGATGAACTATATTCTCAAAGAGCCCAACCGCTCTTATGCATATTTTGCACTGTTCCAGACCTTGGGCAACATGCTGCTGTTTAACCCTCGCAGCAACAAAGATGACATCAAAGTGTTTGCAGCGGTAGCTACCAGTTGGGATACCTACCATCCAGGAGCTGAGCGCGGAACCAACCTGCACAACATTGCCATCGAGGGCATGAAGAATATGCGCATCAACGAGGCAGACCGTGCCAATACCATCGATGCCAGCAAGGTATCGACCACGGGACTTATCGATATTGCACTGACCGACAACCATGGTAAGGTGTGCCGTCTGAGCGACCTCAAGGGCAAGGTGGTGATGCTCGATTTCCATGTCTTTGGCACAGAAAACTCACCCAAGCGCATCCTGCTCTTGCGTGAACTCTATAACAAATACCATGCACAGGGCTTTGAGATTTACCAGGTAGCACTCGATCCCGATGAGCATTTCTGGAAGCAGCAAACCGCCGCACTGCCATGGATTAGCGTGCGCGACCCACAAGGTCTCGACTCACAGTCGCTTATCGTTTACAACGTACAAGGGCTTCCAGAATACTTCCTCATCGATCGTACCAACACCTTGCGCAAGCGCAGTCAGCAAGTACGTGACATCGAGGCTGAGATTAAGGCACTGCTGTAACAGTCTGGCAGACCGTCAGAACCATCAAGAAACAAGCATCGCACAGACCACCAAGTCTATGCGATGCTTATTTTTTGATGAATCCTATTACAGACTATTGTACTATAATGCGTGATGGATGAATGTTGCGGCTGATGCCCTTAATACTTTTGCGGAACTTAGAAACTCTGCAACCAACGGCGCAACTCCATCATCAATTCAAGATGATAGGGGAAGGACTGGAGGATGCCGAAACCATGTCCACCAGTGGGATAGATATGCATCGAGGCAGAAACACCTGCCTGACAGAGTTCCTCGTAATAGCTGACAGCATTGATGGGCGAAACCGCTTTATCATCGTTGGCTAATGCTATGAAGGCAGGAGGTGTGGCATGGGTCACGTGCTGCTCGTTGCAATAGTCGTTGATGAGTTTGCGCTTGGGATTCTTACCCAACAGATTATCGCGCGAACCCTGATGGGTGACACCTGTCTCCATAGAGATGACGGGATACATCAATATCTGGAAATTGGGCGCTGCATCGCCCTTAGAATGGGTGGCAATGGTCGAAGCGAGGTGACCGCCTGCTGAGAATCCCATGATGCCCACTTGCTGCGGGTCGATATCCCAACTCTTTGCGTTGCGACGCACGGTGCGCATGGCCTCTTCAGCATCTTCGGCAGGCACTTTCCATACGCAATGGGGCATGCGATACTTCAACACAATGACGGCAATGCCCATACTGTTGAAGAAGGGTGCCCATGCAGTCCCCTCTTTTTCAAATGCCAGATGAGTGTAGCCACCGCCTGGACAGATGACAATGGCGCGTCCTGTAGATTGGCTCTTCTTAGGCAGAAAGATGCTTATCTTCGCCATGTCATTGGGGTCGCCATTATTGGTTTGTGGTCCCTGGGGCCACAGATTCAACTCCATGCCTTGCTGGGCATAAGCCGAAGCAGACACAAACAATAAGATTAAAAAAAGTAGTTTCTTCATAATAAAATGATATTTTTAGGTGCAAAGATACATATTATTATTGAAAAGTCTGTATCTTTGCACTACCAAAACGACAAATCATTACGACTATGAATAAAAGATTTCTTTCATTAATGGTGCTCGCCGGACTGACCATCGGAGCACAGGCAAAAGTAAAATTGTCGCATCTTGTAGGCGATAACATGATTATTCAGCAACAGAGTGACGTACGCCTTTGGGGATGGGCAAAGCCCAAGAGCAAGGTAGTGGCTACCACTTCGTGGAGCAATGAGCGTAGCGAAGCTGTTGCAGGCAAGGACGGTAAATGGTTGCTGACCGTTAAATCGCCCAAAGCCAGCTATACCCCACTGAGCATTAGCTTTGACGACGGTGATGGAAAGGTTACTGTCAATAATGTATTGGCAGGCGAGGTATGGGTCTGCGCAGGCCAGTCTAACATGGAAATGCCTATCAAAGGATTCGGCAATTGCCCTGTGGAAGGCTACAACCAAGTAGTACTCGAAGCCAATAAGCATAAAGGTATTCACTATGTCAAAGTGCCCAGCATCATGAGCACAAAGCCTCTCGACGATGCCAACTGCGAATGGAAAGAGGCCAATGCAGACAATGTTAGCGAAGCATCAGCCACCGGTTACTTCTTCGCCAAGACTGTCAACGAGGCTATCGACGTTCCCGTTGGACTCATCATGGCAAACAAAGGAGGCAGCCGCGTAGAGAGTTGGCTCGACCGAGACTATCTGATCAAGAATACCAAAGAGGATTTAGACTCCACACACATGGTGAATAAATTCAAATGGGACTTTCTCTATCCACTTCTTTGGGGCAACGGCACCTTCAACCCAATACTCAACAGCACCGTGAAGGGCATCCTCTTCTATCAAGGCTGCTCTAACGTGGGCGACCCAGACGGTCAATACACCCAGCGACTGGCTGACCTTGTGGCTCAATGGCGCCGCGATTTCAAGCAGGGCGACATTCCCTTCTACTTCGTACAAATAGCTCCTTATCATAACGGCGACATCAACGGCGACGCTGGACCAAGATTGCGCGAACAGCAGTTCAATGCTGCCAAGGTCATCCCCAACAGTGGTATCGTATGCACCGAAGACCTCGTTTACCCCTACGAGGTAGAGCAAATCCATCCTGCACAAAAGCGTCAGGTGGGCGAACGACTTGCCTATCAAGCGCTCAACAAGACCTACGGCATGAAATCTATCATCTGTGAGAGCATGACTTTCAAGGAGATGAAGATCGACGGCGATAAGGTTTTGGTACATTTCGACAACGAATACGGAGCCTACAGCCGTTTCGAAGGCATCGAAGGCTTTGAGGTAGCTGGTGCCGACCGCGTGTTCCACAAGGCTACCGCACGCCACACATGGGTTGATGCACCAGGCCCTTGGAACGAAGCCATCGTAGTATCAAGTCCTGAAGTGAAGGAGCCTGTGGCTGTACGCTACTGCTTCCGCAACTTCCAATTGGGCAATCTGGCCAATGCGGGAGGCCTGCCCCTGTTCCCATTCCGCACAGACAACTGGTAATATGAAACATCCTCTTGATATGTTTGCTTACTGCCCAATATGTGGCAGTAAGCAATTTGTTACTAACAATTTTAAGAGCAAGCGATGCAAAGACTGTGGCTTCACCTATTATGCCAATGTTTGCGCTGCAACAGCAGCATTCATTGTCAACGATCGCGGCGAGATACTCGTGGTGCGCAGAGGTAAAGAACCCGCCAAAGGCACACTCGATTTGCCCGGCGGCTTTGTCGATATGGACGAAACCGTAGAGGAGGGAATGCGTCGCGAGATACAGGAAGAGACGGGCATCCATGCCACAAAGATGGAATATCTCTTTTCCTTCCCCAACCAATATCTATACAGCGGCATCACCGTACATACCATCGATATGGACTTTCTGGTACGTGTTCCTGCCGAAACGCGTGCCCGTGCAGCCGACGATGCTGCCGAATGTATGTGGATTCCCATACGCCATCTCCACCCAAAAGAGTTCGGACTGACCAGCATACGCCGTGCAGTGGAACGCTTTCTGGAAGTGGCACGCATCGAATAGGCCACACTTCCGTATGCACAAGTCGTTAGTCGGCAATGTTTTACACATTGCTCGTCACCGCTTCAAATATCACTTGGAACAGCAAAACAAATTGATTTGCTGACCAAAGTAAATTGATTTGCTGAGGAAAACAATTTGTTTTGCTGAGCAAATCAATTTATTTTGCTATCATATCCCCTATTCATTATATGTCTAACCAACGTCAATAACCTACCGAAAAAACATCCATAGCACTTCTAAATGACTTAATACAGATTTACTTTACACCGTTTTAACAATTAAAAAACAGTGTAAATGATGAAAAAGGAACGTAGAGCAGCTCGTCATTTTGACGATCAATTCCGTTTGAGTGTATTAAAGGATTATTA
>NZ_NPJE01000058.1:0-220019 GCF_002251205.1 Prevotella sp. P3-92 | reverse complement strand
AAGAATTTTATCTGTCTCATTGTTGGACAGAACCCCTCTCGTAGATTTGCTCGGCAAAAGCGAACCTGCCGAGAAGTTACAAACTGTAAGAGAATTAAGTCTTAAATTTATTTAGTGGACACTAGTGATTACACATATAGTCTCTTGTTAATAGATGCTTAGGAAGATTTGAATCAACAAATACATAATGATATACATATTCACCAATTAGCCTTTTATCGCTAACATTGGGCGTACGCAAAATACAACCATAAGCGACTGCATATAATCGTTCCAAAATATAAGGATCATCTATTCCTTCGAAAGATTTCAATATTGAAATAAGAGATAAAACATGACCTTGAAGCAGATTGACCATTGCCTTGGTTGTTCTGTCTCTAAGTGCATTTTTAGTAGAACATAGAAACCATGCCATCAATTGACCTGTCAATCGAGCCACTTCATCATCCACTTCTGCAGATACCCCCAATCTCCATGCCCATTCTATGAGTCTGTCGATATGTGGACAAGAGTAATTATTGTCAACATCTGAATAATCTAGCAAGAACCTCTGGAGCACTTGTTCCCTATGAGGCAAATCCATTTGCTTCATAGTATTATGCCAACGATTACTATTAAATGGATGACCAGGAATAGGAGCAAGTAGAATTAATGTGTTTAGATATTCAAAATGCGAGAAGTTCTCTGTTTTTAAGTATTTTACAATTTTATCGACATCAATATGTTCTTTTGACCTCCATGCCAAGCTTTCTAATAAAATTTCTGCACCAGATTTATATAAATAATCCACTTCTGATAAATTGATCACCTCCCAAAAATCAAGATTATATTTCTCTGGTAGTAAAATTGCAAATTGCTCTATAATGCCTGAAATATTTGTATTTTTATAAAGACGTTTCTTGAACTCTGCATCAGCAAATTGCTCTATAATTTCATCACGATTAGGGCAATCGTTAATTAACGCTTCTGCCATGAAATAGTCAGACAATCTTTGATAGGTGAATCTTATATATTCCACCTCTTCACCAGGAACATAATCCTTTGACAAAATGCACGAAGTGATTAGGTCTTTCAAAAGTGTTGGGTATTTTACTCCCACTTTCTCTGACAACAGTCTGTCACAATGGTCAAAACTGATACGATCTGCCCCTATATCTACAAACTCTTTTGCAATAGCTTTGATGGATTTAGAAACAATATGTTTTCCATCATATATATCATTCTTATCATCAAACTTACTATCGTACACCTTTCGATAGGCATCAAAGAGAGAAGATGCTCCCGTATGAGCCATAATGAAACGGCCATGACCTTCCTTTTGAGCGACCTCGCATGATATATGCAACATCAAAGGATTACTATACTCTGGATTAAGTAATGGAAGTGTTGGAGCCGCAATTTTATAATAATTGCAGAACTTATGAATAGCCTCTTCCTCATTCCCTCTTAAACCACCGTGATGAATAAGATGTATGCTATCATCCTTAGTGAAATTATCTGGGATTTCATCTTTGATATATGTGGACCTAATCGACAGGATTAATCCTACAGCAGGATATCTCTTAATAAGATCAACAAAAGCTCTAAGATTATTTTTCCAATAATGACGACCTTCTGTTTCGTTGATTGCATCGATAAGTATCATGAAGCGTTGATTACGCTCAATGCCAATACAGTTGCAATTATTCAGAAACACATCTAAGTCGCAATTGATACCTATTAGTTTCTTAAAATTACATTCTATTGATTCTTTTTGATCAAAATCTCTACCTAATAAGAACACTACAGGCGTATGAGATTTAATTAAGGAATCAGACAAATGCCCCAAGATATATGACTTTCCACATCCAGCCTCACCTTCTATGATTGCAATTGGAGTATTTGTAAATAGGTAATTTGTGCTTCTAATTGCATAACTAAAACCATCGCAGTATCGCTCTAATGTGTACAATCTTGACAAATAAGCATTTAGAGACTCCTTGTCTTGTCTGCATGATTCCCCATGAAGTTCCCTTAACTGCCCATAAATAGAATTCATTAAGGACTTAACTTTTGACATAAAGTTATTTATTAATGAACTACATTTGGAGAAATCTATTTCACAAGGGAGTTGTAATTCAAGACAACTAATAATATGAGAAATATGATCTTTAATCTCCATGAATTCCGTTTCCAGCAATCCTGTAGGAGATGTCGACTCATTTCCATAAAAATGTATATCACGAAACCATTTTTCAAGAGACTCTGTAAAGACCTTGAGAAAACTGTCATTACGACAAACTGCATCTAAATATGGTTGAATCGATGTTTTAACATCAATACCAAAATCAGGACCTAAATTCTTCTTCGATTTACTACAAAGGTTCGATAATTTATTATGAGTCAGTCCGTTTACACCAAAATATCCAAAATGAATAGTTGGTAACCTTTTATCTTCTAAAATGGTATTAATGCCTTTAAGATATTGGCCATAACCCAAATGTCCACGTTCTTCATTTGCCTGCACCCTCACAAACAAACCAAGGAGAACATTTTCATTGGCTTCATTCTCAACGAAAATACCGCCTCCCGAATAACCCTCCACATAAAAGTTTGCAATGCCTTGTTCCATATTTAGGAGAAATTGCTGTTCCCCTATGCGCTCTTCTATTCTTGTAACATTACTTGACAATACTTCTTTGTGATTGTTCGCTTTTGGGAAACCCAATAAAAGCATGCTTTTGGTTTCTGCGCAATTGTTAACAATTTGTATTGTTGATAAGTTTGGATTTATAGAATCAACATCGACTTTGTTCAATACAATTATAGCAAAATCTGCATCTTTCTTTGGTGAACATGCTACAGAATCGGAGAGGTTTCTAATAGTTATAGGTTCATAGCATTGATGAGTGTATGAGTAGACCTCTACATAGATACTCTTTCGGAGAACTCCAAAAAGATCGCCATCTTCATATAGGTTATGAGCTGCTGTCAATGCATAGAGTCTTCCACCCAGGTATTCCTCGTAATACAAAACACCAGACCCTATAACATGTTCGCACATGTCTTTTAAGCGAACTATATTGCCTTTTTTATCAAATTGAAGTTCCATATATTGCAGCCTTTTATGTTCTTAACTGTAAAACATTCTGATTATCTCAATGAAATAAACCATCCATTCTGATACTATTTATTCCAAAGAAATTTGCATATTAAGCCCTAGAGCTGTATTTATCTTTTGAATTTGCAAGTATTTTGTCACTGTATCTGAGCACGTGTTAGCGTAAAGTCCATTTCCTAATTCCTTGAATGCGTTTGCATATTTCGGATTAACCACTGTATCAATTAGAGGGGAACCGCCATTCTTGCCCATTGTAATATTGAGTGCTCGAACATTATCAACGCCTGCATACTTGATTACCTCGATTAGGGTATTCACAACTTGTTTTTCGCAAATCTCTCTACCATCATCAAACACTATGCGAATCTTTTGTCTAACGGAACGTCTTCTTTCCGATGACATATGGATGCTATCCAAAGTGGGATAAGGGTTGTTCCAGTCTATTTTCTTAAATAGTGCCTGCCAATGGAACATTTCCATATTTGGGAATAAATCGCCATAGAAATCTTCTACTGTAGCATAGGCAGACATTGGACGCGGATATTCAGAATCTAAATCTTCACGTAATAGGTCTATTAAAGTAGGATTAGCAATGCAAGTCAGAATACCGTGAGCGTCAGTAAAAGGTGTTTCATAGTCAACCTCCTCTGCTTCAGCACTATTCTCATCTTCTGGGGTCAATCCCAGTTCCTCCTCTGTTGGCTCAGGCAATTCATCACTACCATTTCCCGCGTCCTTTTCGCTTTCACTATATTCGTCTATCAGGAAGTCGATGTATGCAGGCAGGGCATATGAGAATGTATTATCCATCTCGGCATCCAACTGTTTTATTTCATCCAATGAAAGGAATTCATTGACAGCATTACGATATTCCTCCAGCGTGTCACAAGCGAGAAAAATCCTTCTGTTGTTAGAAATGAGCGAAGTGCTAATAAGTTGCTTTATTGCACGCACATACTCCTGTACCGTTGGTTGGTCGTAACCAGCAGCATTTAAGTATCTGGCAAAATCACCCAGATGTTGTGTGTTCGTTAACTCGCGATAAGCTGCATTGGCTTCACTTCTGCGTTTCGATCCCATAGCAACATATTCAGATGTATCAGGGAAAAACATTTCAATATTGGCAAGGAATAGACTGATATATTCTTGAGGGAATAAAAGAACGGAACCATCATTCTTTAACTCACGTGTGATGAAGTCTCCCTGTTCAACCGCCTCCTTCTGCCATGAGAAACGAGAATAAAGAGAAGGACTTGACGCAGTACCAATACGTTGCTTAGCTACATGAGGATTCCATGCTGCAAATACTCGGTTGTCCGAATCATAACCAAGCAAGATAAACAAAGCCTCTGTCTCTTTTATCTGAAGCAATGTGTCAACACCAGTCAACTGGGCTCGTGAGACATCAGGGTTGCTAAAATAAGCAGATGAAAGATTCTTAATATAGATGTAATACTCTACGCCCTCGAACATTATATGACAAGGATTTTTCTGACCATCAATAAATTTGAAGGTAGCAGAGGCATTCATCTCTGATACAAATATGTTTAGTAACTCAGATGATGTAAGATTCTTACGCTGAATGGGCGTTTGCTGCTCTGGTTCCAGTATTTTATTTACTTCGTCCATATTTACTATAGTTTTATTTGAACAAACTTTTATACAATGGGCTTTCACCACGTTTGAATTCTGAATCAGGTGATTGAATATCCAGAATACCTGAAAGATTGCTGTTGAACCCAACGCCTGTAACTCCAGGGTGAACACCATCCTTGTCAACTCCAGGCACATCTTTGGAATCATAGTATCGAAGCGTATCACATGCTTCAACGTAATCAAAGAAAACCTCATTGAGCCGATGCATGTCTGTACCAATGGTTTCTGCAATCACTCTCATCATGTGCATTCGTGCATCAACAGAATTAACTCTACTACAAATCTTATCGTAAAGGTCTCGGACAGACAAGCCATCCTTGCTCTGTGCCGATTCTCTGACTATTGCAGAAGCCACGACAACACGAGAATGTGCGGAAGGACACAATTGATCCAAAGAGAAGTGATGAATGCGTGTTTCGCTGCTTGTGCTCTTAACTTCCACCTTGTCGCGTCCCATTGAAAAATCATACTTAGCCGTAGGCGACTCGTGCCATGCTTTTATCAATACCTCTGGCATGTAGCTTTGTTCTATTACCAGTAGTTCTGTCCATAATCCTTGAATTTTCTTGCGTGGCGGACACGTCATAGAAGAAAAAATAGAGATTAGATTCTCAACCTCAATGGCGATTTCGCGCTTTGAAGGAATCTCTGGCATTCTGTCAAACATCATTATAACAATGTCGAAAAAGTCCTCCTGTAGTATCTGATCAACAGAACGGAGGGTTAAGATGGTGTAATGGTGCGGCGTTTTCGTATCATTGTCATCAACAAAAGTGCATGATAGATTATACTCAACGGACAGAATATCAAGTGTCGTATTCGGGATGGACGATACTGTATCGTTAGTACATACGAAGAACTTAGGGTACCCCTCCTTCGAGATTCCCAATTTGTGGTTAGTATCCATGATTGGAATAACCGCAAAGTTTTTGTCTTCTGTTGTGATTTTGGCCAGAGCTTTGAACTGCTCAAATAAAACTTTATTTTGCATAGTCATTCCTTATTTTAATCATCGTCTTCAACATCCTCGTCCTCTTGATTAGCTTGTTCTGAGAGGACATAATTTGTTGCAAATGACTCTGGGTAGCTGATTGCAAGCGAGTAAGCATCATCGGGGTAATCTACGGGCTTTACTCCATCCAACTTAATGTGGTATAGTTGAATGGTAATAGAATCAGAGCCGACAATCGCCAAATCACCAGGGTAAACGTCTGCACCACTTGTAGATCGACCAGTCGCCAGAGGAACGGTTATCCTCAAAGCATTGTAATCAAAATTACGGGAACGAAGGTTTGCGCCAATTCGCTTGTATGCCATCTGGTAGAAATAAACGAACTGTAATGGTTCATCTTCTTTATCAGCCAAATAGCGTAAGTAGCGTATCGTCGCAGCCTTTCTAGTGGCATCCTTATAATTCCCAAACTGGAAATCATCAAGGAACTCTATTGCCTCATCAACGGGCATTCGAAAGCCACGATGACAGCGGTCATCTGTATGATAATCTTCTTCGATGTTAAAGTCTTCGATATGCCTTTCAATAAACGCCTCTGCCACTCGTCTGTTTTGCTCAATACGCTCTTTGCTCTCGTATGCTTGCATTTCCTTTACGCCCTTCAATTGGCTATTGACAATACTGATTGGCAACACATTTGCGCGTGTAGCTCTCATCTTTGGAGAAAGAAGTATCTTACGCTCAGCTGCTGCAAGGTTATCGCATGTAGCAAGAACAGAACGCAATTCTTCTTCGTGGTCAACGTAAGCCTTGTAGTCGTTCATTGTCCAACTTGGCAGATAAACGCGACAAGATTCGATGTAATCACGCTTATAACCAAAGAAACGGCAACGCTGCTGGATGGTGTCCGCATTAGCTGGTCCTGTAGAGTATCGAGGCATGTAGGTTGTTGCAAGGTTCTCAACGGTGAATCCACGATTGAGCATTTCAGCACCAACTAATACATGCATGGCGTACTCATCCCATTCTATTTCTGTTTGGGCATCCTTATCGGTGTTCACAAGATAAACTTTCCAACTACACAGCACATTTTGAATCAGAGGGAGCAACTCTTCAAATTCAGGTCGTTCCTCTACGTTATAGAACTCTATTGCAGCCGGGAACAATTCGCGCAGACGTTTAATCAAACTACGTTTATCATCGTTGCCTTCATCTTTGCGTATTGACTTACGCCATGATTTCAACTGCGCGTCAATCCACTTCTTGAACTTCGAGTTGTACTTCTTCTCTGTAGCAGGGTGAACCATCATCGAAAGATAGTTTACTCCATCTCTTCGTAGGTACTTAACCACAATTGCTACGGCAAGAATGTGCATAAGTAAAGCATCCTTCAAGGATTTTGGCATGCGGTCAAGCGGATTCTTTGTTTTATGGAAAACCTCCTCGTTTGGAATCTGCTGAATCAACCTGCCTCTATACAATTCATGGTTTGCTCCACGTCCGAAATACAATTTGCCTCCAATGTAACCTTCCCCCGGAGTCAGCAGAGTGTGACTCTTAGGAGACAGCATGTCCTTCATACTGATAAGGATGTTGGCTTGTGGAGTAGCTGTGTATTGGATGTAAGTATTACCTGGAAGCGCATTACGCATCTTGATAATAGAATCATAGGTCGCTGACTTTTCTTCTTCCTCATCCTCTGCCTTCTTACTATTTTTACGGCCATAGCTATTGAGAGAAGCCTGATCTGCCTCATCGTCAATGATAAGAACAGTTTCATCCTCCATGGCTTCAATAAAGTCGTTTGACTTGAAGATGGAAGTCAAAGCGTCAATGTGCTTATGATGTTTGAGGATAGGTATGAGCAGAATGGTGTTGTCCATGTAGAGGTTGCCCACAATCTGGTCAAGGTCATCAATCTTTGGGTCTTTGTGTATCTTGAAGACTTCACGATTGTTGACTCCACTCTCCTTTATCAAGTCCTTCTTCAATCGTTTTGATGTCTGATCTAGAAGGTTTGTCTTAGAGCCTGCCAGATAAACAACCACTCGATAGTGATTGTCGAGAGCAAGTGCCGTAAGGCCTGTAAACGACATGGTCTTACCACTCTGCACATAACCGACAACAAGATGCGTTGTTTCTGGATTATGCACAGCATTATGAGGATTGCAATGCGCAAGAATGTGAGCAGTTTCTTCGCGTAAAGTTGCTGCTCCAACTGGTGTAATACCTTTCTTCTTGTATGAGCCATCAGGTTTAGGACCTATCATCTGCGAAAATACAAATGAGTTGAAATGCGCACCCAGTTCCACCTCGTTTAAGACAGAACTGTTTGTTGCGTCAACCGCATTCGCACCTGTTGGCGTGTCGTTTATAATAATATGCTGCATACTTTATACTTTGGTCTTTTTGATGTAAGCGTTGAATGAGTCGAAGAGTTCAGCCGTTGAGTCGTTACCTTCTTCCTTAGCCATGAACTTTGCAAGAGCCATGGTTTTGAGGATGGCAACAATGGCTTTCTCTGAGTTCTGGAAATGCTGGAAGAAAACATGGTTCATGTTTATTTTGCAAGTAACCACATTTTCGTCCTGCTGCATGGTATCAAGCCATACAAGTTCACTTCCCTTATCAACCATCTCAACACGTAGTTTGTAATCCTTCCCATTGATGTTGTAAGTATCATCAAAGTGTCCCATTACAAGTGGTGTGTCCTCTACGGTTTCACTCACGATTGATGGTTGAGGAGTTGTGCCGGTGGTGTAGGTTGTCGTGGTGGTTGTAGTTACTGGCTGTGGCTTTGTAACCACTTCAACCTTCTCGTTCTTTTTCTTGTGGTTGTTGTGCGACTTTACCAGTTTGTTTACTTTCTTCTGGCGTTCGTCAAGACGATAATCTTCTGCCTGATTGTAAAGGTCAAACTCCTTGGTGTGTATTTCACCACGAAGCATCTCCATCAGAGCTTCAAGATTCTCTTTGTCCTGAAGATCATTCTTATTGAAGGATACTGCAAAGCCCTCCAACTCCAACTCTCCGAAGATACGCTTGTAACGGAATGTACCAGTAGAACCCGAAAGGCTCTTTGGAAAGTATCGTCCATCAGTTTCTGCGCCATAGACAACACGTCCACGACGCAACAGGACGAAACCGTTCTTCGTACTATTGATGTCCTTCAGGATTCCAATGAAACCCGTAGCTCGGTATTTGCCAAACTTGAAATCAATATCCTTGCGCCAATAGATTGCAGGAGCATTTGGGTTCTTTACCGATGGTGCTGTGAGTATTTCAGACTCTTCAAATGCCAATTTTATGCCATCAACATAGATGTCGGCCTCATTCATACGCAAAGATTTGCGATAAATACTGCTTAGTTCTGTTCTTATCTTATCCAAAGCCTTCTTGGTCGGTGCCTTAGGCGTTGGCGAAGTTATCCGAATAGAGGTGTAATGTTCTGCAGTCTCAGCTTCCTCTTCTTTGACTACAAGTTTGGTGAGACTGTCGGCTAGCACCTTATTAAGGTCGAATGTGATTGAACGGGAAACCACTTCACCTAGTGCAGAAGTTTTCAGACTCCATTCGTTGCCAAGCCAAAGCGCAGCAGTCTTCAAGCCCATACCAAACTCATTCAATCCCTCATTGTTTTCTGGGGTATTGGCAAGTTTGAATGCTTTGGTGTAGTTTGAAGCATCAATTCCGCCTGCATTATCTGTGATTATGATTGCCGTTGCCTGATTGGTGTTTCCATCCCACTCAAAGTCAATATCAATTCGAAGCCGATACTCTGAATCAACCGCAAGAAGTTTCTCCTTCTTATCACGTGACGACTGTAGGGCATTATCCACAAACTCAGCCAGCACATGTGAAGGTGTGTTGGGCAGATCGGGAATGCGTCCGTACATGTTTGCACCGATTGTTATGTCAACGGATGAAATGTTTTGATTTGTCATAAACTCAGAAGGTTTTTTGCAATATGTTTAACTATAGTTACATTCACTGCATTACCAAGAGCTGCATATGAACGAGCTACCGACAATTGGAAACTCTCATCACCAAACTTGAGTTTCATCATTCCCTGCAATTTGGCTGCCTCTTTTCTGGTCATATATCGTCCTTTAGAGGGCTCTCCTGGTTTATAAGAACCTTTGGGTAAATCTATCCATAGAAAAATCGGAATTTGCGTGCCAACCAGATTCAATGCGGGAGAGAAAGTTGGTAATTTAACTCGTATACCAGATGCACGGAACTGTATAATTTTGTCCTCCAATATGGGTTTTGCATCATCACCACAATTCCATTCTAATTTAAGATGGCTGTTCTCTAAATGCTGAATCTTAGATATCCAAGGATCGAGCCATTCTTTGTTTTTTTTGTAGAATTCTCGATTCTGTTCTATGTATCTAATTTTCCAGTCTGGAAAAAACTCAGCCTTATCTGTTTGTGAATAGATTGGAAGACACCCTAAACACTGGGCCTTACCAACACCATCTATGGGCCTGCCTAAATGACCATGCTTCCCTTTCAATTCTTTTAAAGATTGAAACGCAGGTGCCTTCTTTTTAAATTCGTAGTCAGCGCCAAACTCCATCGCCCATATTGGGAAACGAGGAATCTTCTGACCATGAGCTATGGTCAAATCTATAAATTCCTGCCATAGTGCCAGTTGTTGACGTGTATCAGCTTTGAGTTTAATAAAATCAGAATCGTCTTCGTCAATAATCTGCTTTATATTGCTAGGCCATGACTTTGGTGGAATAGGGAACCTGAAATTTTTCAGATTTCCCATTTCCCTATTTTCACATACTATGTATATACGTCGGCGGTGTTGTGGTATTCCCCATTGATGAGGTGATAATATCGCAGGTTCAGCCACTTCATAGTTCAATTCTTTGTCAAGCATCCTATGGATGGTTTGCCATGTACTCCCCCCATCATGTCCTTTCAAGTTAGAAACATTTTCAAGAAAAACGTATCGCGGGCGATGATATTCTATTATTTTGCAGATATATGTAAACAAATTACCTCTGTTTTTCTCATCGTTAAATCCTTGTCGCTTACCAGCCTGACTGAATGGTTGACAAGGAAAACCAGCACAAAGTATATCGTGGGCAGGAATGTCTTCTGGTCTAATGCTCGTTATATCTCCCTCTATCCTAGTACCAGGGAAATTTATAGCGTATAGTTTTCTTAAATCTTCACGTAATTCTGACGCAAATACGCATTCATGCCCTAATTCACTAAGAGCGAAATGGAAGCCTCCTAAGCCGGCAAATAAATCTATGAACTTTAATGGCATATTATTTCTTATTAATCAATTCTTCAATCGTTGTTAAATATGGTGCATAACGCTGTTTGAGCCTAATAGTATCTTTGTTGATTCCTACAGACTTCAGTTTGTATTTTGACGAAACATCAAAGCCAACACCGATGTATGTATCTCCTGATGGCTGGAATCCTAAGCGTATTATATAATCCTTTCCAAAATATTTAGGCTCAGAATCTGTCAGTTCGTACAACTGCATCCGTCCATTAGAATGAAGCAGAAGCAATCTAGGGAGGGGTTGCAAATCCTCAACACTCATTGAACCTTTACGTCCATCAGCTCTGACGTAATAGAAGCCTTGGTGAGTGATGATTTTCCAATGGGGATAGCCCTTGTAGAAGCCTACCAGTACACGGTCTTCTGGCTTGATGTCACCACGCTGCTGTTTGCGTTCAGAGGTAACTTTCTCGATAGCCTCTTTGATAGAAGTTGCCAGAATCTCTGCCATCCTTACAGGCACAGCATTGCCTATCATCTTATAGGCATCAATGATGTTGGGACAATCTATCTCAAAACTATCAGGGAAGGTTTGTATTCTGGCACATTCGCGCACAGTCAAACGCCTGTATTCACGATACCGTCCCTTGATAAACGACCAATCCTCATGAGCATTATAAATCATGCTTGGCGAGGATGGATGCAGGGGTATGTTGTAACCTGTAGCATGGATAGTGAATGATGGCTTATCCCAACTGCGGCGGCGATTTCCGCGATAATAATGTGGCCCAAACTTGCCGTTGTAATAGATGTTGCAATCAGTCATCACCTCGACCTCTTCACATGGAATGGGTGTTGCCGTAATGTCGCCTATGGCATCTTTTAGCGTCAATGGCTTATTAGTAGAAGGCAGAGGGAAATGGTAGTCAATTCCCAAGTCGTGACGGAAACCAATTAGGAACACACGTTCACGATTCTGGGGAACCTCATAGTCAACGGCATCGAGCAAACGATATTTCACATCATAACCAATCTCGTCCAGTTGAGCAAGGAAGGTTTCAAAGACATCCTTGAACTTTTCATCGAGCAATCCCTTGACATTCTCAATTACAAAGAACTTGGGCATCTTTGCCCTAATCATGCCGATGTAGGTGAGAAACAACTGGCCTCGCTTATCATCAAGTCCCTGTTGCTTACCTGCTACGCTCCAAGACTGACAAGGAGGACCACCAATGAAACCGTCACAATCTGGCACATCTTTGGGGTCAACACTAATTATATCTTCTTTGCAGAGAATCGTATTAGGATGATTCTTTTCATAGGTCGCATGAACGCCTGGTTCGAACTCATTAGCCCAAACCACACGGAATCCAGCCTTTTCAAAACCAAGGTCAAGACCTCCGCAACCAGCAAAGAATGATATCACGTTCATTACAATTATTCTTTCTTCTTTTTATTCTTGTTTACTTCTCACCCTCAGTTCGATATAGCTACACAATCTCAATAACGCAATTGTAAGGGATAATAACCTCCCATTTGCCAGAACGAGGGGAACCTGTTCGAGAGATATAGCCTTTCTGTTTCATTTTAGCAATTTCTCTCTCCAACGTGCGTTTCTTTACCGCCATCTTTACCGCCATTAGGTCGATAGAAATTGAAGCATCAGCCCCAATCAAATCTATTATACTTTTCTGAATATCAGTCATTTCTATTAGCGCCACATCACCGCCAACTTTACCGCCAGTTTTACCGCCATCCTCTTTGGTATAACTCTGTGAGACTCTCACATCAACCTTGAATGCCGTGATAAGATTGACGTTGAACTCTGCGGGTTGGTTGCCATTTTCCTTCAGGTCAGTCTGGACTTGACCTACACCTCGATTGAACATATTGACATAGCCCAGCGTCTTCATGGCACTGGCTACAAGTGGATTGCGATAGTCGTTCACACTTGGGAAATTCTCAGGACGGGCATTTCCATACAAGCCACCAGCATTCAGAATCTCCAGATGGCTGGCAAACTCATAGAAGCGAAGTGGGGTATTACTCTGCATATCGCGGTGCATACAGGCGTTGAGAAGAAGTTCTCGGATAGCCTGATAGGGGTAGTTGCTGACCATTTCCTCGCGAAGGATAGAAACAAAAACGGGTTTCTTCTTGATGACTGACAACTCCAAAAGTGATTCCAGGCGTGGTAACAGTTCGCAATAGTTGCCTTCCAACTGCATTTCGTTCTCTACCTCACTGGTCACGTCCTCACCCTTGAAACACACATACTGCACATAAAGACCTGGCATAAAACGGCGCGGCTTGTAGCCAAATAGAACAACTGCTGCGTATGTGGGGCATTTGTGCTCCGTGTCATACATACCCACAGCGGCCATCTGTTCCTCGATGGGACGAGTGTCAGATTCCACCAACTCATTACCTAATAGCGGTATCAGATATTTTGTGCGCAACAAGTCCGTATTGATATCATTCAGTTTGGCAGCCAAACAAGGCATGGTGTCAAAGGTGGCCATGAAAGACATTCTTCGTTCTGCAAGGATGCGTTCTTCTGCCTCCGTAGCTATGTCACGACGAGGACCGATACGAATAAAGGTTCGTCCACGATAGCGTACAGGAGGTAGGTCAGACGGACTAACTTCAGCAACCAATAAGTCACCTTCCGGGAACTGGAAACGGTCAACACTCATAACAGGTATAGGCAGGATGTTTCCGTTGCTGCGTATGGCTGCAATCTTCTTCAGTAATTCATCAGTGACCTTCAACCCCGACAACTCTCCGTTGTCGTAAGCGCCCAATATCAGGTAGCCATTCTTGCGCGAATTGGGCAGATCGTTAGCAAAGGCACAGATAGCCTCTTGGAACTTATCCATGTCACCTGTTGACGTGGTTCGCTCCACACGATAGGTTTCCGTGCTATGCAGCAGTTCTTGTATTTCGTCTTTTGTTATCATTTGACTTCGTCTTCTTCCTTCTTGCAAGGCATAGCCAAAACAAACTTTAGCTCTGCTCTTGCTTCGTACGTCATTTCGACTTATTTCTCTTGATTGAATTCTTCCTGTCTCACCAACTCCTGCACAGGCACTTCAAGCGCATTGGCTATTGCAATGAGGGCTTCAAGGCTGGGCTGAGTGGTATTGGTGACCCATTTGGACACTGTAGCAGGATCCTTACCGAGTTTGTCGGATAGCCACTTGTTGTTTAGGTCACGTTCTGCGAGAACGACTCTTATACGATTTAACTTTGCCATGATAGATTTCTGTTGTTTGACGGCAAAGTTACAAAAAATAATCGAGACAAATGCTGATATGCTCAAAAAACTCCATAAATAAGCCAAAATTTGATTAAAAGACCAATCTTTTGATGAGTACATGAAAATATTCATGCTTATTATTAAATATAATGTGTATTTGAAATATCTTTTGAAATGACTGACAACCATATGGTTTTCTCCGCGGAAATCGCATTCATATATGGAGGCAATGATAGTTCGGAGAAAGATGTGTTTGGTTCAGAGAAAAGTTCAGAGAAAATCATAAAAAGTTCGTTTCTCCAAATGCTTTGAGTTTGCCTCAATTTGAAACTAAATTTTGGTCACTCTTGCTATCTCTGCATTAAAATTATGTCAAGATTGGCAGTTTTTTAATATAAAACTTGTGTAGTAGAATAAAAAGAAGTACCTTCGCATCATAAAAAGTTGCCAATACTGGCAAAAATATAATGCAAATGATGGAGATAAAAAGAGACAGGTATCTAAAGCAGTTGGTAGAAAGCCGTCAGAATGGCTTTATCAAAGTGGTAACAGGAATCCGCAGATGTGGCAAATCATATCTGCTGAACGTCTTGTTCTATCACTACCTATTAGATAATGGAGTGGCTGATGACCACATCATCCGCATAGACCTTGAAGATCGCATGAACAAGGAACTGAGAAATCCAGACACTATGCTTCACTATGTTCATGACAGAATCAAGGACAAAGAACTGTATTACATCATCATAGATGAGGTACAACTGATGGACGAGTTTGTGGATGTGTTGAATAGTTTCCGTCATATTGATAATGCCGACACATACGTGACAGGCAGTAACTCTCACTTCCTATCATCAGACATTCCTACGGAATTTCGTGGTCGAGGAGAGACTATTCATGTTAATCCATTGTCTTTTGCGGAGTTTTATTCTGCCGTTGGCGGTGACAAGCAGGATGCATGGCGCGAATACTATACTTACGGTGGTTTACCGCTCATTCAATCTTTTGAAACAGAAGAGAAGAAGATAAACTATCTGAAGGAACTGTTCGAAACAGTTTATTTGGCTGATATTATCGAAAGGCACAGAATCAAAAACGATAATGAACTGCGTGAACTGGTGCTTATTTTGGCATCGTCTATAGGTGCTCCATGCAATCCGACTAAATTGTCGAATACTTTCAAAAGTGTTAAGAATGTAAGCATAGGCAGTCAGACGATTTCCAATTACCTTACCTTCCTGTCCGAATCGTTCCTGCTGAACAAAGCTATACGTTACGATATAAAAGGTAAGAAATACATCAACACACTATCCAAATACTATTTCTCTGATATTGGTTTGAGAAATGCTATCCTTGATATGCGCCAACAGGAAGAGACGCATATCATGGAGAACATCATCTACAACGAACTTATCACACGTGGTTATAGTGTGGACGTTGGAATGGTGGAGATAAAGAAGCAGGACAAGGATGGTAAGTGGGTTCGTATTCAACTGGAAGTGGACTTCATCGCCAGTCTTGGAAGCAAGAAATATTACGTACAGTCGGCATTGTCTATACCTGACAAAGAAAAAGAAATACAGGAGTCTCGTTCTCTGACCAACATCAATGACTCTTTCAAGAAGGTTATCATTGTGAAAGACCACATTATGCCTCGTCGAAACGAGGAGGGAATACTCACAATCGGTCTTTTCGACTTCTTACTCAAAGAGGATAGTTTGGATTTATAGAACAAATAGTCCCTTACTTGGGATTTCTATTTTTGTTTGGCTTTACAGCCCCTTTTACATTCTCTTATCGTTTACGCGTATTTGTAATCGCATGATACACAATAGCGTTTATATTTGAGGAGGTGAAGTAAGTATAGATAACTACCAAAAGGTATAGATAGATAAATCCGCATAGCTCAGGTGAGTTATGCGGATTTTCTTTTTAGTTATTCCTTTCCAATAATAGAACGATACATGAGTAATTATGTTTTTTCTAGTATCAAGCCAGACTTTGCGATGCAGGATGAGTGATATTTAAAGAGCTGAGCTATAAGGCCCAGTTCCCCTACAGATAATACCGGGCATCATCTTCAGAGAAGCAACAAATGATAACCTCTCCATCGTAGCCGTTTCGGATATGTTCGCAGATAACACGTTTTGCAATTTGTGCTGCTTCAGCTTTCGGAAAGCCAAATACTCCGGTACTGATACATGAAAAAGCAATACTCTTCAAATGATGTTCCTCTGCAAGTTGCATCGCGGTATCATAACAAGATTCCAGCATTTTGCGTTCATTGTCAGAGCCACCATACCATATAGGTCCAACGGTATGAATGACTTTCTTACAAGGCAGTTGATATGCTTCTGTCATTTTACTTTGACCCACATTACAGCCACCTAAGGTTCTACACTCTTTCAGAAGTCCAATACCAGCGGCTTTATGAATAGCGCCGTCCACGCCACCTCCACCCAGCAGAGTCTTGTTGGCAGCATTAACGATGGCATCTACTTCTAACTTAGTTATGTCACCTACAACAATTTTTATTTTCTCTCCGGTTTCAGATGTAATCGTTTTCATATCTTATATTTACTTGATTTTATGCCACAAAATTACGAAAAAAAAATCGAATGTTGTTCAAAAACATACCTATAACAGATACTTTTCTTCATTATGCATTTTACAATTCCTCTTCAGAATAAGAAAACATCAGAGAAATCACCAAGAGATGTGGCATTTCTGCCGACTCTTCCGTTTGCCAATACGTTGACTCTTGCAGGTCAAAAGCTTTGTCTCCAGTGTGATTTCCATTTTCGTTCTCGCTATTAGCATATTTCACCTGCCATTGGTCGCGAGCAATGCGTTGCCCGTTGACATCTCTCAGATATATCTCAGCAACAGAGAGCGGAGTACCGTCTTGTGTATCGAAACACTGTAGAGCGATGTATCTGCCCGTTGCCAGTTTGCCAAACTTCACACTCTGCCATCCGTTTCCTGACGCCATAGCGCCGGTAGTAACGGGAATGACAGAATTGAGATCGGACCTGTTGCCTATATTATTGTGTTTGTTAGTCTTGACAAGGGTATCGTCCAACGTTTGGCAAGGGTATTGTCTAACGTTTGGCAAGGGTATCGTCCAACGTTTGGCAAGAGTATTGTCTAACGTTTGGCAAAGTTTTTTTCAACGTTTGACAAAAGTATTATCCAACGTTTGACAAAAGTATTATCCAACGTTTGATAAAAGTATTATCCAACGTTTGATAAAGGTATTATCCAACGTTTGATAAAAATATTATCAAGGTTTGAAAAAGCGTTGACAAACATCAGCAACCCCAATTAGACATCGACACCATGGCCCACTTAGTATATCATGTTTGCGATAGATGAAAAAATTCGCGTGGTCAATGGTGGTCGATGGCGATCGAATATTTTAGGCTTCGACCACCACTTAAATCTCTAAGCTACTGCATGTTATACTATAGGTATGGTCGAGTGGTCGAAATGTTCTTGAAAACTGATTTTACTGTATGCGAACATTGCGCCACGCCTTGCATTATGGAATCAATACTAAGAGAAGCGAATAGGGTTGGATTCCACATTGGGAAACCAGCCCTATCTTTCACATCATACAAATGTAATATGACGAAACATATTACTTTTTCTTCTTGCCAAACACGCCTTTGACTTTTCCAAATGCACCTTTAGCCGCATCTTTCACTTTATCGGCAGTTCCTTTGGCACCTTGTTCCTTCACATCTTTCACGCTGGTAGGAGCATTCATTTTGCCTTTGCCGACAGGCATAGATGCGTCGGTAGTGGGATTGCCAGCCAATCCATTGAAATATTTTTTCAGTCGATCGTCTTCATAATCATCTCTCGAAGTGTTTCTTACCTTACCCGAAAACTTCTGCACACCATAGGATCCCTTGCCCGAAACGTTCAGTTCCACGGTTTTGTCACCATCCACAATAAGTGTGGCATTATAGGTTGCGGGGCTTCCATCATTTTCTTTTTCCTTGCGTTTCAGGGTAAATGTTTCCTTATTGCCAGCCTTTTTATAGTTCACAATATCGAAACAGGGATCCTCGTCACCGGCATCCATCCAGTAGAGTTTTTATTACGTTCGATAACGTGGCGACCGCCGTCAAAAAACAGCAGTTGCACCTGTGCTGACGCTGACATCGCCATGGCGAGGAGGGCAAAAGTCATTAAACCTTTAATTTTCATAGTTTTCTGTGTTTTTTAATTATTATTGTTTTTCTGCAATCTATCTGTTTACATTCATCATGATGCAAAATTAGGGGGAAAAACAGGAATAACAATACTATCGGTAATAAAAATTTTATTTCATTACTTTTTTATTTTTGTTTCCAAAGTTTTTTCATTACCTTTATCACTTCAAACAACCTATGGACTATGAATACGAAATACGACATCACCCGATGTTATCTTGAACACAGTTTATACACAAGGCGCGCAACAAAGGCTTCATACCAGTGGTTACCACAACGGTACTCTCCTTTCACAACGCTCTGACATGCTGGATGCCCTACCCCACAAACTGCAAATTTCACTCCATTCGCGCGAAGGAAACAACACAGACAATCCTCAACAGTACATCGACGAAGTAATAACATTTGCCCAAGAGGCTGCCCGCCGAGGATGTATTGTTGTTTTACGTCTATGGAACGAAGGGGACCATAATCAGATGAACGATTCCATTCTGAGAATGATAGCCGGTTATCAGCCTCAACCGTGGACTTCGAGAAACGACGGATGGAAACTTGCAGACAATCTGCTTATCGAAAATGACAACATGTTCGACTGGTCTGACCTCCAGCAGAAGAGCTATGGAGATGAAGAAGTGTTGGATTTCATCCTTCGTTTTCTCGCCATGGCAGAATTAAAGCGAGCTTTATTCTGCTCATTTGGCTTAACGAAAACGTTGGATTTCATCCTTCGTTTTCTCGCCATGGCAGAATTAAAGCGAGCTTTATTCTGCTCATTTGGCTTAACGAAAACGTTCTCCACTTGTATGTGCTTTCGATATGTTTATCCTTTGAGCTTTATGGTAAGTTTCTCAAGCATATCCTTTGTCATGGTGTCGAGGTCGTAGGTCGGACACCAGTCCCATTCATTTCGAGCGCAAGAGTCATCCATGCGATCGGGCCAGCTCTCTGCGATGCTCTGTTTCAACGGATCTACATCGTAAACCATTTCAAACTCAGGTTTGTACTTCTTGATTGCAGCAAAGACGGTCTCTGGTCCAAAGCTGAGCGAAGCGATGTTGAACGCGTTGCGGTGAACAAGGCGTGTGGGGTCTGCCTCCATAATGTTGATGGCAGCCTTCAATGCATCTGGCATGTAGATCATGTCCATGAGTGTGCCCTCCTTAATCGGACAGACAAACTTCTCGCCACGAACGGCTGAGTAGTAGATGTCAACAGCGTAGTCTGTAGTGCCGCCGCCTGGAGGTGTCATGTATGAGATAACACCAGGATAGCGCACAGCGCGAGTATCTACACCATACTTGTTGAAGTAGTAATCGCTGAGAAGCTCTGTTGTTACCTTTGATACGCCGTAGATGGTGCGCGGACGCTGGATGGTGTCCTGCGGTGTGAGCATCTTTGGCGTGCTCAAACCAAACGAACCGATTGAACTCGGAGTGAATACAGCGCAACCGCACTCGCGAGCTACTTCGAGGATGTTCCATAGGCCGTCAATACCGATTTTCCATGCCAGGCGTGGCTTCGACTCTGCAACAACAGACAGTAATGCTGCGAGGTTGTAGATGGTGTCGATGTTGTACTTTTTCACTACATCGGCAATCATCTGAGGATTTGTTACATCGCATTCTGCCATTGGTCCTGCCTCTGCAAGTTCCCCTTTAGGCTCAGCGCCTTTTATGTAACCAGCTACAACATTTGCGTTTCCGTAAATGCTTCTTAACTTCCTTGTAAGCTCTGAGCCAATCTGGCCTGTTGAGCCTATAACCAAGATAATGTTCATAGTATTATGTATTTTAGCGTTTATAGGTACAAAGGAAAGCATTTTTTTCCAAATAGCAATACAAAACCGCTCATTTTTTTGTTCTATTGAAAAAAAACACAAAAACCTTTTTTTGTTTGAAAAAAAATGAGTTATTTTGCATTTCAATAACTAAAACTTTTAAATAATCCTATTATGTACGGAAAAGTAAAAGAACATCTCGCAAGCGCTTTGGAGAATCTGAAGCAAGCAGGCCTCTATAAAGAGGAGCGTATCATTGAAAGCCCACAGCAGGCAGCTATTCAGGTAAAGGGCAAGGAAGTGCTCAACTTCTGTGCAAACAACTATCTTGGTTTGGCTAATAACCCACGCCTCATTGAGGGTGCAAAGAAAATGATGGATCGCCGTGGTTTCGGTATGTCGTCGGTAAGATTCATTTGTGGTACACAGGATATCCATAAGGAACTTGAGGCAGCCATCTCAGAGTATTTCCAAACAGAAGATACTATCTTATATGCAGCATGCTTCGATGCCAATGGTGGCTTGTTTGGCTCGTTCCTCTCTGAGGAGGATGCTATCATCTCTGATGCACTCAACCACGCTTCTATCATCGACGGTGTGCGTTTGTGTAAGGCAAAGCGCTACCGCTATGCTAATGCAAACATGGAGGAATTGGAGAAGTGCTTGCAGGATGCCCAGGCTCAGCGCTTCCGTATCATTTGCACCGATGGTGTGTTCTCTATGGACGGCAATGTGGCACCTATTGATAAAATCTGTGACTTGGCAGAGAAATATGATGCTCTTGTCATGGTTGACGAGTCTCACTCTGCAGGTGTTGTGGGTGCAACGGGTCATGGTGTGAGTGAACTTTGCAAGACATACGGTCGTGTAGATATCTATACCGGCACTTTGGGCAAAGCCTTCGGTGGTGCTCTCGGTGGATTCACTACTGGTCGTAAGGAGATTATCGACATGCTGCGCCAGAGCAGTCGTCCGTATCTCTTCTCCAATTCGTTGGCTCCATCAATCATCGGTGCAAGCCTTGAGGTGTTCAAGATGCTGAAGGAGGATAACACCATTCACGATCGCCTCGTAGAGAATGTAAACTACTTCCGCGACAAGATGCTCGCTGCCGGCTTTGACATCAAACCTACTCAGAGCGCTATCTGTGCTGTAATGCTCTACGATGCTCCGCTGTCTCAGCGCTATGCAAACCGCCTGCTTGAGGAAGGCATCTATGTTACGGGATTCTATTACCCCGTAGTTCCGAAAGGTGAGGCTCGCATCCGCGTTCAGCTCTCTGCCGGTCATACACGTGAACAACTTGACAAGGCTATCGCTGCATTTATCAAGGTGGGCAAGGAACTTGGTGTGCTGAAATAGTATTACATCATTAACTGAGCCCACTTTGAAAAAGGGCTCAGTTAATGATGTAATCTGAAACAAACTGCAAATTTGAAACATAAAATCTCCCGATATATTACTAAGAGGGTGCATCAAAAGTGATGTATCCCTCTTTTGTTTTTCTGCAAGGAACCTTATAATACTTTTCTCGCCATGGCAGAGTTTAAGTGTACTTAACTTCGTTGACTTTCCTCACGTTCGGAAAACTTCAAGCGAGCTTGATTTTTCGCTCACTTAAACGGAAAGTTAACTCTGCTCATCTGGCTTAACGAAAACGATCAAAAAAAACATCCTAATATGAACATGGTTCAATAATTTATTGTATTTTTGCACCTAACATCCAAAAAAGCATCACACAATGGACAAACGAATTACAGAGCAACCATCACACTATGACCATCTCGAACAAATGACCATAGCACAAATCACAGCTGATATAAACTGCGAGAACATGAAAGTTCCCGTTGCCATAGGCAATGCACTACCGGCAATCAACAAACTCATCGCTGCGATAGAACAAAAACTGAAGTGTGGCGGAAGGCTATTCTATGTGGGATGTGGAACTGGCGGACGACTTGCAACACTCGACACCATAGAAGTGCAAAACACATACGGCACTGACGGCACACAAATACAAGCTATATTCCCTGGCGGAACGGAGTGTCTGACACAAACACGTGAGTCGCGTGAAGATGACACAAAAAACAGTTGGCAACAACTGATCGACAAAAACATTTCCACTGCCGACATCGTTGTAGGCATCTCAGCCAGCGGAACCACTCCGTTCGTACTTGCAGCATTGCAACACTGTCGTGCTAACGGCATCACAACAGGATGCATCGTCAACAACCCCAACTCACCCATAGCCAGCCAAGCCGACTATAAAGTGGAGGTTATAACAGGACCCGAGTTCGTCTCGGGAAGTACCCGAATGAAAGCCGGCAGCTCACAGAAACTGATATTCGACATGATAAGCACCACAGTACAGATACGTCTCGGACGTGTTGAAGGCAACAAAATGGTGAATGCAAAACTCATCAACGCAAAGCTCATCGACCGTGCTGTGAGAATTTTCATGGAGCGCAATCCCAAATACAAAGACTATGATGAAGTTAAAAAACTCATATTAAAAGCCGGTAGCGTGAAAAAAGCCGAAGCACTTCTATAAGGTATAAAACGTTTTTTTAACAAATGCAACAATAAATTTTGCAATGTCACAATTATACGCTAACTTTGCATGATACAATAATATCATATCGTTAGCGAATACATCGCTATTTCCTATCAACCCCTATAGAACAGGGTCATTATGAATGTAATAAAAACAAATATCGAAGGCGTACTGATTCTTGAACCAAAAGTGTTCAACGATGCACGCGGCTATTTCTTCGAATCCTTCTCACAGCGCGAATTCGACGAGAAGGTCAAACCAATACTGGGCCACACTATACGCTTCGTACAAGACAACGAGTCGATGTCAAGCTATGGAGTCATGCGCGGACTGCATTTCCAACGACCACCATTTACACAAAGTAAACTCGTGCGGTGTGTCAAGGGAGCTGTACTCGACGTTGCAGTAGATATACGTAAAGGATCACCTACATTTGGTCAACACGTTGCCGTAGAACTGACAGAAGACAACCACCGACAGCTTTTCATCTCCAAAGGATTTGCACATGGTTTCGCCGTACTATCGGAAACGGCAGTTTTCCAGTATAAGTGCGACGAATTCTACCATCCAGAGGCTGACGGCGGCATCTCTATCATGGACCAATCGCTGGGCATCAACTGGAAAATACCCACCGACCAAGCCCTACTGTCGGAAAAAGACACCAAACACCAGATGTTGGCCAACTTCGATAGTCCGTTCAATATAAATACAAATCTATATATTGAATCAGAGACACGCTGACGCCATTACCACTATAGAAATACAACCCAAAACTCATAAACAGGATGCACTTGTAACGTTGTGTCCACCTATTACAACAAAAAAACATGAAGAAAAAAGTATTTGTAAGCGGCTGTTACGACCTACTACATTCCGGACATGTGGAGTTCTTTCAGCAAGCAGCACAATATGGCGACCTATACGTGGGCATCGGATCCGATGCCACCTATTTGGAATATAAACACCGCAAACCTATGTTTCCGCAAGAAGAACGCCTCTTCATGGTGAAAAACATCAAGGCGGTAAAAGAAGCCTATATCAACCAAGGAAGCGGAGTGATTGACTTTCTGCCCACACTCGACTTGGTGAAGCCCGACGTCTTTGTGGTCAATGCAGAAGGTGGTTCTGACGAGAAACGTAAACTCTGCAAAGAAAGAGGTATAGAATATGTGGAATTGCAACGCACACCACACGAAGGACTCCAAGCACGTTCGTCATCATCACTAAAGGCTGAACTTGCCAAAGGGCAACAAGAAACAGATACGACACAGGCTGGAAGCACAAACGGTGAATCTATCCCCACCCGACTGGACTTGGCAGGCACATGGATAGACCAACCATACGTGAGCATGCACCATCCCGGATGGGCCATCACCATCTCACTCGAACCAACATTTGAAGTAAGAGACCGTTGCGGACTATCAACATCAACACGAAAAATGATACAGAAGATATGGCCTGTGAAGCTCCCTAAGATGGATCCGGAAATTTTGGCGCGACTGGTATTCTGTTTTGAAAACAATCCTGAACGCCACGATGGAATCATATCAGGCGCACAAGACTCAATCGGCATCTGTATTCCAGGACTCTGCCGACACTATTACGACCACAATTTCTGGCCGGAAAAGATAGAGACAACACAGGACGAAATGACGCTCCGATTCCTTGAAGACCATCTCGTAATGATACCGATGGCTCCCAGACGACCAGGATGTAGCGTGGTAGAGGATAAAGACATCACCCCCGACAAGGTGAAAGCTTTGGCTGATGCTGCTGATGCCTGCTGGACTGCCATCCTCGCACACAATATTGACGATTTTGCCGCAGCTTACAAAGCATCGTTTGAAGCACAAATTGCCATGTTCCCTGGCATGGTCACCCCCTCCATCAACGGCGAGAAGCTCCACGAAGCAAGCGTACAACCCACAATAGACCAATACAGTGCCATGGACGATGTACTGGCTTGGAAAATGCCTGGTGCAGGTGGAGGAGGATATCTCGCCTTGGTAGTAAAGGACAGTAAAAAATTTACAAATGCTCACCATGAAGCCATCAATCTTCAAATACGAAGGGCATAATTACCTTATCCCCTTCTTGCTCATCAGCTCCCTGTTTTTTATGTGGGGCTTTGCACATGGTATATTGGAAGTGTTAAACCCCCACTTCCAGGAATCATTCCATATCAGCAAAGCCATGTCGGCACTGACACAGGCTGCTGTCTATGGAGCCTATTTCCTCATGGCACTACCCGCAGGATGGATTATTCAGAAATGGGGATACCGCAAAGGGGTAACGACTGGACTCATGTTATTCGGCATCGGTGCACTGATGTTCATACCTGGATTACTGGTTAATAGCTTCTACTATTATGTGTTGTCACTATTCGTCATTGGTTGTGGACTGACATGTCTTGAAACAAGTGCAAACCCATATACTACCGTTCTCGGACATCCCGACAAGGCAGAGAGTCGCATCAACCTATCACAATCGCTCAACGGCATAGGATGGATTGTGGGACCGTTGGTGGGCGGTCAGCTGTTGTTCACTGGAGTAAGCATCGCCGTTCCCTATGCTATCGTTGGCATACTTGTACTTGTCGTGGCATTTATATTCTCTCGTGTCAAACTACCTGACCCTCGCAAAACCCATGAAGCGGAAACGCAAGAAACGAGAAAAGACATACCGATCAACGTTGTCGCCTTTACTTTCGGCATGCTCACTTTGTTTCTCTATGTAGCCGCTCAAACTGGCGTAAACAGTTTTTTCATCAATTACGCCGTAGAGTGTATCCACATCGAAAAACAAGAAGCCAGTATGTATCTTGGTTTTGGCGGCATGGGATTGTTTTTTGCAGGACGCCTGATAGGAGGAGTGTTGATGAACTATATCAAACCCAAATATATATTAATGGTATGTGCCATGCTCACCATATTCTCCACTCTTGTCATTGTCACTTGTAACGGTTTGGTATCGCTTGCAGCCTTCTTCGCTTTATATTTTGGTGAGAGCATCATGTTCCCTACCATTTTTTCCTTGGCATTAAGAGATGCAGGAACCCATACCAAGATAGCCTCATCGCTGCTCATTATGACCATTGTGGGTGGTGCCGTTGCCCCAATACTGATGGGATATATTGCCGACACAACCGGCTGCATGGCTACATCATTCATCATTCCCCTACTCTGTTATGTCGTAATTGCAGGATATGCCGCAACAAGAAGGAAATAGCGAACAACCATTCCACGCCAAGCATAAGAATTACTGTGTAGGCGGTATTTCCCCTTTCTGACCGTAACATCTCCCATCTATTTCCCATATTGCCCGTAAGTTCATTGGGACTTACTTAGGAGTTTCAGCGGACTTACTTAGGACTTACTTAGGAAATAGCACGCACAGGGAAGGAAGATTTCCTTTGGGCTTTTAACAATACAAAACGATATCCGTATGTAAAGAAACAATATCAGAATTAGATATTTTACATCGTTACAGTTTTACAGTTTTACAGTTTTCAAAAACGTTTTTTGAGGCTCATTAGATAGTTTTTTGTGGTTTTTAACTGGTAAAAACGCTACGAACCCATCGTTTTTGCTTTTCAAAAACTGTAATACTGTAATACTGTAACGGCATGATGTTTTATACAAGTAAACATATTTCCATATCAGCACTCTATTAAAAGGTTTTCTAACAAGCACACAAAAAGGGAACCTGATTGATTCCCTTTAAGATAGAAAAGCGGAGAGAGGGGGATTCGAACCCCCGAACCGGTTTTGCCGGTTACACGCTTTCCAGGCGTGCCTCTTCAGCCACTCGAGCACCTCTCCTTTGCGTTAGCGGATGCAAAATTACTACTTTTATTTTGCATTGGCAAGAAAAAGACAGAATATTTATATCCCGCAAACATCAACTTCGCCATGCGAAACAACCACATTATTTACCAACAAATAGATTGTTTTTCTACTGACAGACGGCAAGACGAGGGAAGATGCGCAAGACTGTCGATTCAGTGACTTCACATATCTGCTCTTCACTAACGCCATACGCCTCTGCCAATCTTCTAATAATATGCTGAATGAATGCCGGTTCATTGCGCTGACCGCGAAGAGGAACAGGAGCCATATAGGGAGAGTCGGTTTCAAGAACGATACGGTCAAGTGGAACACAAGCAGGAAGAACCTCTGGCAGATGGCTTTTCTTGAATGTTGATACACCGCCGATTCCCAATACAAAACCAGGAAAATCCAACAACTGACGAGCCTCTTGCTCATTTCCTGTGAAGCAATGGAATATGCCACCAGGAAGTTTGTCGGCATATCGACGGAGAATAGCCACCATTTCGTTTTGTGCCTTACGACAATGTATCACCAAAGGCAACTGCATCTCTACAGACCATCTAACCTGCTCTTCGAACACTTCAAGTTGTTCTGTTTCAAATTCACGACTCCAATAATAATCGAGCCCCACCTCTCCAATAGCAATATAGGATGGATTGGTTAGAAGTGATTCGTGCATTTCGCTTAACACATCATGCCAATCAGCCTTCACCTCTTCCGGATGCAGTCCCATCATAGGAAAGGCATAATCAGGATAGCGCAGACAAAGAGCCGGCACACTCTCAAGCGAAGATCTGTCGATAGCGGGAATAAGAACTCGATGACACCCAGCGTCCTTTGCGCGCTGTACAACAGCCTCAAGGTCGTTTAGAAATTCCTCGCCATCAAGGTGTGTATGAGTATCGGTATAGTGCATCATTTGTTACGATGAAGCAATTGATCCATATACTGACGGAGCATCTGTTTTCGTTCGCCATCAACTCCAACCTTATCAAGACTCTCAGCTGCCTGTTGGAAATAATCATTGATTTTCTCCTCACAGAGTTGACGTATGCCAATCTCATCGTAGAGTCTGGTCACGGCAGCAACCTTCTCTTGTCGATCGAATGTAGTGGCCTCAACCCATCGAGTCAGTTCGGCACGTTGTTTGTCGGTTGCTCGGTTGAAAGCATTGATGAGCATATAGGTTTTCTTATTAGAGGTAATGTCGCCACCAATAGCCTTACCAAATACTTTTGAGTCACCATATACATCAAGCAGGTCATCTTGCAATTGGAAAGCGAGTCCCATACGTTCACCAAAGCGATAGAGATTTTCGACATCTTCTTTTGGTGCATCAGCCAATATAGCGCCAATCTTAGTAGCACAAGCCAACAACACCGAAGTTTTCAAGCGAATCATTTCGATATATTCCTCTTCGCGCACGTCATTTCGGGTTTCAAATGCCATGTCGTATTCCTGTCCTTCACCTATTTCCAATGCAGTCTCTGTAAAGCAGTCGAGCACCTGCGCCAGTTTTTCAGCAGGCACCTGTGCCATGCGCTGATAGGCCAAGACCAACATTGAGTCGCCCGACAGAATTGCTGTATTGGCATTCCAACGTTTGTGAACGGTCTCATGACCACGTCTGAGGTCAGCATTGTCCATGAGATCATCGTGCAACAACGTGTAGTTGTGATACGTTTCCAATCCACATGCAGGCATAAGGATGTCCTCTGGTTTATCCTTGTAGAGGTTGTATGCCATCAGCATCAGCACAGGTCGAATACGTTTGCCACCGAGCGACAACACATATCGGATTGGGTCATAGAGCGACTGTGGTTTACGGTCATACGGAAGTTTTTCCAAGAAATCGTTGACCGCTTGAAGGATTTCGTTTGATGATAGTATCATTGTTATTCGTTTTTATTGTTTCAAGATTTTTTTATAGTTTAAAGACGATAGGTATGCACACCTTAGTGCGGCATGGCTTGCCGTTCTGAATGCCAGGTTTCCATCTTGGCATCTGTTTTAGTACTCGTAGTGCTTCGTCGTCACATTCTTTCGACAACGACTGATGGATGGTTATTCCCGTGATTTTTCCATCTTTCTCCACATAGAAGAAAGCCACCACCTTGCCTTGTGTTTTGCGACTTTGTGCAACTTTTGGATAGGTCAGATTACGTGTAAGCCACTTCATCAGTTCTACGGCACCCCCAGGAAACTGTGGCAGATCTTCCACAATACGAAACATTAAGGGATTGTTGTTAGGGTCGATACCCACAGGAGTTAGCACCTTTGGGTCTTCTGTATCCACCTGCTGTGGTACAGAAGAATCATCTTCCCCATTTTTATCGCCATCAGTATCGTCTTGCTCGTTTTTCTCTTCATGAGCCAGTTCCACATTGTCATCCACCACTCGCAGTTGTTCACTCTCTTCTGCTTTGGCTCTGGCCGGTGGCATCTCAGCCATCTGCTGTTCGATGGACATAGGCACCAGTTCGTCTTCATGGACCAGTTCGCTGATATCCATATCTTCGTCTGTCTCCACATTGGGCATACTGTTCCATTCAAGTGAGACAAACAGCAGAGCCAACACCAGTACTAGTCCCAACAGGAAACCTGTGGTTCGCTGGTGATCGAGATCAACCTGTGGTATCTTTTTCTGTTCCATTTGTGCAAAGGTACGATTAAGTGAGCGAAAAACCAAATCCATTTGAGCTTTTCAGAACGTGAGTACCTAATCTGTCAACGCAACAATAGCATCACGACATTGTTCCATAAGCCATTTTGGTGTACTGGTAGCTCCACAAATGCCTACGGTTCCTATGCCTTCTAGCCATTCCGGTTGTATTTCCTCTGGTCCTTCTATGAGATGCGAATTGGGATTGATATGCAGGCATTCGTTATAGAGCACTTTTCCGTTACTGCTTTTCCGTCCACAGACAAACAGTATGAGGTCATGGTGTGTTGCAAACTGTGAGATATTAGGCATACGGTTAGCGACCTGTCTGCAAATAGTATCGAAACTCTGGAATACTGCATTAGGCTGAATATGTTCTTGAATATAGTCAATAATGCGGTGAAACTCATCGAGTGATTTTGTAGTCTGTGAGTACAGATAAATATCTCGTTCGAAATCAAGACACTTCACATCGTCGAATTTCTCAATGACGATAGCTTCGCCTTGAGTTTGTCCCACTAATCCAAGCACCTCTGCATGTCCATTTTTTCCGAAGATGACAATTTGTCCTCCGCCAGCCTCATATTGTTTTTTGATGCGTCTTTGCAACTGCAATACTACCGGACAGGTTGCATCTATAATTTCGATATTGTTTCGTTGTGCCAAGACGTAGGTTTCTGGCGGTTCGCCATGTGCTCTAAGTAACACTTTTACGTTGTGCAACTGTCTAAGGTCGTCATGGTTGATGGTGACAAGTCCCATCTGTCGCAATCGTTCGCATTCCATTCCATTATGAACGATGTCTCCTAAACAATACAACTTCGTTCCTTTAGCCAGTTCCTCCTCTGCTTTTTTTATGGCAGTAGTCACACCAAAACAAAAGCCGCTCCCTTTGTCTATTTCAATTTGGATTCCTCCGTCATTCCTTTTTACGGGAGACGTAGAGGAATCCTTTGTTTCACACGAATTGTTCATTTTCGGTTGTTCGTTCTTCATTTACCATTTTTGAGTTGTTCGAAATACAAATCGAGCAGATTTTGTGCAGCCACAAACGATGTCTGCTGTCCAGCCAAGACTTCCTTTTCTGCCTCTTGCATTCGTTTCTGTATGAGTGCATCATTATAGAAATTGAGTCGCAGATGCTCGTTGATACTTTCATACATCCAGTATTTAGCCTGCTCATTACGGCGATAGTCGAAGTATCCATTGTCTTTGACAAAGTCGATATACTCATAGATCATATCCCATATTTCCTTGATACCCAAGCCATAGAATCCACTATAACATAGTACCTTGGGCAGCCAACCACTCTCAGGCATAGGGAAGAAGTGTAATGCATTGCGGAAATTGGTTGCAGCCAGATGACATTTATCAACATTTTCGCCATCACACTTATTGATAACAATACCGTCGCTGATTTCCATAATACCACGTTTGATGCCTTGAAGTTCATCGCCCGTACCAGCCAACTGTATGAGTAAGAAGAAATCGACCATAGAATGACAAGCCGTTTCGCTCTGTCCTACGCCCACCGTTTCTACAAAGATTTTGTCGAATCCAGCAGCTTCACATAGGATAATCGACTCACGAGTTTTACGTGCCACTCCTCCCAAAGACCCTGCCGTTGGGCTAGGACGGATAAAAGAATCTGGATGAATAGACAGTTTCTCCATGCGCGTTTTATCTCCAAGGATACTACCTTTAGAGCGTTCGCTACTTGGGTCGATAGCCAATACTGCGAGTTTTCCACCTTTCTCTTTCAGCACATGTATGCCAAACTCGTCGATAGACGTTGATTTTCCTGCCCCCGGTACGCCACTTATACCCACACGGATACTATTGCCGCTATAGGGCAGACACTTATTGATAACCTCCTGTGCCTTAGCCTGATGATCAGGATTGACACTTTCTACGAGTGTGACAGCCTGTGAGAGCACAGTCACATCGCCTTTTACGATACCCTCCACCATTTCGGCAGCAGTCAGCTCGCGGCGTTTGAATCTATTACGTTTGAGATAAGGATTGATGATAGACGGCTGCTCTACGCCACCGTTCACTTGCAGTCCTGCAAATTCTGCGTTGTTTTCGGGATGTTCCATATATCGATAATTATGGGTTACGAATATTTTAGTCAATAATAGTTTCTTTTACATTGTAATGCCTCACATGCTTTTCCGTTAGGCTGACTATCAAGTTGCGCTAACCGGTATCACGACTTTCGAGTGGTCTGGATCGTTGGTAATCATCAGAATACGTGGTTGTGTACGTGCCTTTTTGATTTGGTCGCGCAATACAGTTATCTTCAAGCGTGCGGTTTCTCCCGGTTTAAGAATTCGCTTATTGAGCGACACACGCAATCCTACGGTAAAAAGTTGTATAGACGAGATTTTCAATTCGCTTCGTCCTGTATTTGTTATGTTGACGACATCACTCTTTTTTGATTTTCCTGCCATTACCACGTCCACCTTCTCTTTCGACAATTGCATGTTTGGTGCAAACTTTCTAAGTTCAGATGTCATTCCCTCGAATGCTGGCAGCAATACTGTAGATACTCCAACGAGATTGTCTGCCGTAGCTTTATCGCCCGGATTAGTTGCGAGATAGATGCTTGATTGCGTCAATCCGAATCCTCCGACCTTTTCCGACTGTAACGTGACCGATATGGTTGCGGTACGTCCTGGGTTGATTTTCTCAGGGACGACAGTTGCAGAGAGATACGATGGCAGGTGCATAAGATTAGGACGGCATGGTTTGTCGCTGTTATTATATACTTGTATCTGCTGTATAGGATGTTCTCCTTTGTTGACATTATCAAACTCCAGTTCATTTTTGTCGGTTCTCAATTCTCCAATCTCTATAGGGAAATTGCACGACACATCTTGATAGTCTGCCAGCACGACACCTTTCATACGTATATATACAGGTTTCTTAGTACCATTGCTGATAATAGCCGCCTGCTTGTCGAAATGTCCAAGCATCCGTGCATCGTATGTCATCCGTATCTGGAAGCGTTCTCCCATACCAACCACGGTCTTAGGATATTCTACTACTGTACAGTTACAATCTGGATCTACCTTTTCGATTTTCAGTCGTCTTATGCTTTTGTTTCTGAACTCGAAGACAGCAGTAACGGGTTGTTGGAATCCTGTCTTACCCACATCTATTGTAGTTTTCTGGGCAATCAGTTTCTGTGCCATAGCCCCGATGGGCAGCATTGTCATCAGGCAACAGGCTGCAAGCCATCGCCATCCATTTGTTGTCTTTCTTTTGTTGTTTAAAATCATTATTTTGTTTTTTATTATTCAATATTGAGTGTCATCGAAGCGCCAGTTGCTTGGTATTCGGGGGCATAGGCACATTGTGCCGTACAAGTTCCCGTTTCATAGCATCCCGCTCTATCAACATAGTATTCTGTTTCTATCACATGTTTGCCTTTTGGCAGTTTTTCAAAGAAATAATATGTGGCTCCATCCTTAGGTGCGCAATAAGCTCCGCGAAGGTATCCTGACAATTGACCGACAGGTTCGAGACATGCCGCCCGCTTATCCACCACCTCAACGAAGTCGAGGTTGCGCTTTGTTTCAATGGTAATACGCACCTTGATACGGTCGCCCACGTGCAACATGCTTGGTCCGCCCACCAATTGACGCTCTATGGTCAACGCCCCATTAGTTGCGGTAATTTGCTTAATGGGCTGTAAGGACTGTGCATAGACCGCTCCCCACGAAGCGTTATTGTCTGGCTTACGGATGGTGAGAGTCTTACCTTCCGATGGTTGAATAGTTGTTTTCACATAGCCCAATCCCAAAGTAGCCTTAGGCAGTTCCAATGGTTTTCCGTCAATCTCCATCTGTACCGGCTGTGGTGTTGCCAACACCTGTTCATTCCCTTGCAAGAACGCATAGATGGCGTTAACCGTATTGATAGGAGTATCCCACTGTTGGGTACGTTTCTGCTGAAGTAGCCAACGTCGCATCTCTTCGATGGTTGTTTCGTCATCGGGAGACACCATGTGCAAGGCCTCGATAGCCGCAACCTCCGTAGGAATCTTATAACTATACCACGAATTGAATGCCCGTGGTGTATCGAAATAGCGCCCCACCTCTTTGTTATAGACTGAATATTCCTTGATGCTCTCCACATCGTTGGCTGCCTCCGTATGCAAACCTTGCTGATGAAGGATTATGGCCTGCGTTGCCTTTCCATAGATGCTTATGCGCTTCGATTCTTTGCGCAATAATGTTATAAGGTAGTCGCTTGCCTTGCGAACCGATGTTGAAAGTTGGCGCTTGCTTATAGCGTTGACATAGAGCCAACGGAAAGCATTATCTCCAGGGAACGTAATGCGCTCACGTTTTGCCTCTCTGCGTTTGAGTTCTGTCACGGTTTCAAGCATTCTCTTGTCCATATAGTCCATGGCTTTACGCAGTAAGACATTAGTTCTACTATCTTCGCCGGTCAGGAACGACAGACGTGCGAGCATCTGTGCCACCTCCATCGTAATATAGTCGTTGGAGCGCATACCTTCATACCACGCGAAGCCTCCATCCGCATTTTGCAGACGTTGCAATTGTTGTCGGTTCTGCTCCAGTCTGTTGCTGACATTATAGTCGTTGAAGAAGTCTGCCAACTGACGTTTTTGTTCGCGTTCATTATCTGCTTCGGTCGCCCATGGTGTTTCATCGAGCAACAGGTCGCGGAGTTCTTGATTCTTCATCAGTTGCGCTTGGAGCGAGTTCGTTTCTTCTGTTTCGCGGCGCCATAGTTCAAACACATGCTTTACCTGCGGCAGTCGGTCAACAAGTGACTTGGCGAGGAAATTGGAATAATAGGCAGCCGCTTGTCCAATAGCACTTTTCTCTGAGGGCTGTCCTGCTGCCGCTAACGCCTGAACCATCATCCACACAGGGTTGTTGGTATATTCTATTGTCAATTTGCGATGTGTTGCTGTTTTGGCAAATAGTTTGTCGATATTCAGCGTCATGCCTCCGGCTTCGTATTGCGTGATAGGTTGTGTCACAATGACACGTTCGGTAGCTGGAAGCACAGCCAAATAGCGCTGTTCACCATCCGAATGGTTTTGTCCATTGGCGATGATGCGACAAATGAGGAGCGGGTGATTTCCGTCTGCCTGATAGTGGAATGTCGCAGAAGTGTTTTTTCCAGCATCGACACTAAATGTGGTATCTTCTGTATAAACCACTTTTTCGGTTTCAGCATCAAGCAGTTCAAGTCGCACCGTTCCTGTCTCTACACTATTGCTGAGATTAGCGATGCGCACATTCCACTGGCTATTGTCGCCCTCACGAATAAACCGTGGCAGATTGGTCTCTACCATGAGTTGTTTCTGTGCCACAATCTCACTCTCAATATATCCAGTACGGATGTCTTTGGTATGGGCTACTCCCATGAAGCGCCACGTGGTGAGCGTCTCAGGCATGGTGAAACGAATAGTTACCATACCTGCTGTATCTGTAGCGAGAGTTGGATAGAAGAATGCTGTTTCTGTCATGTTCTCGCGGAGGGCAACAGGCTTGTGCGTATTGTTTTCGTCAATTTTCGTCATTCCTGAGTCCTTCATTTTCGATTCCATAACAACACTCTCCATGCGGTCTGCACTTTCTTCTACAGCCTCATATACTCTCCCCACCTGTTTGGCCATTTCCTTCATTCTTATTCCATTTGTAGCGAACGAGCGCAACACCATTCCCATCATGCGATAGGGATAGACCGAATGATCGAACACGCCAACTGAGCGAATATCGTTTACAACATAGGGACAGGGAAGACTGTAATCGAGAAAAAGGCTGGAACTGTATAAGAATCTCCAGTTGCCATACGGCACTTGATAATAAATGCGGGGAGTGAACGACCATTGGTGTTTGGCGAGTGCATCAAGACTTTTATCGTATAGCACAGCCATGAGTTGTGCCGTTGCCGAACGTCCTTTGCTGTCTGCAACATGCAGTCTCCACTCTTCCTGCTGACCAGGGAGCAGACGGTTGCGGAAGGTTTCCCATCGCAGAGTCAATTTATTGTCTGGTTCCGGTGCATACAAAGTGGTTGTATGGCGATGATATTTTCCATTTTTCACCCATACGAACGAGAGCTGGATACCGTCGCCATATTCCGGTTTGTAGGTCAGTTTGCGATTCCACAATGTACCGTTTTCACGGCGGAAACCTTTTTCCACCACTTTATTGGCAACACAGATCTCGTAGGCCATATAGACGTCTGCATCAGAAGAACCCACTTGTAGGGTTACCGGACTACCGTCAGCTGGGAAACGATCGTGACTCACATAAAACCATTCGTCGGTCTGGACGGCAGGACGGTGGTCGTCGAGTAAGAACAACACAAAATCATGCTGCAAAGTATCGCCTTCGCATACGGCTTCGAGATGATGCTTGCCCGACGTATAAGCGGTCCATGATTGTCCAACCGTATCGTTGGCTTCTACGGTCTGCCATGGGTTTTGGTCAATACGGTATTTCACCTTTCCACCGATAGCTTGTCCGGCAGCATTGAAACGATTGATGCGCCATGGGGTATTTTGGTCTTTTCTGATTTTCGAAGGCAAGGTTGTAGTAAGCACAGAGGACCGTGTTCCCAACGGAAGCGACATAGTGGCTTGGCGGGTTTCTCCCTGCAAATCGGTAATATCTGCTTCTACAACAAACTGATAAAATCTTGGAGTTTTATCCTCTTTCTTCGATAATACTAATGGAACATTTACCTTCAATAGTCCATCGGCATCGGTTGTAGTTTCACCTGTTGCCACTACGCCATTATCGCCATCCATACTACGCCACCACCATGACTGCTGACGGCGCACTTGATAACGAACCTTTGCCTGCTGTACAGCCACACCCGAATAGGTTTTTGCTCTTGCACTCACAGTAATGGTGTCGCCCGCAGCATAGCGTTTCTTATACTCGTCAAATGCCACATCGAAGGTGGGTCGTTTATAGGTTTCAACACGAATATTCTGATTGCAACCGCCCATATTGAGTCGGCAATTGCCGGTGAGCATCTGTTCGGGCAATAGGAAATCGGAAGATGCCTTTCCATATTCATCGGTAGTCAGTTGCTTTTCAGCGATATTTCTGCCTCGTGCATCATAAAGTTTCAAGGTATAGGTTTTTCCATTCAGCGCATGGGCCTGCTTGTCGGTTTCCACCCGATAGGCAATGGCTGCCACATGAACGGTTTGTCCTGGACGATAGATGGCACGGTCGGTGAAGAGTTCTACGATATTGTCGGCTGTAGATTGTCCACCATAGGGATAGCGCTCACTATAGAGTTTCGGACAATACTTATCCTGTGCAGTATAGGCAAAAAGTGGAGTCCAATTGTCCTTGGAGGTGGCTGTACGAAATGCTTCGCCTGCTGCGTTGGTGGTCAACAACATGGCTTTTTTGCCGTCACCTATCCGCAACTTAGCTCCGGCAACGGGCTGTCCGGTCGTGGCATTAACCACCACATAACGCATTTTTCCATCGGGTTGTGCAAAAATCATAGTACGCAAATTGCTGACGCAACACAAATGGCGCTGCACTTCTTTTGTCTCAGGAATAGAAAATTCCAATAGATAAATGCCTGCAGGAAGTCCTGCCAACGTCACGGAATCGTTGAAAAGTTCGTATTCAGGACGTGGCGCAAAGGTACGGGTTTGTGCGGCAGACTTCTGTTCTACAAGGCCTTGGCGTATTCTGCGATAGGCCTCATCGTTGATTTGTCCCATGATGCGCTCCTTACTGTCGCCCTGCAAAGTTGTGCGGTAAACCCGAAGTGTGAGCGATGTGAGGTGTCGAAGATTGCGCAATCTGATGGTTTGTGAAACATGTGGAATGAAAAGTGTTTCATCAATATTGGCAGAATATTGCGGCGCTGTTAGTTCATGACGAAACACCAGAAGCTCCTTCAAGCGGTCGGCTGTTCCCCATCTTTCTATGGCTTGGTCGATATAAGCCACGGTCTGCATGGTAGAAGTCTCCTCATTGCGCATCATGCATCTGACACGCTCTACCGCAAGCCATCCTACTTCTTTCTCTTCCGCATAACGGCTGATGAGCGAATCAAGCGTAGCCACATCGTCCGCCGACTGACTTCGTTCTGCGAAATAGGCTGCCAAACATGCGGCACGACGGTTACCTGCTTGTTCATAGTAAGCTTGAGCCTCAGTCCACACATCCAATTCGCCTGCCACCACGCTGAGCATATCGTGACCAAAGCCATCTACTGTCTTTGCATCAAGCACAAATGGGGTGTAATCGGCTGTTGGAGTTTGCGCCAAAAGTGCAGGATTTGCCATTGCCAAGTGCCTACAACTGTCGGCTTTGGCTTTCCAATCGTTTCCGAAAGCGGTTGTTTCCTGTTCGTAGATTTGACAGAGTACAACGCTACAAACGGCCCGAAGCACCTTATCGGCTGTAGTGCTGGCTATGTTTTCCAGTTTTTGCACCTCCGAGAGGAGCGAATCGGGAGCTATTTCAGTTTGCAATTTGGTTTGCAGGAGTGCTGAACGCAAAAAATTGCCATACGATTTTTCCTTCAAAGCCTTCTCACGAATAGGTTTCAGCTGTCGGATGGCAGTTTGCGGAAGATCTTTTTTCTGCGCTTCTTCCACCTGTTTCCACAACATCTGATAGGTCTGCGCCGACACGTTTGTCAGTACAGAAAATACCATTATGAGGAGTAAAAAGGCTAATTTCTTCATCGCACATGCGTTATTAGTAGCACAAAAGTACAAAGAAAAAGTCAAAACACAAAGTGTTTTAACACGAATGGCGAGTTTTTTGCCTTTATTATCAAATATACGAGCAACATGAGGACGATTTCTTTTGTTTCAATTCGTTTCACTTCTATACGGACGTTGATCAGTTTTGCCGTCCTTTACCCTCCCTTCAAACTCCAATTATTTTCCGCATGAAAATGGGACTTACTTGGGACTTACTTAAGATTTACGGCATACTTTTGTAGGCCAAGCGCATCCCGAACACATCCCGAAGGCATCCCGAAGACAGAGCACATTAATAATCAGAAAATAGATACACTATTTGAGCCATAGAGCAAATGGCTCATAAAGGAGGCTTCACTTTAGCCTTATGTTACAAAACAACAGGGTCTGCACCAAACCACGAGTCAACAAATAAAGGGTCATCGCACACCAAAGGCCATGATTTCCCCATAGTGGCATGAGCAATAATGCCGTAAAAAAGAACACCATAGCTGCGACAACCGATGAAATCAACATGGCTCGAGTAGCGGTAATTCCGATAAAAATACCATCCCAAACAAAAGCTGCCACTCCTGCCAAGGGTAGAAGATAAGCCCAACCCACATACGAACGGGATGCTTTCACCACAGAAACATTATCCGTAAGAAGATGCAAAAACGGTTCGCCACCCACAATATATACAATCGAAAAGAGCAAAGCCAATGACCCACCCCAACGGAAAAGTCGTCGCACCACATCATGGAAAGCATTCGCATCTGAAGCTCCCCAATAACGGCCGCCAAGCGCTTCACCTGCATAGGCAAATCCATCTAAAAAATATGACAACAGTAAGAATAGTTGCATCAAAAGTGCATTGACCGCAAGTACCACTTCGCCCTGACGTGCGCCAGCCGAAGTAAAGAACAAATTGACACCTACCAAGAACAACGTACGAAGGAAAATATCACGATTTACACGGAAATAGCGTCCCCATTCCGACCGCAACGATTGCCATCGAAAGCCACGACCCAGTCGGCGCCAAGACCTACGACCACGATATAAAAAGAATGACGGAGCCAACGACAATACAGCCACTATAAGTCCTGCATATTGTGCCACGACCGTTCCCAACGCCACTCCTTCTATTTGCATGTCGAGCGCATAGACGAAGAATAATGACGCACAGATATTTACAACATTCTGAGCCACAGAAACCAGCATGGGAATGCGAGTATTCTGCATGCCGATAAACCACCCCGTCAATCCGTAGAGCGAAAGCACGGCAGGAGCTCCCCATACCGCAATATTGAAATAAATTTCTGCCAGTTGACGGACGCCTTCTCCGGGGTGGATCAACATCAACATCAGTTCACGCAACGGCCATTGAAAAACCAATAACAACGAAGCAATAGACAACGAAACTGCTACCGAGCGGCCCAACAACCTGACAATATCCTCCACCTGACGACGGCCACGAGCCTGGGCGGTCATTCCAGACATTCCCATGCGCAAAAATCCGAACACCCAATAAACCAGATTAAAAATCATACTACCCACCGCAATAGTGCCAATAAACGACGCACTCCCCATATGGCCCACGATGGCAGTATCTACCAAGCCAAGAAGCGGGACGGTAATATTGGTAACAATAGCCGGCAGAGCTATCTGAAGTATATTTTGGTCTGTCTTTGAAAGTTTCATACATGCAAAGGTACTATCAAAAGAAGAAAAAACACGAAGAAAAATCAATTTTTTCTTTGCATTTAGCCGACTATATCGTAACTTTGTAGGCAATTAAATCTATATTACTACTATGATTACTCCAGAACTGCTCCATCCACAGTCAATTGTTGTCATCGGTGGTTCAAACAATGTCCACAAGCCAGGAGGCGCCATCGTGCGTAATATCCTGCAAGGCAACTATCAGGGCACACTACGTATTGTCAACCCAAAGGAAGACGAAGTACAAGGCATCAAAGTGTTTCACGATGCTAAAGAACTGCCACCTACAGAACTCGCCATACTGGTGATTCCAGCAAAACTATGCCCAGAAAGTGTGGAACTGCTTGCCAGCGAAAAAGGCACAAAAGCCTTTATCATCATATCGGCTGGCTTTGGTGAAGAGACAAAAGCTGGAGCTGCAAGAGAGCAACGCATACTCGACACCTGTGAGCGATATGGGGCAGCACTCATCGGCCCCAACTGCATCGGACTGCTCAACAGAAATCATCATAGTGTGTTTACAAAACCTATCCCATCGCTTAATCCACAAGGTGTTGATTTCGTCAGCGGTTCGGGAGCTACTGCCGTATTCATCTTAGAGAGTGCCGTTATCAAAGGCCTACAATTTAACTCGGTATGGTCGATTGGCAACGGTAAACAAATCGGTATAGAAGACGTGCTTCAATACATGGACGAACACTTCGACCCTAACACCGACTCGAAAGTCAAACTGCTCTATATCGAAAACATATCCAACCCCGACAAACTGCTCTTCCATGCCTCATCACTTATTCGCAAAGGATGTCGCATTGCCGCTGTCAAAGCTGGAAGTAGTGAAAGCGGAAGCAGAGCTGCATCAAGCCATACAGGTGCCATTGCAAGTAGCGACTCGGCAGTAGAGGCACTCTTCCGTAAAGCAGGCATCGTGCGCTGCCATTCACGTGAGGAACTGACCACCGTGGGATGTATCTTCACCTTGCCACCATTGGCGGGCAAACGCTTCGCCATCGTCACCCACGCAGGAGGACCAGGTGTAATGCTGACCGATGCATTATCTAAAGGCGGACTGGAAGTTCCCAAGTTGGAAGGTCCTGTAGCAGAGGAACTCAAGAGCCAGTTGTTTGCAGGTTCGTCAGTAGCCAATCCTATCGACATATTGGCAACAGGAACCCCAGAGCAATTGGGTATTACACTCGACTATTGCGATCAACGTTTCGACAATATCGATGCCATTGCTGTGATATACGGAACACCAGGTCTGACCACACTCTATGAGGCCTACGAGGTACTGCACAAAAAGATTGGCGAGTGTAAGAAGCCTATCTTCCCCATCCTACCCAGTCTGCATACCGCCGGACCAGAAGTGGCTGAGTTCTTGGCAAAAGGTCATGTAAACTTCAGCGACGAGGTGACTTTGGCTACTGCCCTCTCACAAGTGATGCGTACACCACAGCCAGCACCACCTGAAATAGAACTCTTCGGCGTGGATGTGCCTAAGATACGCGAAATCATTAGCGGCATTACCGACAACGGATATGTGTCACCCGACATCGTCCACCAACTACTGGAATGTGCCGGAATACCGATGGTACCCGAAATGGTAAGCGACGACAAACAAACTCTAATCGATTTTGCCAACCGCACAGGATATCCAGTAGTGGCGAAAGTAGTAGGACCCGTACACAAGAGTGATGTGGGCGGTGTGACACTCAACATCCGCACTCCTGAACATCTGGCATTGGAGTTTGACCGCATGATGAATATCAAAGATGCGCAAGGCGTCATGGTACAGAAGATGCTGAAAGGTACCGAACTCTTCATCGGCGCTAAGTATGAAGAACGATTCGGACACGTAGTGCTCTGCGGATTGGGCGGTATCTTTGTAGAAGTATTGAAAGATGTACAAAGCGGACTTGCACCGCTATCATACGGCGAAGCATACTCGATGATACGCTCGCTACGTGGCTATAAAATCATCAAAGGCACACGTGGACAACAAGGCATCAACGAGCAGAAGTATGCAGAAATCATCGTGCGCTTATCTACACTACTGCGCTTTGCCACAGAGATAAAAGAGATGGACATCAACCCACTACTGGCTGACGCCGACGATATAGTGGCTGTAGATGCAAGAATACTTATAGAAAAATAACGAAATAAATAATATTAACAACTATCAAAATCAATTGACGATGGAAAACAAGCTCTATGGTCACTACAATGACCAACAACGTGAGTATGTCATCACAGACCCTAAGACCCCGTTTCCTTGGATAAACTATCTGGGCAACGAAGACTTCTTCTCACTCATCTCTAACACAGCAGGTGGATACAGTTTCTACAAAGACGCTAAGTTCCGCCGCATCACACGTTACCGCTACAACGGCGTACCAATGGACAACGGAGGACGCTACTTCTACATCAAGGATGGCGATACCGTGTGGAACCCAGGATGGAAGCCTTGCAAAACACCACTCGACTTCTACGAGTGCCGGCACGGTATGAACTACACACGCATTACTGGTGCAAAGAACGGTATAGAAGCCAGCGTACTATTCTTCGTTCCATTAAAGACATGGGCTGAAGTACAGCGCGTAACCTTGAAGAATACCACCAACGAAACTAAGCGTATCAAGCTCTTCTCGTTTGCTGAATGGTGTCTGTGGAATGCGGCTACCGACATGGAGAATTTCCAACGCAACTGGTCAACAGGTGAAGTGGAGATTGACGGTAGCGTTATCTACCATAAAACAGAATACAAAGAGCGCCGTAACCACTATGCATACTATGCTGTGGCTAATTCTAAAATCGACGGATATGATACAGACCGTGAGTCGTTCATCGGACTATACAACGAATTTTCAAACCCACAATGTGTCATGGCTGGCAAGCCAAGCAACAGCCTGGCACACGGATGGAGCCCTATTGCCTCACACTATATCGAGGTTGAACTGAAACCGGGTGAGACCAAAGACTATATCTTCATCCTCGGCTATGTAGAAAACGAACAAGACGAAAAGTTCTGCAAGGAAGATATCGAGCGCAAGAAAAAAGGTGAACTCATTTCTTCACAGGATAGCGACGTGACACTCGTCAACAAAACCAAAGCCAAGGCTACCATCGAGCGCTTCGCTACCGTAGAGGCTGTAGAGACTGCTTTTGCTGAATTGCGCACCATGTGGGACGAACTACTCGATAAGTATGTAGTGAAGAGCGACGACGAGAACTTGAACAGAATGGTCAACATCTGGAACCAGTACCAATGTATGATTACCTTCAACTTCTCACGTTCTGCGTCATTCTTCGAAAGCGGCGTAGGACGTGGAATGGGATTCCGCGATTCCAACCAAGATCTTGTTGGCTTTGTTCATCAAGTACCAAGTCGTGCACGCCAGCGCATTATCGATATTGCATCAACACAATTCCCCGACGGAGGATGCTACCACCAATACCAACCACTCACCAAGCGCGGCAACAACGACATCGGTGGCGGTTTCAACGACGACCCCATGTGGCTCATCTTCGGTACAGTTGCTTATATCAAAGAGACGGGCGATTTCTCAATTCTCGACGAAATGGTACCTTGGGACAACGAGCCTGGAACAGAAGTCACACTATTTGAGCACCTGAAAATATCATTCAACCACGTAGTCAACAACCTCGGTCCTCACGCTCTACCACTCATCGGACGTGCCGATTGGAACGACTGTCTCAACCTGAACTGTTTCTCATGGGATCCCAACGAGAGTTTCCAAACTACCGAAAACAAGACAGAAGGTTCAAAGGCAGAATCCCTCATGATTGCCGGCCTCTTTGTACTCTGCGGCAGACAGTATGTAGAACTCTGCAAACAGATTGGCAAGCCAGAAGAAGCAGATCGTGCACTCGGACATATTAATAATATGGTGAAGGCCGTAAAGGAACACGGATGGGATGGCGAATGGTATCTGCGTGCATACGACTTCTATGGCAACAAGATTGGTTCTCACGAAAACGAGGAAGGAAAGATATTTATCGAGTCACAAGGATTCTGCACCATGGCAGGCATCGGACTTGAAGAAGGCATGTGCGACAAAGCAATCGACTCCTGCAAGAAATATCTCGACTGCGAACACGGTATGGTGCTCAACAATCCCGCATACACCACCTATCATGTGGAAATGGGTGAGATTTCTTCATACCCCGCAGGATATAAAGAGAATGCAGGTATCTTCTGTCACAACAACCCATGGGTTATCATCGGAGAAACTGTTGCAGGACGCGGTAACGATGCATGGGAACTCTTCCGCAAGATTTGTCCTATGTACATCAAAGACCAAGACCTCCACAAGGTTGAACCATACGTCAACTGTCAGATGGTGGCAGGTAAAGATGCTGCTAAACCCGGTGAAGGAAAGAACTCATGGTTGACCGGTACTGCCGCATGGATGTGGTACACAGTCAGTCAGTTCCTATTGGGTATCAAGCCTACATACGATGGTATTGAAATCGATCCTTGTCTCCCATCAGACATGAAGGAATATAGCATCAAACGTATTCTGCGCGGAGCCGAATTTGACATCGTAGTCAAAAACCCACGCGGAAGCGAGAAGGGTGTGAAACAGATTACCGTTGATGGTCAACCCATCGAAGGAAACGTCATCCCCTGCACAGCAGGTAAGCACGCTGTAGTTGTTGAAATGGTATAATACACAACAATCAATAGACCACGGTATCCAATTCAAATAGAGCATCGTAATTAGCAATCAAGCTATCCCAACAGTTGCTCGATACAATGGTCGATCTAACTTAAGAGCCAGTCTGATGTTGTTCAGACTGGCTCTTTCTTCAGCATATAGTCAACTGGAATTCCGATTATTTACCTAGTTCTAACCAATTGGCAAGCATAGCATGTCCATCGGGAGTCAGCACACTCTCTGGATGAAACTGAATGCCGCGAATGTCATACTGCCTATGGCGAAGTGCCATAATCTGACCGTCATCGCTCTCGGCAGTTATTTCTAAGCAATCAGGAAAATTCTCACGATCAACCACCCATGAATGATAACGTCCAACTTCTATGCGACGAGGCAATCCGCGGAATATCGGATCATCTGCCACAATACTGCAAGGAGTGGCGATTCCATGATACACTTCCGAAAGATTGGCCAACTTACCACCAAACACTTCGCCAATAGCCTGATGACCCAGACACACACCAAGTATAGGTTTGCGACCAGCATAATGACGAATAACTGCCAGCAACAAACCTGCCTCAGAGGGAACACCCGGTCCGGGACTGAGGATAATCTTATCGTATTGTTCCAGTTGTTCCAATTGAAACTGGTCGTTACGTACTACGCTGACTGTTGCTCCCAACTCCTTCAACAGATGAGACAGATTGTAGGTAAACGAGTCGTAGTTGTCAATAATCACTATATTCATAATTCTTCTGCCATTCGGATGGCCTTGACAAGGGCACCCAGTTTATTATTACATTCTTCTAACTCATAGTTGTCATTACTCTTGGCAACCACACCACTTCCAGCCTGGAACCACAGTTCGCCATTGCGACTGATAAAGGTTCGGATGACAATAGCTTGGTTTAAGTCGCCATTGAGCGATATACTACCTATACATCCGCCATAGGCTCCACGATTATGGGGCTCCAGTTCGCTTATAATCTGCATGGCACGTACCTTAGGCGCACCACTCAATGTACCCGCAGGAAAAGTATCGATAAAGGTACGGATGGTATTAGCTCCCTCGTCAAGCGTACCGCTAACACGGCTGACAAGATGAATGACATGACTGTAGAACTGCATATCCTTATAGAAATCAACTTTGACATCATGACAGTTGCGGCTCAGATCATTACGTGCCAGATCAACCAACATGACATGTTCGGCATTCTCCTTTGGGTCGTTACGTAGAAACTCGGCATTCTTCCGATCCTGTTCTGTATTGCCTGTACGACGGGTTGTGCCAGCAATAGGATCGATATAAGCCTTATTGCTCACGATGCGGTTATGGGTTTCGGGTGAGGAACCGAAGATACGAAACCCACCGAAATCAAAGTAGAACAAATAGGGCGAAGGATTGATGCTACGCAAAGCGCGATACAGTTTGAAGTCATCACCCTCATAGCGCTGTACAAAACGGCGACTGACCACTATCTGAAACACATCTCCACGCATACAATGTTCCACACATCGACGGATGTTAGCCTTATGTTCCTCATCGGTCAACGTAGATGTTGTATCACCAACAGGATGAAAATCATAGGCTTTGACCGACGCCTTGTTGATGGCGCGCAGCAACATATCCATCTCAGAAGTATCATCAGGTCGTTCGCCAAGTGTGACAAGCGTCATGGTATTGTTAAAATGGTCGAACACAATAACATCGCGGAAGAGCACATAATAGATATCTGGGGCATCATTTTTCTCCATCGTTGTGTCACGCACAGCAATATTTTCAAAATAGCGCACAGCGTTAAACGACGTAAAGCCATAGAGTCCACAGTATTCCTGTCCTTCTCCACAAACGTGAAACGAATGTATAAAACGGTCAATGGCATCGGCGATAGCCAGTTTGCAACGGTCTCCATCATCGGTTCGTGGTAGCGTTTTCTGTTGGTTGGTACCATCGGGATATTTACAGGTCACCACTCCATGTCCTATAGCAATACTTGCCAAAGGATGAACACCAATAAACGAACGCGCATTGTCATTACCATGATAGTCAGAGCTCTCCATCAGCGCCGACTGTGGATAGAGGTCTCGCAAGCGCATATAGACCCCAACGGGTGTATGCAGGTCGGCCAGAATATGCCGACAATAGGTTGTATAGTTAAAAGTTTCCATATTCTTTAGCCATTGATTTGTTACTGAGATAGGTTTCCACATCCTTATCACCGCGTCCGCTGACGGTCAGCACCACCACATCATCGGGTTTGAACAAATGTTTCATTTTGGCAAGTGCCGCAACAGCATGAGCACTCTCGATAGCAGGAATAATACCCTCCATACGAGTCAGTTCATAACCGGCATAGATGGCCTCATCATCATTGACAGCCAAAATATGGCTTCTGCCACGCGTTGCTAAATCTGCATGCATCGGTCCTATACCAGGGTAATCCAGTCCGGCACTAATGGTAAAGGCCTCTTTAATCTGTCCACCATCGGTCTGCATCACCAAAGTTCGTGCGCCATGTATGATTCCCTCGGTACCACAGTGCATTGTGGCGGCAGTATAGTCGGTATCAATACCATGTCCGGCAGCCTCAGCCAGATAGATTTGCACGCGGTCGTCATCAATATAATGGTAGATAGTACCTGCGGCATTTGAACCACCTCCCACACAAGCAATAAGATAGTCAGGATAGTCACGACCAACCTTTTCTTCCAATTGTACTTTGAGTTCCTCACTGATAACACTCTGCAAACGGGCAACGATATCAGGATAAGGATGTGGTCCCATCGTGCTACCTACTATATAGAAGGTATCTTGCGGATGACAACACCAGTCGCGAATAGCTTCTGAACAAGCATCACTCAATGTCATATTGCCAGTACGTACAGGATGTACTTTGGCGCCCAGCATGCGCATACGTTCCACATTAGTATGTTGACGCTCTACGTCAGTTGCTCCCATGAATATCTCACACTCCATATTCATCAGGGCACATACCGTTGCCGTTGCCACGCCATGCTGTCCAGCACCGGTTTCAGCAATAATGCGCGTCTTCCCCATACGCTTAGCCATCAGAATTTGTCCCACGGTATTATTAATCTTATGTGCACCAGTATGGTTCAAATCCTCACGTTTCAGATAGAGTTGGCAACCATATCGTTCGCTCATGCGCTTAGCATAGTACAGAGGTGACGGACGTCCTACGTAATCACGCAACAGCGCATAGTATTCGCGGCGAAAGTCCTCACTTTCCAGAATAGGGCGATAAGCCTGCTGCAAATCAGTTACACATTTATATAAGATTTCGGGAACGTAGGCTCCGCCAAACTTTCCGAAGAATCCTTTCTCGTCAACTTGATATTTCATATTGTATAGATGTTATAGTATGGATAATGGTCTGTTTTATTTTTGAAGAGCTTCATAGAGTGCATCGAGTGCTTGATTGGCATTACCAGTTTCTCTGAGTATCGTCACAAACTTGCTACCGATAATAGCTCCTGCTGCATTCTGTTGCGCACTCTCTAAGGTCTGTTTGTTGCTGATGCCAAACCCTATCATGCGCGGATTGCGCAAATGCATATTATTGATGCGGTTGAAATAGGCAAGTTTAGCCTCATCGAAACTGTTTTGCGCACCAGTAATGGCAGCCGAACTGACCATATAAATAAAACCGTCAGTATGTTCATCGATGAATCGAATGCGCTCTTCACTGGTTTCAGGTGTAATCATCATGATAACTCGAATGTCATAACGGTCGGCAATAGGTTTGACCACATTCAGATAATCATCGAAAGGCAGATCAGGAATGATGGTTCCACTGATACCACTTTCAGCACAACGACTGAAATAGGTTTCATATCCCATGTGCATAACGGGATTCAGATAACCCATCAATACCAGGGGTATTGTGACTTCATCCTTGATGGCAGCCAACTGGCGCAACAGCAGATCGAGTGTCATTCCGTTTTTCAATGCTACAGTACCAGCACTCTGAATGACAGGACCATCTGCCAATGGGTCACTAAAGGGCATACCCACTTCTATCATATCGATGCCACGACGCTGCATGGTCTTGATGACATCTGCTGTATTGTCAATATCTGGACAGCCTGCACAGAAATACAACGATAGCAGTTTGCGCTGACTGGCATTTTGGAAAAGTTGATTTATCTTGTTCATTGTTTTTTATTCTTGTCGATGTTGTCGGAGTACCAACTCCTTATTTATTATTAATGTATATCACAATATTTCGCGAACAGTTTGCAGATATTGCTTGAGTAGCGCCACATCTTTATGACCAGGTGCTACTTCAAAACAACTGTTGAGATCGATACCACACCATCGTGGATGTTGGAAGCGGAGTAGCTCTTCGGTGTTGTGCATGCCAAGTCCGCCACTCAATAGGAAAGGTGTAGTTCCCTTGTAATGACGCAACACCTCCCAGTCAAAACATTTTCCACTACCTCCATAATCTGGAGTCTTTGTATCGAATACGAAGTAATCTACAATTCCATCGTATGAGCCACATTGTTTCAAGTCGTTGACAGATGCCACACTGACAGCCTTGAGTAGCAATTCCACCCCATTCGCTTTCAGCTGACGACAAAATTCCGGTGTCTCTTGACCATGAAGTTGCACGCCATTGAGGTTGTAATCATTGATACATTGCAGAATATGCATTACCGAATCATTAACAAATACACCAATACGCTCCACACCGGCATCCGCCTCACAACGTGATACAGGACGACTGACGCAACGGGGAGATTTCTGATAGAAGATGAATCCCATCATATGAATACCCAACTGGGCTACTTGACGGATATTATCGGCATCGCGCATACCACATACTTTAACGATCATCGTGCCAAATCTTTGATAAACGCATCAAGAGCAAGTCCTGGATGTTCTTGTTTCATAAACTGTTCACCCATTAGAAATCCGCGATAGCCGGCAAGTCGAAGGCTATTGACCGTTTCGGGATTGGAGAGTCCACTTTCGCTGACCTTGCATCCTTCTTTTGGTAAACGGCTTGCCATGTGAAAACTGTTTTCCACATCAGTCACAAAACTTCCCAGATTACGATTGTTGATACCGTAAAGATCAGGAGCGAGGTCGGCATAATCGAGGTCGCGCTCACCATGCATCTCCAACAACACTTCCATTCCTAAATTGTGAGCTTCACGACACAGTTGACTGCAAGTATCATGGTCGATGGCTGCAGCTATTAGCAATACGGCAGAAGCTCCACAGCGACGAGCTTGTAACAACTGGTATTCGTCAATCACAAAATTCTTGTAAAGCACAGGGATAGTTACCCCACTCTGTCTCGCATCAACAATAAACGAGTCGTTACCGCCAAAATAAGTCTCATCGGTCAAGATACTCAAAGCGGCAGCACCATGCTGTTGATACGAGAGGGGAACCTCTGTTGCCAGTGCCGACTGGTGTATCCAACCTTTAGATGGTGAACGACGCTTGAACTCGGCAATAATGCCCGAAGTAGAATCTATAAGCGCTTTACGCATACTGCCACCCTCTGCCTGCTGTCCTTTGCTTTCCATCAGCCGATCGACCTCAGTAGCAAGTTTCCTTAATGGCATAATTTGGCGGTTGCGCTCATTCTCAATTCGCTTATGGGCGATGATCTCTTCCAGAATATCCATAGCATCAATTGCAGTTGAGTTCCACAAACTTACGGAATGTAGCAAGAGCTTTTCCACTGTCAATGCTCTCACGGGCAATATCTATACATTCCTCAATGCTCTTACTACCCTTTTCCATGACTTGAATACCAAAGGCAGCATTGGCAAGTACAATATTCTTTTGTGCGGGCAAAGCACGGTTTTCAAGTACAGCATCGAATATTTCCTTCGCCTCTTCCTCTGTGGCACCACCTTTAAGTTCTTCCGGACTTGCAACAGCAAAGCCAAGATCTTCAGGCCGGAACACCCGTTCATAGTCGTTGGTAGTCACTTTAAAGTCGCCAGTCAGTGATATTTCATCGTAACCATCAATACTATTGACGATACCATAGTCGATTCCAATTTTCTGATATACCTGACGGTAGAGTCGCATCTGGTCGAGATTGGCAACACCGAGCAACTGACACTTGGGCTGACTGGGATTGACCAACGGACCTAATAGGTTGAATACTGTAGGAAACTGCAATGCCTTGCGGATAGGACCGACAAATTTCATGGCCTTGGCAAAGAGTTGGGCGTGTAGATATACGACACCAGCCTCGTTGATGCTTCGATTGAGTTTATCGATATCATCGGTAAAATCCACACCATGGTTTCTGATAACATTCGATGCGCCGCTTACCGATGTGGCTGCAAAGTTACCATGTTTTGCCACCTTATAGCCAGCACCGGCAATAACGAAGCACGAAGTCGTTGAAATATTAAACGTATTTTTGCGGTCACCACCAGTTCCCACCACATCAATATATCTGTCGCAATCGAGGATAGCAGGTACACCCGTTGCTAAAATACCGTCACGAAATCCCAGCAATTCATCCACTGTCACGCCACGCATTTGCAGTGCAGTGAGCAGTGCGATAATCTGTTCTTCAGGAAATTCGCTTTGTGTGATTCCCACAATGATGTTCTTCGTTTCTTCACGAGTCAGCGCCTCGTGATTCAACATTCTGTTCAAAATGTCTTTCATTTCCATGATGTTATTCTCCTTTTATTATTCATTTTATGTTTGTTATCTATAAAGAAAAGAGGCCCATCGTAAGAACGACAGGCCTCTTGTTTATTCTTTAAGTATCCACACGGCTGTTCGACTCACGATTCTTTCAATCTTGAGTTGCGCCACCACCATGCTGTAGATACAAATATTGTCATTGTATTTTTTTGTTTGAATGATTATTCGGGTACAAAAGTAATCATTTTCTTTTAATCTGCAAATAAATCGCCAGAAAAAACTACATAACGCACATAAAAAGTATAAATCTCCTACAATTTGTTTTTTGTCATCACCTTACCATGATATCCTGAATATCTACATACCCCCTCATGCGTTCTTCGAGTTTATCTTTGAGATTGTCTTTCGGCTGAAGTCCCAGCTTTCTGCGGATATTAGCACGTTGGGTATTGATATTCGACTCCGTTTTATTGAGTAGCGAGCAAAGATCGCTGAGTTTTCTGTCACGCAGAATGAGCTGTACTATACGTCGCTCAGAAGGTGTCAGTTCGGGGAAAGCCTTCTCAATGCGCTGGCTAACTGAAGCCTCAGCACGTATGAATCGCGTCACATTGGCAATTATATGTCGCTGCGTTGTTTCATCAAACTGTGCCAACAGCAACCGTGTTTGGTCTTCCGTGTATTCAGCCCTTGCCAGTCTGATATACGATTTCACTTGTTTCTTATTGAGTCGCAAGATGTGCAGTAATTCCGCTTCATCGTGTTTCATCATCGTGTTTTCCTTCTGCAGTCGTTCCGCATTGCTGGAAATATGCACACCAAGTACTCCTGTATAGAGCAAAGTCAGCACCACGATAGCCAGACTCTGTATCATCATCGGATCGTTGGTAAATAGTGCACACAATACATACGCCAATATCGATACACCTATATTAATAAGTGAAAACATGGTCTGATACGTAGCAAGTGAGAAAGTGATATTTCCCAATAGCACTATCATTTGTATAAGAATCACCACATGCATGTGTTGCATATCTGGCACAATAGCTCCATAGATAGCATTTGTAGTCATCACCACCAGTGTGGTGAGTGTCATGAGCCTTACTACTGTATTGACACGAAACCATTGCAGTGCATATCCAACAAACCAGATCCAAGTAAGAGCCAACAATGTTCCATTGCTATACTTAAAAAATTCACTTGTAGGACCAGTCAGTTCCATCAGATTGGCAACCAATCCAATGGAAAGTAGGAACGTGTACCAGCAGGTAATCAGCTGGCGTTGTGTGTCAAGATAGTTTTTCTCCCTATGGAAGAATTTCTTGGCCATTTGAACGAACGGTTCAAAATCCGCTCTGAATGACATATCGTCGTTACTATACATAATGGTCTGGGGTGGGTTGGTAATTACTACATTGATATCGTTGACAAAATTACGAAAAAAGTTTGAGATTGACCGTTTTTTAGGTAAAAATTTGATAATTTATTGTGTTTTTGACTATATTTAAGGTGCTGTAAATTTGTATATTGCAGTATATTACTATAATTTTGCAATCGTCAACAGGATGGATGCGCCGGGATAGAAGTTCCCATAACGAATCAATCAACCCGACTCATAAACACTACATGAATGACTATTTTGAAGATTTTACACCATGAAGCACTGATCTTTCTGTTAGTTACCGGTGCATTCACTTGATGACCTTCGTTGTTCGTATTCTCACCAAGCGTGGTATAGCACAAAAGCGAAGTATAAAAACACAAAAGGATATTATTATAGTTCTGTTTCTTACAGATGTGAATCTGCTACCCACAGAACCGAAAGGAGAAGTAAAGAGTGAGTGACTTCTCCATTTCGAAATTGCAACAGACAGCGATATTCATTAGTCCTTTTTTTATTCAAGAAAGAGCGACAGCCCAGCGGGGTCGTCGCTCTTTCCTATTTTTGTATTCATCATCATCAATCAGAATATCGGCTCAGACAGAATAATCCTCAGCAAACAGATTCATCCCACTACACCTCATTTGGCAATGGGAATATTATTTATTGTATTTCCAAAGCAATCCTTTCACCAGTTTGCCATACTCCTTGATGACATCGTCGGGCCAAGGACCGGTGGCAGTAGCACGTGGCAAGAGCATTGAGCAACTCTCGTTTTTGTCGCTGATAGACCAGCATACCCAACTGATGCCAAGTCTTTCACACATCTGAATCCATTGTTCTTCACTCACAGGGTCAATCTTTCCATCACCACTGGCTTCAGTAGCACCACTTTCAGAGATAAACACGGGGATTCCTTTCTTTACAGCCTCTTCTGTTCGCTCACGCAGATAGTCGCCGTGTGTGGCTGCATAGAAATGTACGGTGTACATGATATTATTGAAACCCTGCAATGGACTCTCAGCCACCAAATGGATATCCTGATCCCAGTGTGGGCAACCTACGAGGACAATATTATCAGGGTCATACTTTCTGATTTCGAAAATCACCTCAGTAGCATACTTCTTCAGGTCAGCCCATGTATCTTCCACAGGTTCGTTATATATCTCGTAGATGACGTGCGGATACTTGCCGTAGCGCTGCGCCATACGACCGAAGAAGTCTTTAGCCTCAGCAGTTTTGAGGTTATGGCTGTGCCAGTCGATGATGACATAGACATTATTCTTGATAGCCGACTCAATGACCGGTGTCATGCACTGCATAGCGAAATCTGGATTCTCCAAGTAATTGTCTTCTATCAGTATTCCCATAGCAGCACGAATGACCGAAGCATTCCAATCCGTCTTGAGGGTCTTCACTACCTGTTTGTTATAGAATCGTGGCCAGAGATTATGCCATCCCAGACTGACGCCACGCAGGATAACAGGGTTTCCTTGTTGGTCACAGAGTTGTGCACCTTTCACTTGCAACTGTCCATACTGTTTTACGGGGTCTGCAGCCTTAACTGTTGCAGCTGCCATAAGCATAACGACAGCAAGAAAAAGCGTTTTCAATGCTGCCGGAAAGTGTTTATTCATCATTAGTTTTCTGTTTTGTTATTGTTAGGAGAAATTGGTTCAGAACAAAGAGATGGTGTAGAGATAGACCACAGCCGCAGGAATAGCCAAGAGCGAAGAGTCGAAGCGGTCGAGCATTCCTCCATGTCCTGGCAGTATATTGCCACTGTCCTTGATGCCCATGGTGCGTTTAAACAGGCTCTCCACCAAATCGCCCCAGGTACCAAACACTACAACGACGAGTCCTAATCCGAGCCATTCCCATGTGGCCAGCATCGACGTCATGCCCAACAACTGCCCGTTATCTACATAATTAGCAATGACCCATGCCACAGCCAATACAACGACACATCCACCGATACTTCCTTCCCATGATTTTCCTGGCGATACTCTTGGGAAGAGTTTGTGACGTCCAAGTAGCGAACCCACGCAGTAGGCACCCGTGTCGTTCATCCACAAGAAGACAAATACCGACAGTGGCAGTATGGGATTAAACATCACGATTCCCTCTGGTGTTGCATTAAATGCCAACACATTAAGTAGTGAGAACGGCAGTGCAATATACATCTGTGAGAACATCGTATATGCCCAGTCGTTGATTGGATCAGTTTGTTTCAGATAGAGTTCTGCAACGATAAGATAGATGACCGTCACAAGATAAGGGATAAACACCACCGATTTTGCCATTCCTCCATAGACATCGCTACAGAAGAAAGTCATGGCAAGGAAGAAATACACGCCAGCCACAGTAGTGATGAAGCGATTGATGGCCACCCCTTCGCGCTGATTTACCAGTCCTCCAAACTCCCATATAGTGAGTCCGGTGATGAATGCGAAGAGCAGCACCATAGCTTCAGGGCGCAGAAAACTTGCCACAATGGCAGCCACAAATAATATACCGGTAATGGCTCTTACTATAAAGTTTTTCATTGATTTTCTTCTTTGTTTTGATTATCCGTATCGTTGTCATCCACTGGTGTGGCATTATTCTCTTGTTGTGCTTTCAGTGCAGCCTCAGCCTCCAGTCGCTTGCCACGTTCCTCTGCCATGCGCTCTGCTTCCGCACGCTGCTGAGCCTCAAGCAATTCTTCCGCACGACTGGTCCATGGGCGCTTGCCGAATATTTTCTCCACATCCTCTGCGAATATCACCTCACGCTCTATCAGCAGCTGAGCCAATTGAGCATGTCCTTCCTTATGTTCGCTGAGAATCTGCTTGGCACGGTCATATTGTTCGTTGATCATCTTCAGCACCTCATCGTCCATCACCTTAGCGGTCGTTTCAGAGTAAGGACGCTGGAACTGGTATTCGCTATTGTTGTAATAGCAGATATTGGGCAATTTGTCACCCATACCGGCATAGGCAATCATGCCATAAGCCTGTTTGGTAGTGCGTTCCAGATCGTTCATCGCTCCAGTAGAGATATGTCCGATGAAGAGTTCCTCTGCCGCGCGTCCGCCCAACAGTGAGCACATCTCATCGAGCATAGCCTCCTTGGTTTGGATTACGCGCTCTTCGGGCAGATACCATGCAGCGCCCAGTGCTCCGCCACGTGGCACGATGCTCACTTTGACGAGTGGGTTAGCATGTTCTGTAAACCATGATATGGTAGCGTGCCCCGCTTCGTGTATAGCGATCGAGCGTTTTTCCTCGTTGGTCATGATTTTGGTTTTCTTTTCCAATCCTCCGATGATGCGGTCAACCGCATCAAGGAAATCCTGCTTGCCCACTCTATGGCTATTGTGGCGCGCTGCAATCAGGGCAGCTTCGTTGCACACATTAGCAATGTCAGCGCCAGAGAATCCTGGAGTCTGACGTGCCAAGAAGTCCACATCTACAGTATCGTCGAGTTTCAATGGTCTAAGGTGTACCATAAACACCTCCTTGCGTTCGTTCAAATCGGGAAGATCCACATGAATCTGTCTATCGAAGCGTCCTGCACGCAGCAGTGCCGAGTCGAGCATATCCGCACGGTTGGTGGCTGCCAGCGTAATAATTCCGCTGTTGGTACCAAATCCGTCCATCTCCGTGAGCAGCGCATTGAGCGTATTCTCACGTTCATCGTTTCCACCCATTGATGGATTTTTCGAGCGGGCACGTCCCACGGCGTCAATCTCGTCGATGAAGATGATGCAAGGAGCCTTTTGCTTAGCTTGTTGGAAGAGGTCGCGCACACGACTGGCACCCACACCCACAAACATCTCTACGAAGTCACTTCCACTCATAGAGAAGAACGGCACGCCAGCTTCGCCTGCCACGGCTTTGGCAAGCAGCGTCTTACCCGTTCCTGGAGGGCCTACGAGCAGTGCGCCCTTGGGTATTTTTCCTCCCAGTTCAGTATATTTCTGTGGGTTTTTGAGGAAATCCACAATCTCTTGCATTTCCTGTTTTGCCCCGGCTTGACCAGCCACATCTTTAAAGGTAATGTTCAGTTCACCACCCTTTTCATACATCTGAGCCTTTGACTTTCCGACATTGAATATTCCTCCGCTTCCCCCTTTGCCACCGCTCATACGGCGCATGATGAAAATCCAAATAGCCACAATAATCACCAATGGCAAGACATTGATGAATATAGTATGAAGCAGTGCACTGTCCTGTTCGTTGTCGTATGAGAAGTCGCCACTGAATTTCTTCTGTGCCCGCGCCTGCTCCACAAAGCGTTCCACTTGTTCCACAGAACCGATTTCCACTTCCACAGTAGGGTTCTGTCCCACTTGTTTCACACCACCGTTGAAAACATCTCTCAGGTGTTCCTTTTTAGGATACATGTGAAGTACATCCTTGTTTTTATTGACCACAATCTTCTGGGCATATCCTTTCATCACCATAGTCTGAAACTGGGTGTATGTTCGTTTTATGTTGACGCTGGATGAAGAGCCACCCTGTGTGAACATTGCGATGGCAATGCCAATGATGACAAGTCCATAAAGCCAGCTCATATTGAAGCGTGGCATATTCATGTTAGGTTCTTTCTTTTGATTATCGTTCATACCTTATATATAATATATGGCCCGCCGCATGGGGGCCGTCATTGTTTCAATGTTAGTCTAAGTCGGGAAGATGTTTCACGTCAGCATCGTCCCAGAGATGTTCCAAATCGTAGTACTCTCTCACGTCAGGCAGAAACACGTGCACCATGACATCGGCAAAGTCAATAGCCACCCACTGTGCCGCTTCCGTTCCAGCCACCGCAATAGGTTTCTCTGCGAGTTCCTTTCTGACGGTTTCTGCCACCGAGTCCGCAATAGCATCCACCTGTGTAGGTGATGCACCTTGGCATATTACGAAATATTTGCAGATGGTGCCTTCAATGTGTTGCAAGTCAGCCACCACGATGTCTTTACCTTTTTTCTCTTGTATTCCTTTTATTATAGTTTCTACGAGTTGTGTCGATTGTTCCATTTTTATTCTATTTGAATTGCAAAGATAAGTTTATTTCTTGATAATAGTGCTTATTATGCTGTTTTTTTGCAGTTTTTTAGAAAAAAATCGCGTTTTTTTTTGTTGTTTCAAAAAAAAGCCGTACCTTTGCATCCGCAATTAAGGCATTGGGGTATGGTGTAATGGTAACACTGCAGATTCTGGTCCTGCCTTTCCTGGTTCGAATCCGGGTACCCCAACACAGTGAGAGTGTTGCAAACTACGATGGTTTGCGGCACTTATTTTTTTGCTTTTTCCTTAGTAAAATATGTTTCTTTCTCCCATTCCGACCGCAATTTATTGGTCTGTAAGCATCGGTTCGCCACGCGTACTTCCCCACCCCCATCATTACGTTTGACCGTGCGCTCAGTTATTTCAGTTTTCAATAAATTTCGAACACTCGAACACCAATACATCCTAACTCACAGTAGTTCACGGTTTTGAGTGGTGTTCGAAACCTTAAGATTTCAAACACCCTTCGAACACCACTCCGACTACGTGAACCGCCAGCTATCCTCAACAGGAGACTCTGATTGAGCATACATATCGAAGTATAAGTAGGGAGGCTTGAGTTTATCAGACTTTTCTCAAGCCTTGATAATATTATTATCAAACGTTAGATAACACCATTATCAAACGTTAGATAACACCTTTATCAAACGTTGGATAACACCATTGTCAAACGTTGGATAACACCTTTTTCAAACGTTGAAAAGACCTTTTTCAAACGTTAGACAACACTCTTGGCATACATTAGACAATACCTTTGCCATACATTAGACAATAGTCTTGCTAAACGTTATCAAAAGACTGTCGATCCGTTTTATTTCTGGCTGATTTCTGAGTGGCAATTGTTATTTTGACGGATAGATCTGAGTTTTCGTAATATGTTTTCGAAATTGTGTGGTCGATGTGTGGTCGATGTTTCATGCATTGACCACACTATAAAATACTAACCAACAATACGTTGCACGCTTCTGTGGTCGTGTGGTCGAAATTTCTTAAAAACTAAAACAACTGTAGCCTGGCGCACAGCGCCGAAGATAGGCTGCACCTCGGAAATACAAAAGAAAATCGGAATTTTCTTTTGTACTTCTCTCGGTTTGCACTATCTTTGCACCCAGAAACAAAAACGCAAGAAATATGAAGAACGTAACAGAAACTATTAAGTATATCGGCTGCGACGATGCTGATGTACGACTATTTGAATCACAGTATAAAGTGCCGGAAGGCATGAGCTACAACTCGTTTGTAATCCTCGATGAGAAAGTTGCCATTATGGATACCAGCGACAAGCGCACCATGGAACAATGGAAAGCCAACCTCGCTGAAGCACTCAACGGACGTAAGCCCGACTATCTCGTGGTGCACCACTTGGAGCCAGACCACGCCAGTGGACTCGGTGAAGTGCTGGCACTCTATCCCGATATTAAAATAGTATGTTCGGCACGTGCGCTGACCATGATTCCACAATACTTCCCCGATGCAGACCTTGCCGATAAGGCTATTGCCGTGAAGGAAGGCGACACCCTCTCGCTGGGCGAACACACCTTGACATTCATCATGGCACCTATGGTACACTGGCCCGAAGTGATGGTGAGCTACGACAGTAAGGACAAAGTACTCTTCTCTGCCGATGCTTTCGGTAAGTTTGGCGTGATGGATGCCGATCCCGATGACTGGGCTTGCGAGGCAAGACGCTACTATTTTAATATCTGCGGAAAATATGGCAACCCCGTGACAACACTGTTGCAGAAGGCTGCAAAACTCGATATCCAACAGATTCTGCCTCTCCACGGTCCACTGCTGAAAGGTGAGCAAATGGCAGAAGCCGTGCGTCTCTACAATATCTGGGGAAGCTACGGTGTGGAAGCAGAGGGTGTATTTATCGCCCACGCTTCTATCCATGGATGCACCAAGGCTGCTGCAGAGATGCTGGCTGAGATACTTAAAAAGAAAGGCTGTAAGAAGGTGGCCATCTCTGACCTGTGTCGCGAAGATCAAGCAGAAGCCATAGAAGATGCGTTCAAATATGGCAAAGTGGTGCTGGCTGCATCAAGCTACGACGCTGGACTGTTTCCACCGATGTACGACTTCCTGCACCATCTGACCATCAAGACATGGCAGAAGCGCGAAGTGGCACTCATAGAAAACGGAAGTTGGGCCCCAACAGCTGCCCGTGTGATGAAGCAGATGCTGGAGCCCATGAAGGATATTACCATAAAAGGCGACACCGTGACACTGCGTGGCGTGGTGAAGCCTACAGATATACCGGCTCTTGAAGCTTTGGCTGACGCCATTTTGGCGTAACAGCCTATAGGCATCAGGCTTTTGCCAATGCCTGACGGAACTGGTTCATCAACCACTCTTTCTGCTCGGCAATCGTCATCTGCGAATTGTCGAGCAGAATTGCATCTGATGCCTGACGTAAGGGAGACACCTCACGATGGGAGTCGATATAGTCGCGTTCTTCTACATTGCGCAAAATATCGGCGTAATCAGCCTCCATACCCTTGCCTTTCAACTCATCATAACGGCGGCGGGCACGCACTTCGGCAGAGGCGGTGACGAAAATCTTCAGTTCAGCATCAGGAAACACTACGGTACCGATGTCGCGACCATCCATCACAACTCCTTTATCCTTGCCCATCTGCTGTTGTTGCGCTACCATGGCGGTGCGCACAAATGGTAAGGCTGCGATGGGACTGACACGACTCGACACCTCCATGGTGCGGATGTCGTGCTCTACCAACTCGCCGTTGAGATAGGTGTCGGGGCGACCTGTCTCGGCATTGAAACGGAAGGAGATGTTGACATCGCCCCGGTCGATATGCTCGCGAAGGGCTTCTTCATCAATACCTTTATCGGTAAAGAGTCCGTTGCGCAGCGCATAGAGCGTCACACTGCGATACATGGCTCCCGTGTCAACATAGACGTATCCCACTTCGCGTGCCAAGTCCTTGGCCATGGTACTCTTACCACACGACGAATGACCGTCGATGGCTATCGTTATCTTCTTCATATCGTTTGTTTTTTTCGTTTGTAATTATAATCTTGATTCAAGTTTCGCAACTGAGGGAATTGATTGAAGTTAAAGAACGTTTTCGTTAAGCCAAATGAGCAGAATAAAGCTCGCTTTAATTCTGTCATGGCGAGAAAAGGTGCCATAAAATGGAAGTTATCACTCCCTACGGTCGTTCGGGAAGTTAAGAGACAATAGCCTTTTGCCGTAAGACGTAGGACATTTGTCCCTTAACTTCTCTCTAACTTCCCTAACTTCCCTTAACTTCCCCACATGCGATAGTTCAGTAATCTTGATAATTTGTTGTTAAAAACTATAGGACGCTCCCAACAGCAGCGACGAGGCTGACACATGGTAGCGAGCATACGCCACATGAAACTTGAAGCGCTCCAACTGCAGACCGGCACCACACGACAAGCCGGCGCCATGGCTGCTCTCACCATCGCCATCACTGAGACGCATCTCGCTGGGGCGACGGAAATGGTAGCCGGCAGCTACATAGACATGGTCGCCCAAGAAGACATCGGCACCGATGGTGAGGTGTTTCAGAAGCGACACATCCCAACTGTTGAGTCGCGACAACGTAGCAGAGAAGCGCAACGGAGCAGCAGAAAGGCGCTTGGAGATGCCTACTGCCACATCCAAGGGCAGATCTTCATGGGTGTCGGCATAGGTTTGGACCTGTCCACCCAGATTGCGTGCAGAGGCTGACAGGGAGATACCGTGATCTTCGTCGTAATAGTTGAGTCCTAAATCGGCAGCAATAGCCTGCGAATGGTAGCCTGCAAGATCGGAAGTGATATAGCGAAGGGTTACTCCACCACTCCACCTATCGCCCAAGAGATAAGCCAACGAGGCAGAGAGTGCTATGTCCTTGGCTGACAAATCGCCGAGGTCGGTGCCCGATGCATCCATCTGTCGCATGTCGCCATAGTCCATATACTGTGCACTCACAGCCCATGTGGCTCGTTCGCCCCAAGCCTTGACAAACGCTGCCGACGCCGTTTTCACTCCTTCCATATAGGTCATATAGTTGAGATTGAGCGTGCGGTCGGAAACATTGCTGATCAGGGCGGGATTATGAAACACCAGCGATGCGTCGTCGTCGCTAATACTGATATTGTCGCCACCCAATGCCGCAGCATGCACACTGACAGGCAAGCGGAGGAACGTATATACCTCCTGGCTTTCCTGTGCAACGGTGGCTGATGCCGTGCAGAGGCTGATGAGGGTCAGTATGACTTGCTTCATCGCTGATAATGTTTCCTGTGATTCTATTACGCAAGAATTAGAATGTCCACTTCACTGCCAATGTTGGATTGACAAAGAAGTTCTTGCCATTGTAGGTGTTGTAAACGAAGTTGTGGCTGATCTCTACCTCGGAACCTACGCTGAGATTAACGTCTTTCATGCCAGGCAGGGTGTTGAGGTTGTACCAGAACTGCGGTTCGGTGAGCATCACCAGTTGTCCGTGACCGTTAGCTTTCTCTCCACGCCAGAAATCAATGAAGCCGGAGAAGGTGCAAGCCTTGTTGGCAAAAGTGATGCCCCATACACCGGTCAGCTGCATGCTATGGTAAGCGTGAGTATAGTCGTAGCTCTTGAAGTAGCGCTTGTAGAGCACTTGTACGGAATAGGTCTTGGAGAAATCGGAAGAATGACCGTTCCAGGCGGGACCCAACAGGGCTGCATGCTGGAAACTACCCGAACGGTTGAGACCGCCGTCATACTCTATATGGGCTGCAAGGGGTGATCCCTTGCCAAGATTGAACTCGCGCGAAATCTCGGTATAAGCGGCCTCCATGAACTTGCGGCTGAGGTCGAAATCCACAAAATAATACCATGAACCGAAGCGGTCGGCTTTGAACTGTTCAAGGGTGAGAGTCACCTTTTGACGGCCTGCTTCCTCGTCGGAATAGATATTACGGCCAAAATCGTAGTGCAGTTGTACGTTCTGTGCCTGTGCGGCAAGGGCAAAAATAGCCACAAGGCTACTGAGAATAACTTTTTTCATTGTTTGTTATTTTTGGGTTAATAATTGTATCATCTGTCGGGCTGCCACATCGGGAGCCTTGCTGTCACCAAGTATTTGCTGTACCTGCCGGTAACCTTCAAGCATCACCTGACGTTGAGCGCCACCAGGCAGGATGGCTTCGAGTTGCATTCGGATATTGTCAACGCTGAAAGTGTCTGCCACCAATTCGGTAACGACTTCGCGGTCGGCTATCAGATTGACCAGCGACACATAGCGTACCTTCAGCAGATGGCGACGAAGATAGCCAATGAGCCAAGGCAATGGAGTTTCATAACATACCACTTGCGGCACATTGAACATGGCGGTTTCAAGTGTGGCAGTACCACTGGTGACAAGGGCTGCCGTGGCTGTGGATAACAAATCGTAGGTCTGATTGCGCACCATACGGACTGCCGTGCCACGCAGAAAACGGTCGTAACAAGAGGGTTCGATGCCCGGTGCTCCTGCCAACACGATATCGTAACGGTCTGACAGATGGCGCGTGGCGGCTATCATGGCAGGCAGATTGTCTTTGATTTCCTGGCGGCGCGATCCTGCCAACAAGGCAATGACCGGACGCAAGGGCTGTTCGGCATGATGGGTGCTCTGGTATTCGCGCACCTCCTGTGCGGTGGGATTGCCCACATAATGGATGGGGTAATGGTGCTTGCCCTCAAAAAATGCCACCTCGAAGGGAAGTATCGAGAAGAGTTCGGCTACATCGCGCTTGATATTCTTGATGCGATATTCCTTCCATGCCCATATCTTCGGGGCAATATAGTAAAAGACGGGTATATCAGTATGGCGTTTGAGCCATGCTGCTATGTCGAGATTGAAACCGGGATAATCGACAAGGATTACCACATCGGGGTGCCACGCTACGATATCGGCTTTACATCGGCGCATGTTCTTGAGGATGGTGGGCAGATGGAGTAATACGGGAATGAAACCCATATAAGCCAATTCACGATAGTGTTTGACCAGCGTGCCACCAGCCTGCTGCATCTGTTCGCCACCGAAAAAGCGAAACTCTGCCCGTTCGTCAAAGGTCTTGAGCGAACGCATCAGACGTGAGGCATGAAGATCACCGCTCGCCTCGCCAGCTATCAAATAGTATCTCATTCGGTCCAATTGCTCATGCGGTCCAACATATCGTATGCCGTTACGTCAATGCGAGTCGGCGTAATAGCTACATAGCCATGGTCTAATGCCCATTCGTCGGTATCGTCCGATTCGGGCTCAAGATTGGCATAATGGCCTACCATCCACCAATAGTCGTAGTTGCGGGGATGATGACACTTCTCTACTTCATTATACCAGATGCCTTTGGTCATGCGACATACCTTAACACCACGAAACGAAGGCAACTTCGGAAAATTGACATTGAGACAAACTCCTTCGGGCAAACCTTCGGTCAATACACGTGCTACCATGCGGCGAACATAAGGGCGAAGAGGCTCGAAATCGGCATCATCACGATGGTCGCAAAGGGAAAAAGCTACGGAGGGGATGGACTTCATACAGCCTTCACGCACCACGCCCATCGTGCCGCTATAGTGGGAATTGACCGAAGCATTGTCGCCATGATTGATGCCGCCAAGCACCAAAGCAGGCCGACGGTCGGGACAAAGTTCTGCCATTGCCAACTTTACACAATCCACGGGAGTGCCGTTGCACGACCAAATCTCTACTCCTTCCTCCTGATGCTGCTGATGTAACGTCAGCGGTAACGTGGCAGAGAAAGCACACGAATAACCGCTACGGGCTGAATCGGGCGCACAGACCAGCACGTCGGCAAGGTCGCGAACCATCGCCACAAGACTGTTGATGCCCTTGGCTGCATAGCCGTCATCATTGGAAATAAGTATCAGTGGTTTTCTTTTATCCATGCTCTGTTATATGATTTTGTTTGCAAAAGTACTAAAAAAGGTTGATATTTGACCGATTCTCAGAGAAAATTCGTAACTTTGCAACCTATATAAATTATTTAGAGATTGGATATGGGAAAGATTATCGCACTGGCAAACCAGAAAGGCGGAGTTGGAAAGACTACTACCACCATCAATCTGGCAGCATCACTCGCTACACTGGAGAAGTCGGTTCTCGTGGTCGATGCAGACCCGCAGGCCAATGCTTCCAGCGGACTGGGCGTTGACATCAAAGAAGTGGAATGCTCACTCTATGAGTGTATCATCGACAAAGCCGACGTGCGCGATGCCATCTATACTACCGACATCGACGGACTCGACATCATACCAAGCCACATCGACTTGGTGGGAGCTGAAATAGAAATGCTCAACCTCGACAATCGTGAGCGAGTGCTCAAAGACTTGCTGGCTACCATCCGCAACGACTATGACTATATTCTCATAGACTGTTCACCATCGCTCGGACTGATTACCGTCAACGCACTTACGGCTGCTGACTCGGTCATCATACCCGTGCAGTGTGAATACTTCGCACTGGAAGGTATCAGCAAACTGCTGAACACCATACGCATCATCAAGAGCAAACTCAATCCGAAACTGGAGATTGAAGGATTCCTACTGACGATGTACGACTCACGTCTGAGACTGGCAAACCAAATCTACGACGAAGTAAAACGCCACTTCCAAGAGCTGGTATTCAAGACCGTCATACAGCGTAACGTCAAACTGTCGGAGAGTCCAAGCCACGGACTGCCCGTCATACTCTATGATGCCGACTCTACAGGATCCAAAAACCATCTGGCTCTCGCCAAGGAAATCATCAACAAAAACAGTAATCAGACCAAACGATAATGACCGTAAGAAAGAAATACGACCGCAGCGTACTGGGAAGAGGACTCGATGACATGGGTGCAGGAAGAGGACTCGATGCACTCATCGACACGGGCAACGTACACACACAGGGTTCGTCAAACCTCAACGAGATTGACATCACTGAGATTGAACCCAACCCCAACCAGCCACGACGCGAGTTTGATCAGGAAGCACTACAAGAATTGGCCAGCAGCATCAGAGAGTTGGGCATCATACAGCCTATCACTCTCCACAAAACAACTGGCGACAAATATCAAATCATTGCAGGAGAACGACGCTGGAGAGCATCACAACTGGCTGGACTCACTAAAATTCCTGCCTATATCGTCACAGTAGAAGATGAGAACGTCATGGAAATGGCACTCGTCGAAAACATACAGCGCGAAGATCTCAATGCAATTGAAATTGCACTGGCATACCAACACTTGGCAGAAAAGGGTGGTATGACACAGGCACGCATCTCAGAGCGAGTGGGCAAAAGCCGTACCGATGTCACCAACCACATGAGACTGCTCAAACTGCCTGCACAAGTGCAAATGGCACTCAAAGAGCATGAGATTGACATGGGACATGCAAGGGCGCTACTTGCCATTGACAGCCCATCTATACAAATCAGACTCTTCAAGGAGATCCAGAAAGAAGGATACTCCGTCAGAAAAGTTGAAGAACTGGTGCAAGCGCTCAAGAACGGCGATGATATCAAAACCAGCAAAGGAAAAATTGCAGCAAAAAACAAATTGCCGGAAGAGTTCTCTTTGCTGCGCGACAGACTCTCACAATTCTTCCAAACTAAAGTGCAGATGACGTGTTCACCAAAAGGAAAAGGAAAAATCAGTATTGCCTTCGACAACGAAGAACAGCTGGAACGCATCATGAATGCACTCGACAACAGCAATCAGTAATAAACAAAGATATGTCGTGTGCAACCTGTAATGGGTTGCACACGCAATATGTCTAACAACGCTATCTATCAGTTGAAACACTATAATAACATATCAACGCTGAAATTCGCAATATGCTCGCTACTGCTGGCAATATGCACCTCGGCCTATGCACAACAGCATAAGACCATCAAAGAGGATACTGCACCAGTGGACAGCATTGACCTGATGATGGCACGCATCGACTCGCTGGTCACTGCAGACTCTATCATCAACATGACTGCCAATAAAGACGAGCGATCAATACTACAGGTGGATTCCACCAAGCGCATCAAAGCGAAACGCGACTGGTCAACATGGAAACCTGATCCACAACGCGCACTTTGGCTGGCTTTGGTACTGCCGGGAGCAGGACAGATATACAACCGAAAATACTGGAAACTACCTATCGTATATGGAGGATTCATGGGATGTATCTATGCCATGACATGGAACAACATGATGTACAAGGATTACTCACAAGCCTACCTCGACATCATGGACGATGATCCAAATACCAACAGCTACAACAAATTCCTGCACCTCGGCATGCAGATAAACAGCAGCAACGAAGAAAGGTATAAACAGATATTCAAAAGTCGTAAAGACAAATACCGCCGGTGGCGCGACATGAGCTTCTTTGTGATGGTAGGTGTCTATGCCCTATCGGTCATCGATGCCTATGTTGATGCCGAACTATCGGTGTTCGATATATCAAAAGACCTCAGTCTGAAAGTAAAGCCTACAGTCATTCCCAACCATAACGGGGGGAATCCGCTGACGGCACAGTCGCTGGGTGTGAATTGCAGCCTCAACTTCTAATCACACACCACACTCACTAAAAAGAAAGCAACAAGAAAAGGAATGAACAAAAGACTTATTAGCATATTCACCCTGCTGACCGCCTTAATCATGGGCGTACAAGCACAGGTGGTGACTACAAACGAAGAAGATACCGACGAAGAGGATGAACTCATCGTTATTGACGAAGAGGGTAAAGAGGAAGTTATCGAATTTCCTGAAGCAATGACCTATGACCTCGACAGTCTGCTCAACGAGTATATGGCGAAAACATATCTCACACCCGAAGACTGTAATACAACAAATGAAAATCCTTCATATCCCACAGAGGTGTTTGTCGAACGCCTCTACAGACTGCCTACCGTCATGGAAATGGCACATAATGAGGTAGTGCAACAGTTTATCGACAGATACTGCACCAGACTCAGACGCACTATAGGCTATGCACTTGGAGCATCCAACTTCTATATGCCTATCTTTGAAGAGGCGCTCGATCTCTACCAGATACCACTCGAACTACGCAATCTGCCTATCATAGAATCGGCACTCAACCCCAAAGCCGTATCAAGAGTGGGGGCAACAGGACTCTGGCAGTTTATGCTCACCACAGGAAAAACATACGGCCTGCAGGTCAACTCACTCGTTGACGAACGTCGCGACCCCATCAAGGCTTCGTTTGCTGCTGCACACTATCTGAGCGATCTCTATAAGGTGTTTGGCGACTGGAACCTCGTCATCGCTGCTTACAACTGTGGACCGGCTAACGTCAACAAGGCAATACAAAGGTCTGGAGGATCAAAAGACTATTGGCAGATTTATCCCTATCTGCCAAAAGAAACAAGAGGTTACGTGCCGGCTTTCATAGCTGCCAACTACATGATGACCTACTACTCGAAGCATAACATCTGTCCGATGCACAGCACATTGCCTGCACAAACAGATACAGTGATGGTGGCGCGAAACATCCATCTGCAACAGATTGCTGGGGTGTTGGGAATAGACATCGAACAGCTTCGAGCACTCAACCCGATGTATCGACGCGACGTGGTACCCGGTGCCACACAGCCATACGCCATCAGACTGCCACTGGCTGACGTCAACCGATTCATCGAAATGGAAGACTCTATCAGCAACTATAGGGCAAGCGAACTGCTGACTAACCGCATGCAGGTGGAGGTTAACGATGATGTGCCTACCTACTATCATAAGAGCAAACGCTATGTGAAGAGCCGAAAGTGGCGCGTCACAAGACGCTCCCATATGCATCGCGGTTCAAAATCAAAAGCACGACGTGGCAAGGCAAGGCACAGCAAGAAACGCAGCAAGGCACGCAGCAGAAGACGCAGATAAGACACTGCACCAATAACGATTCTTCCCTATATATATAAATAAGGTATAGTATTCACCTATAATTGGCAAACGACAATGGACGAGGACATCAAAAACAAGGAAACAGCCGACAATGAATTGATTAACGGAGCCTTCCAACACTTGTTGGATACGTATTTGGCATCACGTCACCGCAAGAAAGTGGACATCATCACGAAGGCTTTCAACTTTGCAAGACAAGCACATAAAGGTGTCCGCCGACTGTCGGGGGAACCCTATATCATGCACCCTATCGCCGTAGCACAAATCGCATGCGAAGAAGTGGGACTCGGTTCTACAAGTATATGTGCTGCATTGCTGCATGATGTGGTGGAAGATACAGACTACACCACCGAAGATATAGAAAACATCTTCGGCTCGAAGATTGCACAAATTGTTGATGGACTGACAAAAATCAGTGGAGGTATATTCGGTGAACAGGCTTCGGCACAAGCTGAAAACTTCAAGAAACTCTTGCTCACTATGAGCAATGACATCCGGGTCATACTCATCAAAATATGCGACCGACTGCACAATATGCGCACACTGCAGTCGCAACCTGCCAACAAACAATACAAGATTGCAGGAGAAACACTGTATATCTACGCACCATTGGCGAACCGTTTGGGACTGAACAAAATCAAATCGGAACTGGAAAATCTGAGTTTCCAGTATGAACATCCCGACGAATACAATAGCATCAAGGCTAAACTCGCATCTACAGAAGCATCACGCCGAGAACTCTTCGACCAGTTTACAGCTCCTATCGAAGAGGCACTCAAGAAGATGGGTATCAAGTATGAAATCAAAGAACGCGTCAAAACACCATATTCCATCTGGAATAAGATGCAGAATAAACATGTGACCTTCGACGAAATCTACGACATACTGGCAGTGCGCATCATCTTCACACCTGAGAAACGTGAGGAGGAGGTCAACGAATGTTTCAACATCTATGTTGCTATCTCTAAGATATACAAGTCGCACCCAGACCGATTGCGCGACTGGCTCAACCACCCAAAGGCCAACGGATACCAAGCACTCCATGTCACCCTGATGTCAAAACAAGGACGATGGATTGAGGTGCAGATTCGCTCCGACCGTATGGACGAAATTGCAGAACAGGGATTTGCCGCACACTGGAAATACAAAGAGGGCGAAGAGAACGAATACACTGAAGATGAGAGCGAACTCAATGAATGGTTGCGTACCATCAAGGAAATTCTTGACGACCCGCAACCCGATGCTATGGATTTCCTCGATGCTATCAAACTCAATCTCTTCGCATCGGAAATCTTTGTGTTTACACCGAAAGGCGAAATCAAAACGATGCCTGCAGGATGTACAGCACTCGACTTTGCATTCAGCATACACACCTTCTTGGGCTCTCACTGTATTGGCGCAAAGGTAAATCATAAACTGGTACCGCTGAGCCATAAACTCAACAGTGGTGACCAAGTGGAGATCCTGACATCGAAATCACAACACGTACAACCTTCGTGGATCAACTTTGTATCTACCGCCAAGGCAAGAGCTAAGATACAAGCCATACTCAGACGTGACGGCAGAGAGATGCAGAAACAAGGCGAAGAAATACTCAATGCCTTCCTGACCAAGAACGAGATAGAGAATACCGCTGCTACCATTGATAAACTCGCTGCGTTCCATGAAGTGAAAAACCGCGAGGAACTGCTTCAAGCACTGGGAGAGAAGACTATTCTGCTGGGAGAAAAAGACCTCGACGAACTGCACGGCAAGAACAATCCAAGCACTATAAAAGGTTGGCGACGACTCGTACCGTTCCTCGGACGTAGCAAGCAACAGAAGAAAGAGGATACCACACAACAGGAATTCTTTGTGGTTCCAGAAAACTTCAACCGCAAGAAACCAATCTATATCACCGACGACAATATCGGACAATATAAGTTCCGACATTGCTGCCACCCTATTCCTGGTGACGATATCCTGGGATTCATCGACAACAAGCACCGTATCGAAATACATAAGCGTGCCTGTCCTGTGGCTGCAAAGCTCAAGACCAGCTATGGCAACCGCATACTCGATGCCAAATGGGATATGCACAAGAAACTGTTCTTCGACGCATGCATCCGCATACAAGGTATCGACCGTGTCGGTATCGTTATGGATATCACAAGCATCATATCCTCACAACTCAATGTCAATATCCATAAATTCTCTATTACCAGCGAGGAAGGTCTCTTCGACGGATCTATCGAACTGCGCGTCCACGACAGAGAAGATGCCAAGATTATCATGGATAAACTAAGGAAGATTGAGGACGTCAAAGACGTGTCACAGATTATGTGATCGTCGGTATGGACTATAACTGAACATCAAACTGCTATACAACATGAAAAAACTAATCTGCATGATTTATGCCTTATGTGCCGTAGTCGGTATGGAGGCCAAAGAGAATTTTGACAACCCAGACACCATCGTAGTGGCACGTGATGGTACAGGACGCTTCCGCAATGTAGCAGAAGCTATCGAGGTGTGCCGCGCCTTTATGGACTATCACAAAGTGATTTATGTCAAAAAGGGCATCTATAAAGAGAAGCTCACCGTTCCACAGTGGCTCACCAATATAGAAATATGTGGAGAAGACCGAGACAATACCATCATCACATGGGATGACCATGCCAACGTATATCTACCAGAAATCGGTAAAGGCATGGGAACTTTCCGTACCTATACCTTGCGCATAGGAGGTAGTCATATCACTTTGAAGAACATTACCATCGAGAACAATTCTGCACGACTCGGACAGGCTGTAGCCCTACATACCGAAGGTGACTGCCTGCTTTTTGTCAACTGCCGATTCTTGGGACATCAAGACACCATCTATACAGGTAATGCCAGCACACGCCTCTATTTTTCCGGATGCTATATAGAAGGTACTACCGACTTTATCTTCGGTCCTTCAACAGCATGGTTTGAAAACTGCGACATCTACTGCAAAGCTAATTCATATATCACAGCGGCTTCAACGCCAAAAGAAGTGACCTACGGTTACATCTTCAACAACTGTCGCATCACTACAGCACCCGATGTAACAAAAGTATATCTCGGACGTCCTTGGAGAGACTATGGCTATACACTCTTCATGAACTGCCAGTTACCTCAACAGATACGTCCAGAGGGTTGGCATCATTGGCGCGAAGAGGCTAAACAGACCGCACGTTACATGGAATACAACAACCAAGGTGAAGGTGCTGCCACCGGCAAGCGTGCCACATGGAGCAAACAACTCACCAAGAAGGAAGCACAGAAAATCACAGTGGCTAATGTCTTTGCTCGCAACGACAACTGGACGCCCCTACCCTAAAGCTAACGGAGGGATAGTGTGACAGAGTCCGAGCTTTTCCGTAATAATCATTACTATCAATATCAATTACTTATCAAAAAAAACTATGACTATGCACAACGTGTTTTCAGCGGCTTGCCGCTTGTTCATGGCCTTGTTCTTAATGGCCATGCCTCTGTCATCACGTGCTGAAACACCGTTATGGTTGCGTTTCTGCGCCCTGTCACCAGACGGACAGACCATCGCCTTTTCCTATAAAGGCGACATTTTTACAGTGGGAATTAATGGTGGCAATGCCCGTCAGCTAACGACCAACAGTGCCTATGATGCTTATCCGGTATGGAGTCCTGACGGAACAAACATTGCCTTCGCCTCTGCACGCGAAGGTAGTCTCGATGTCTATATCATGCCGGCTACCGGCGGAACGCCTACCCGACTCACCACACATAGTGGCAATGAGATTCCATTGGTATTTAGCGATGCACAACACGTACTCTTTAGTGCCAATATGATGCCTGCCGTTTTGTCGAGCCAACTCGCCAGCAGCACCTTCCCTCAGGTTTATGAGGTCAGTACTACTGGCGGACGTCCACGACTCTACTCCACCATCACCATGGAACAGCCAAGCATCAATGCCAATGGCGATGTGCTCTATCATGACGTGAAAGGATATGAAGACCCATTCCGCAAACACCATGTGTCGGCTATTACTCGCGACATCTGGTTGCTCAGCAAAGGACAATACACCAAGTTGACTTCCTTCCGTGGCGAAGACCGCAATCCGGTATGGGCTCCCGATGGTCGTTCATTCTATTATCTGAGTGAGAAAGACGGCACTTTCAACGTATGGAAGCGCAATACCGATGGCAGTGGCGAACAGCAACTGACCCATCATACCAAGAACCCCGTACGATTCCTTACTGCTGACAAGAAGGGCACTTTGTGCTATGCTTATGACGGCGAAATCTATGTCATGCAGAACGGACAGGAACGTAAGGTCAATATCAATATCACAACCGACAACAACGACCGTAGCGTAGTGCGCAGAATACTACATTCTGGTGCAACAGAGATTTGTCTTTCTCCCAACAACAAGGAGATTGCCTTCATTCTCCATGGCGATGTCTATGTAACAGCCATCGACTACAGCACTACTCGTCAGATTACAGATACTCCAGAACAGGAGCGCGACCTCTCGTTCTCACCTGATGGACGCAGCATTGCTTATTCTTCTGAGCGCAATGGAGTATGGCAGATCTACCGCACTACACTGACAGAGAAATCAGAGTCACAGTTTGCCTATAGCAGCAATCTGACAGAAGAACGTCTCACCGACGGACAACATATTTCACAACAGCCAAAGTACAGTCCCGATGGTAAACAACTGGCATTCTTCGAAGACCGTGGCGACCTGCGTGTACTCGACATCGCCAGTCGTTCGGTACGCACCGTGCTCGATGGAAAATATCAGTGCAGCTATACCGATGGCGACCTATGGTTTGAATGGAGTCCCGATAGCCGTTGGTTGTTGGCAAGCTATATTGGCAACGGTGGATGGCATAGTCCCGATGTAGCACTGGTTGATGCTTCAGGTCAGAAACCCGTATTCAACCTGACCAACAGCGGTTATAGCGACGACAATGCTCGGTGGGCATTGGGTGGTAAAGCCATCATCTACCAGAGCGACCGTGCCGGTTATAGAAGTCATGGCAGTTGGGGAGCTGAAAGCGATGAATACATCATGTTCCTCGACCAAGAAGCCTACGAGCGCTTCCTAATGAGCAAAGAGGAGAAGGAAATCTACGATAAGAAGCAGGCAGAAGCTCGCAAGGCAAACAACAGCCAGAGCAAATCTGCAAAAGCAAACAGCAAAAACAACAAGAATAGCAAAACCGACAAGGGCACTCAAAAGCCTGCCGTCAAACCATTGGTATTCGACCTTGACAACTGTCAGGACCGTATCATCCGTCTCACCGTCAACTCAAGTCATCTGGGCGACGCCATACTCAGTCCTAAGGGTGACACGCTCTATTATCAGTCACGCTTCGAAGACGGTTACGACCTCTGGTGTCATAACCTCCTTGAAGAAAAGACCGAACTGGTGATGAAGAATGTGGGCTATGGCAATATGCAGGCTGACGCTTCATTCAAGCACATCTATCTGTTGTCAAGAGGCATCAAGAAACTCGACCTTGCGAAAAACAAGAAAGAGACTGTCGAGTTTGATGCACCATCCAACTATCGTGGCTATGAGGAACGCCAATATCTGTTCGACCACACTTGGAGACAAGTCAAAGAGAAATTCTACGATCCCGAACTGCATGGTGTTGACTGGGAAGGCTATCGTGACATCTATGCACGTTTTCTCCCACATATCAACAACAACTACGACTTCCGTGATATGTTGAGCGAGATGCTCGGTGAACTCAATGGTTCACATACTGGTGCACGTTACCGCACTGCTGGTGCCACATTGAAGACTGCAAGTCTCGGAGTGTTCATCGACCAGCAATATGATGGCGACGGACTGCGCATCGAAGAAGTCATCAAACGCAGCCCATTAGCACTTCATGGTTCTGAAGTAAAGGCAGGATGCATCATCGAGAGCATCGATGGTCATGAAATCAAAGCAGGTGCCGACTACTTCTGGATGCTCGACGGCAAAGCAGGAAAGTCTGTCCGCCTCAGCATCTACAATCCCCGTAACGGACAGCGTAAGACCATCAATGTGAAAGCGATTAGCCAAGGCCAACTCCAGTCTCTGCTCTACAAACGTTGGGTAGAACACAATGAACACTTGGTAGATAGCATTTCCGGTGGACAGGTTGCTTACGTGCATGTAGAATCTATGGACAGCGAAAACTTCCGCAAGGTATATAGCAAATTGCTCAACGACAAGAACCGCAACCGCAAGGCCGTAGTTGTTGACGAGCGCCACAATGGTGGAGGTTGGCTTCACGACGACCTCTGCACCCTGCTCAGCGGAAAACTCTATCACAACTTCGTACCACGTGGCAAATATGTGGGACGTGACCCACTCAACAAATGGGTAGCTCCCTCTTGCATCTTGATGGATGAAGACTGCTATAGTAACGGTTCGGGATTCCCTTGGGTATATCGCGAACTGGGCATTGGCAAACTCATCGGTACACCTGTGGCAGGTACAGCTACCAGTGTATGGTGGGAAACCCAGATGGACCCCACCCTCGTTTTCGGTATTCCGCAGATTGGCAAGAAGGATATGCGTGGCAACTATATGGAAAACCAAGAGCTCTTGCCCGACATCGAGGTTTACAACACCCCCGAAGATTTCATCAACGGTCGCGACCCACAGTTGGAAACTGCTGTTCGTGAGATGATGCGTCAAGCAGGATTGTAGGATTCCATCCACAAATACCTATAAATATATAAAACGCCCCAACTCCTCTATGGATTGGGGCGTTTTTCAATTTCAACCGGTCGTCATCATATTGAGTTCACCCCATTCGACCATTAGGGCTCAATCTATAGATTTACTGAACTTTCGCATGTGGGGGAAGTTAAGGGAAGTTAGGGAAGTTAGAGAGAAGTTAAGGGACAAATGTCCTACGTCTTACGGCAAAAGGCTATTGTCTCTTAACTTCCCGAACGACCGTAGGAAGTGATAACTTCCATTTTATGGCACCTTTTCTCGCCATGACAGAATTAAAGCGAGCTTTATTCTGCTCATTTGGCTTAACGAAAACGTTCTTTAACTTCAATCAATTCCCTCAGTTGCGAAACTTGAATAGATTTGTATTCAAACAAAAAGAATTGTTCATGAGGATTTATATTCAAACAAAAGGACCATCTCAAACAAGATAGTCCATTTGTTTTTTCAGTGCTTGCAATTCCGTTCGGATATCAATCAACCTACTTAATACATCAGTTTTGTTGGCAGTACCTCGTTTGTTGGAATTGAGAATTTTCTTGGCTGCAGCAATCTTAAAACCGCGCACCTTCACCAGATTATGTATTGTGCGCAACAGATCGATGTCACTTTGCTGATACTGTCGTATCTTTGCCGGTCCCGAAGTTTTTGGTTTGAGCGTAGGAAATTCAGTTTCCCAGTAGCGCAATGTGCTTTCGTTAACGTCAAACATAGCCGCCACTTCGCGGATAGAATAATACATCTTCAGATTCTTGTTCAAGTTGAGTGCCATAATCGTATCGGTTTATTTCTTTGCAAAGATACGATTAAGTGAGCGAAAAACCAAATTTATTTGAGGTTTTCCGAACGTGAGTATCTTCGCAACTATGTTGCAGAGATACGATTAAGTGAGCGAAAAACCAAATTTATTTGAGGTTTTCCGAACGTGAGTATCTAAGAGGCAACGCCTCAAAGATACGATTAAGTGAACAAAAAATCAAATTTCCATGCCATTCTAATATTATGATACCTAAAATATGTAAAAAACGGCACACGGTTTTAACCAATCTTTGCAAACTGACACTTTTTTGTTAATTTCATGTTTTATCTTACGATTTCATGCTTTCACCATTGATTTTCTACCTTATTCGTGGAATTTTTCATGCTTTATATAAAAAACATCATATAATATTTGGTAATTAGAACAATTTACTGTACTTTTGCACCATGTTAATTTGTGAAAAGAACTTAAATAGGAACAAAAATAGTTATTCACGATCACACAACGCTTGTCATTCGAGACAACACAAAATAGTTATTCAGAGTATAATTTAGTGATATGTTTAATTTTTAATCAAAATGAGAGTTTTTATGGAAAAGAAACTGCTTATCTTGTTGGTCAATATCTTCCTTCTATGTGGAGGAGTGTTGGCACAGACAAAAGTAACAGGTACCGTAGTATCTCAGGAAGACGGAGAACCAATCATCGGTGCTTCGATCATTATTCAGGGCCAGCGCTCAGGAACAGTGACCGATGCTGATGGTAAGTTCAGTCTTTCAGTACCTGCAGGTAAAAAGATTAGTGTCAGTTACATTGGTATGGAAACACAGACACTGGCTCCTAAAGCCAAGATGTCTATCAGCCTTCGCCCCAGTGCAGAGCTGGAAGAAGTGGTTGTAACTGGTATGCAGAAGACCGACCGTCGTCTGTTTACTGGTGCTACCGACCGTGTGAATGCCGAGGATGCCATTCTTAATGGTATCGCCGATATCTCGCGTTCACTGGAAGGTCGTTCTGCTGGTGTATCTGTACAGAACGTCAGTGGTACCTTCGGTACAGCACCAAAGATACGTGTACGTGGTGCCACCTCTATCTACGGTTCCTCAAAGCCACTGTGGGTAGTTGACGGTGTTATCATGGAAGACGTAACCGACATTGACTCTGATGCATTGTCATCAGGTGACCCAGAAACCCTTATTTCTTCAGCCATTGCTGGTTTGAACTCAGATGATATCGAGTCGTTCCAGATTCTGAAAGACGGTTCTGCCACCTCTATTTATGGTGCACGTGCCATGGCCGGTGTGATTGTAGTAACCACCAAGAAAGGTAAGGCAGGTACAGCACACATCAACTATACTGGTGAATTCACCATGCGTTTGAAACCTACCTATGGTAACTTCAACATTCTGAACTCTCAGGATCAGATGGGTATCTATCGTGAGTTGTACGATAAAGGATGGTTGAACCTCAGCAACACACTGAATGGTAGCGACTATGGTGTATATGGTAAGATGTATGAGTTGATCAACACCTACAATCCATCAACCGGCGCTTTCGCTTTGGCTAATACTACAGAGGCCAAGAATGCCTATTTGGCAAATGCAGAGTTCCGCAACACCGACTGGTTTGACGAGCTTTTCTCTACCAGCATCCAGCAGAACCACTCTGTCAGCATGAGCGGTGGTACAGCCAAGTCAAACTACTATGCTTCAGTCAGTGCCATGACCGACCCAGGATGGTACAAGCAGTCAAAGGTTGACCGCTACACCTTGAACATGAACGTGAACCACAAGATTCTCGACAACCTGTCACTGAACATCATCGGTAGCGGTAGTTACCGTAGTCAGCGCGCTCCTGGTACTCTGAGTCAGGACGTCGATGTTGTATCAGGTAATGTAAAGCGTGACTTCGATATCAACCCATACTCTTATGCGTTGAACACTTCACGTGCACTCGATCCCGACACCTATTATCATAGTAACTATGCAGCTTTCAACATTCTGCACGAATTGGAAACCAACTTCATCGATGTCAACTTCCTCGATGCTAAGTTCCAGGCAGAGTTGAAATACAAGCCCATCAAGGATTTGGAGATTGCTGTACTTGGTGCTTTGAAATACACCACCACTTCACAGGAATATAAGATTCTCGACAACTCAAACCAGGCAGAGGCTTATCGCGCTATGGACAACACCATCATCCGCGATGCCAACAAGTACCTCTATACTGATAAAGACGTACTATACTCTCGCCCTATTTCTGTACTGCCCGAAGGTGGTATGTACAAGCGCACCGACAACCGCATGCGCGACTACAACTTCCGTGCAACAGCCAACTACGTACATACCTTTGCCGACATCCACTACGTAAACCTGTTCGGTGGTATGGAGACAACCGAAATCCAGCGTTCAAGATCATGGTTCAACGGTTGGGGTATGCAGTATGCTAAGGGTGAAATTCCTTACTACACCTATCAGTTCTTCAAGAAGAGCTTGGAAGAGAACACCGACTACTATTCACTTTCAAACACCAACTCACGTTCGGCAGCCTTCTTCGCCAACGCCACCTATGGTTACGACAACCGTTATGTGTTGAACGGAACCGTTCGTTATGAAGGTTCAAACGCCATGGGTAAGAGCCGTTCTGCTCGTTGGACACCGACTTGGAACATTGCAGGTTCATGGAATGTTGACCAGGAGAAATTCTTCAAAGCATGGGAGCCAACCATTTCCCACTTGAAACTGAAGGCCAGCTACTCTCTGACCGCCACACCTCCTCCCACATCTTATACAAGTTCAACCAACGTATTCAAGGCTTTCAACCCCTACCGCATCTTCACCAGCGATAAGGAAACTGGTATCCAGCTTTCAGACCTTGAGAACAGCGAATTGACTTATGAGAAGAAGAACGAGTTCAACTTCGGTGTTGAAGCAGGTTTCTTAAACGACCGCATCAACGTATCGTTTGATATCTATACTCGTAAGAACTATGATGAAATCGGTCCTGTTGCCACACAGGGTATCGGTGGTCAGATTATCCGCTGGGCCAACGCAGCCGACATGAAATCACATGGTGAGGAACTCTCTATTTCTTCTACCAACATCAAGTTGAAGGACTTCAGCTGGATCACCTCTTTGGTTTATTCTCACACCAAGACCAAAATTACCAATTTGGCAAGCCAGGACCGTGTGATTGATATGATCACCAACTTCGGTGGACGCCGCGTAGGTTATCCCGTACGTTCACTGTTCTCTATCCCCTTCGCAGGACTTGATGAAAACGGTCTTCCTACTTTCTACAACGAAGCAGGAGAAATCACCACCGACAACATCAACTTCCAGGAGCGCGACAAGGTTGATTACCTGAAGTATGAAGGTCCTACCGATCCTACCGTACAGGGTTCTTTGGGCAACCTCTTCAAATATAAAGGTTTCACCCTGAACCTCTTCATCACCTACTCATTTGGTAATGTAGTTCGCCTCGATCCTGTATTCTCAGCCACTTATAACGACCTGAGTTCTATGACCAAGGAGTTCAAAAACCGCTGGATGGTTCCTGGCGACGAGAAGAAGACCAACGTACCTGTCATCTTGAGTTATGCACAGTACACCAACAACTCACAGTTGCGTTATGGTTACAATGCCTACAACTACTCAGATGTACGCATTGCCAAGGGTGACTTCATCCGCATGAAGGAAATCTCTCTGCAGTATGATTTCCCCAAGAATTGGATTAAGCCTCTGACCAACCTCTCTCTGAAGTTGCAGGCCACCAACCTCTTCCTCATCTATGCCGACAAGAAGTTGAACGGTCAGGATCCTGAGTTCTTCCGCTCTGGTGGTGTATCAGCTCCTGTGCCCAAGCAGTTCACTGCAACTCTTAAAGTTGGCTTCTAATCAAGGTAATGGAATAACGAAACAAACAAAAGAACAACAATATGAAAAAATATATAGGATTTTCAATCATTGCACTGGGCCTTACCTTGACATCGTGTGACGATTGGCTCGACAAGTTACCCGACAACCGTATGGAGCTTCAGACTCCAAGCGATGTCAGCAATCTATTGGTAAGTGCTTACCCCAGCTCACACCCTGCCTATCTGCTGGAGATGTATTCAGACAATACCGATGACTGTGTCAACCCTTCATGGTCAGAAGCATCACGTTTTCAGGCTCAGGCTTACAAATGGGAAGACATCACTGAAACAGGTGAAGATGAATCACCTCAGGAACTTTGGAACCGTCATTACCTCGCCATTGCTTCTGCCAATGCTGCCATTGACCTGATTGAGGGAAAGGGCAGCCCTGCTGAGTATAGCGAACAGTTGGGTGAGGCTCTGCTCTGCCGTGCTTATGCCATGTTCCAGCTCTCTACCGTTTTCTGTAAGGCTTACAATCCTGCTACTGCTTCAACAGATTTGGGTCTGCCTTATCCTACACATCCAGAAAAGGTAGTAGGAACAGTATATACTCGTGGCACTATGGAGGATCTCTATGGTCAGATTGATAAGGATTTGCAGCGTGGTCTTCCTTTGGTTAGCAGCAACTACAGCAAACCTAAGTTCCACTTCAATACCGATGCCGCCAAAGCATTTGCCGCTCGTTTCTATCTTTACAAGGGCGACTTCGCCAAGGCCATCACCTATGCAACAGAAGTATTGGGCGCCGATCCTACTGCCAAAGCTCGCGATTGGGATGCCTACGCAGCTCTTAACATGAACCAACAGATTCGTCCTGAGGCTTGGGTATCTGCCGACGAGAAGTGTAACTTCCTGCTCCAGACCGTATATTCAGAATGGGGAGCCATCTCTGGTCCTTACTTATACGGTGAGAAATATGCTCATAGCTACCGTATCACCTACGATGAGGATATTGCCTCTAAGGGTCCGTTCGGCGCAGCCAACTCTACTTTCAAACAGCGTGTATGGAGTAACACCGCATTGGCAAACCTATTCCATCGCAAGGTGCCCTATGAGTTTGAATACACCGACCTTCAGGCTGGTATCGGATTTGCCCATGCTGAGTATGCCGTATTCACCACTGAGCAACTTCTGTTAGAGCGCGCCGAGGCTTATGCGCTGAGTGGCGAACTGCAGAAAGCCGTTGATGACTACAACACCATCATGAAGATTTATCAGAACTATCCGAAGACCTTCACCTTGAAGCAAATCGTTGACTTCTACAATGGTGTTGACTATTACACTCCAAAGAAAGCCACCGTTAAGAAGCACTTCGTAAAACCCGTCTATACCATCGATGCCGAGGGTTCAGACCAGGAAGCACTGCTTCAGGCCATTCTTCACTTGCGTCGTATCATGGAAGTCGGCGAAGGATACCGTATGCAGGACGTGAAACGTTACGGTATTGTGATTTACCGTCGCCAGACCAACACAAGTTACACTATCTCTGCTGTAACCGACTCACTCACTGTTGACGATCCACGTCGTGCCATCCAGCTGCCTCAGGATGTAATCACCTCTGGTTTGGAGCCTAACGACCGTATTACAGTGAAAGACCAGGGCGGTAACATGATGCAGGACTCTGGTTTTATCTACGAGATTAAAAAGTAACGACACACTAAATCAAGAACACAATGAAAAAGATATATTTCATCCTGTTTGCCGTTGTTGCAGCACTCAGCTTCACGGCATGTTCAGACGGTGACCAGCCTTCCGGCAACAGCATCTTTGTGAACGACGAAGCCAAGCCCGATGCCTTTGAGCAGTGGTTGCTGGAAAACTTCACCTATCCTTACAACGTAGAGGTGCTCTACCGCATGAAGGATACCGAGATTGACCACAAATACACACTGACCCCAGCAGACTCTGCCAAGTGTGCTAAGCTGGCCATGATTGTGAAATACCTTTGGTATGACGCATACGCTGAGGTAGCAGGTCCTGACTTTGTGAAGGCCAACACCCCACGTGTACTGCAGTTCATCGGTTCACTTGCCATTGAAAACAACGGAACCGTTGTGATGGGTACTGCCGAGGGCGGTTACAAAATTACCCTCTACAATGTGAACAACCTGGGTTCTGCAATCAAGCTTGACGACTATGAAGCACTGAACCAGTGGTACTTCACCACTCTGCACCATGAGTTCCAGCACATTCTGAACCAGAAGAAGCCATACGATACTTCGTTTGACCTCATCTCAGAAGGTAACTATGTCAGCGGTGACTGGTATCAGTACAACACCGACATACAGGCACTGCCACTCGGTTTCATCCGCAACTATGCGATGAGTGAACCTGCTGAAGACTATGCAGAGCTCTACTCACAGTATCTGACCAACAATGATGCGCTATGGAATTCCAAGATGGTGAAAGCCGGCGAAGAAGGACAGGCCATCATCGAACAGAAACTGGCTCACATCCGCACCTATATGCGCCAGAACTGGAACATCGACCTTGAAGAGTTGCGTGCCGTAGTTCAGCGTCGTGCTGTGGAATACAAGAAACTTGATTTCGAACACTTAAAGTAAAGACAACGCTATGAAGAAAATATTTTTCTATATCATGTTTGCCGTAGCAGGACTGTCACTTCAGTCTTGTCTGCACGATGACGACGAGATTTTCGACAAGTCGGCTGCAGAGCGTATCAACGAAGCAGTTGCCAATGCCAAGGAAGTGTTGACCAGCTCACAGGAAGGTTGGGTCATGCACTACTATGCTGGTCGGGAATATGCTTATGGCGGTTTGAACCTTGCCATGAAGTTTACCGACGGTAAGGTACAGATGTACAACGAAACTGCAACAAACAAAGACGGTTCCTACAAGTCAGTAGTTTCTACTTATAAGATTACGCGCGACCAGGGTCCTGTACTCGCTTTCGATACCTACAATGATCTGCTCCATATCTATGGTGACCCCGCTGGAAGCGGCGCTCCAACAGATGTTGACGGATGGGAAGCCGACTATGAGTTTGTCATCATGAACATCAGCGAGGATCAGAACACCATTACCCTCAAAGGTAAGAAGTTCAACAACACCATCGTTCTTGAGCGTCTGACCCGTCCCGTAGCTGAATACTTCGATGCTGCATCTAAGATAGCTGAGAGTCTGACCAACGCAGGTATTCTTGCCTATACTGTTGGCGACAAAAGGGCTAAGTTCTATCCTGGTTCAAGCGAATACTCAGTGAAATATGTAGATGATAAGGGCGAAGTAGCCTCACTGACTGTTCCCTATACTTCTACCGACAAGGGTGTTCTCTTCAGCGAACCTATCGAACTCTTTGGCGATACACTCAAAGGCATCAACGCAAAAGATACTGCTACCGTCAACGATGTACTGACAGCCAACACCATCGTAGTCTCCAACGACGAGTCGAAGACCTTTAGCTTATCAAAGGATCTGAGCGATATCTTCCAGAGAGGCAACTGGTATCTTGCTCTGAGCAATATAGGTGAAGTAGCTGGTCCTGGTTTGCAGTCATTCATTGATGGTTGTAAGGATAGCGAAGGTGAAGACGTGAACTACTGCTACATCGGAACCTATAAAGGAAACTATGGTTTCTATTTCCTCAGCGGAGGTACATACTACGGTGTTGCAGCATTCGCTGTTGATGCTCCAATAAACGAACCAGATGTCATCACCTTCGATCTCAACGGTTACGTAGGTTACAGTATATACTATGATCTCCACTGTAACTTCAAAGATGCTTACACACCATTCCTCTCTACTTTCAAGCTGAGTACTGACGATGTTAACAATCCTACCGTAATGACATTGACTGACCAGAACAATGCGAAGAATGTCATCAAACTGGTGAAGGACCCTGTGCTCTATCCGGGAAAGCATTAATATTAAATCACATAATATAGACTTATAAGCGTATGAAAAAGATATATAGTCTGATCGTCTTTGCCATAGGAAGCCTCACGCTGGCTTCCTGCGGCGACGACGACTTCACAGAGAAAGTCAACACCATTCAGGTGGAAAAATCGGAAACGACTATTCCTGCCGCTGGCGGTTCGGTAGATATTACCCTCACTGGCGAAGGACTGACAGTTGCTTCGGCTGCTGACTGGCTCACCGCCACTATCAACGGCAACGTGCTGACTGCAAGTGCAACAGCCAACCCTACCCGCGAGTCACGTGCCTCACACATTGATGTAAAGGCTGCCAACGGTGACACCTATCTGGTAAGTATCGTACAGACTGGCGGTATGCTCGCACTGGAAAGCAATGAACTCGCAGCCACCGACCTCGACGCTTCTTACAATGTAGCTATCGCAAAGGCTGTCGGTTCAGTTACGGTAAAGAGCCTGTCCGACTGGGTTAAGGCTTCGGTTAACGCAAAGAGCGATTCTATCAAGGTTGAAGTTGCATCAAACGACTATGCCGTTGCCCGTCAGGGTAAGATCTTGGTGACCAGCGGTGTACTGGAAGATACCCTCTTCGTAAACCAGGCTGCCATGAAGTTCAGCCTCTCCACCAATGTTGCCAGCATACTGAGCAACGCTGCCGGCAGCAAGACTGTTACCGTTTCCCACAGCAAACCTGTCACCGTGGAGAGCAAGGCTGACTGGATTACCGCCAGCATCACCGGCAATGTGATCAAGGTTTCGGTTGCTGCCAACGCTACTAAGCGCCGTGTAGGTGAGGTTGCCGTGAAGTCAGGTAAATCAGAGAAGACACTCTATGTGAGCCAGCTCGACTTTGCCGATCAGTTCCCAGGAACATACAAATTCCTGTTCTACGACGTAGAAAAGGAAGGATGGTACTATTTACCTGCCCTTGTCACCGATAAGGGTATCATCATCAAACCATTCACTAACTTCGGTGCCTATACTATTCCTCTGACCGTCAACAAGACTGCCAGAACTGTGCAAACAGCCAACTGCGGTACCTATCTGGGAGAATGGGGTGCCGGAGGAACAACTCTCTACCTGTATCTGGCATGGGGTAACTCCTTCGGAGGAGACCATATGATTTGGTCAACTGCTACAGTTACCGACGCTGCATCGACGGGTACTGTTTATGCAAAAAAGCAGAAATCAGGTGATGTAGTAACCATCATCGACTGGGCTGGTACCTGGACCTACAATAACGTCACTCACCAGATCGACACTTGGTTGTTCCAGGTCATGAAAGCTAATGCATTTACCACTGCCAACAATCTTGGTTCTCTGCTTGCATTCGGCAAGCCTTACTTGATGAGTAATCCTGAGGGCAACACTGCCAAGTATGCGAATAAGAATGGTTGTGCCATTCAGCTGCCTAACGGCGAGTATGCACGTCCTGCAGTATTGAAGAATATTCTAAGACCACTGAAATAAATGGATAGAATATAAACACCTAACAAAACACACTCTCACTATGATTGGTGGACGGGAGATGCCGACGAGGCATGTGCCCGTCCACTTTTTTTGTTTTTATTCATCCTTTGCATTTGAAGGAAACAACTTTGTTTCCTTGTCTATCAAATGGCTGTTTTGAACCCATATCATACAAAGCGGGACACTCCTACTACCTTTAGGAATGTCCCGCTTTGAATTTACTCCAAAGACCGATCAGGTTTTGTCAATCCTTCAAACAGCCTATTGGCACTACATACACCCCGTCTTGCGGACGCTGAAAGGCATATTGCCCCACTCCTGTCAGCACCATCTTAAACGAAGGTATTTTCATCTTTGTCGTATCAATCTTGTCTGCAAGAGCAGTAAGGGTCTTCGCACCCTCTTCTATCAACTTGTCGCCACCAAGCTTTATCTCTACCAATCCATACTTTCCATTACGCAAATGGATGACAGCATCACACTCCAAACCATTTTTATCTCTATAATGAAATACTGTGCCGCCAATGGCATCGGCATAGACACGCAGATCTCTGACACACAATGTCTCAAAGATCAAACCAAATGTATTCAAGTCATTCACCAAATCGTTGGGGCCAAGACCTAATGCAGCAGTAGCTATCGAAGGGTCTGTGAAATACTTGGTATCGGATGTACGAATAGCAGCCTTACTTCGCAGATTAGGATTCCACGCAACAGAATCTTCTATCACAAAAATTTTCTTCAAGGCCTTCAGATATGAATAGATGGTATTCTCACTGATCTCAGAACTTTCATTACTTATAATATCAGCCAATATAGTTCCTGCAGTAGCCTGACTGCCTTGGTTCCGTGCATACGATCGCATAATCCGTCGTGCCAATTCACTGTCGCGATTGACATCATCGACACGAGAAATATCAAAGCTTGTAACAGCCTCAAAATATTCGATTGCCTGCTGGAGTGCTGCCTTTTCTGTCTTCTTATTCAGTGCCTTTGGCCAACCGCCACGACATGTAAGATAAGCCAAACGCTCTAAATCTATCTGATTGATGCCTTCCACAAAATAATCTTCCGCATCGTTGGCAAACAGTCTTGCAAGACTTACCTCACCAGTAGAGTCACCAGACTCCCAAAGACTCATGGTACGAAGTTTGAGCCAAGCAAAACGTCCTGTACCAGTATGAAATATCTCATCGAAGTTTGGAGGCACAGCAGACCCTGTCAGGATAAACTGCCCATCTTCATCACGCTGATCCACTTCATTTCTCACCGCATCCCAAAACCTTGGTGCTATCTGCCATTCGTCAATAAGTCGTGGAGTGTCGCCACGGAGCAACAGTTTGATATTGGTTTCTGCCATGGCCATATTCTGTTGTAGGGTGTCGGGATCAGACATAGACAATATACTGTTAGCTTGCTGAGATGCTAATGTCGTCTTACCGCAATACTTGGGTCCTTCGATAAGCACTGCACCCATCGCTTCCAACTTTTCTGCTAATATTTTGTCTGCAATTCTCGCCTTATATTCTTTCATTTTTATAGCTTTTATATATTCTGATGCAAATATACGATATTTAATTGTATATCAGCACCATATAATCGTTAAATCTTGTTATTTTACCTCCATATTGTGGCAGTTGGCGCTTTTTCGTTGTGGCAGTTGGCGCATTTTCGTTGTGACAGTTGGCGCATTTTCGTTGTGGCAGTTGGCGGAAATCTATAGGAGCGGAGAGAGATAAAGACCTTATTATTTCTCGCACACATACGCGCACACGTGCGCATACAGGCACACGCGATGTCGAAAAAATCGACCACTCGACCACCAATACCGCTTAACCGACAGAGAAACAGTGACTTAATGGGTGTTCGATGACTTTATCCTGACGCGTTTCGACCACCATTCGACCACCAACTGACCAACAACCGACCATCATAATGCTTTTGCAACAAGAGAAAAATTGCTGTGACATAGAGGATTTTCATGGCAAACAACGTGACTATTGCGTGACTGCAAGGCAGGTCACAGACCCGTCGCGCCGCATTGTTGCTTGGTTTTCGGAGTTGACATAACTTTGCAGCGTGTTCTTCCAACCGATGGAGGGACAACGTCTAAGAAAACAACAAACCATTAATTCCAAAAGCAACAATGATGACCTCAACACTTCAAATCCAAATGGACAACGCCCGCACTTTCATCCATCACAACTATCAGCGCATGCCCAGTCTCCACCGCTTGGCACTTCTCGTGGGCACCAACGAATGTACGCTGAAGAAATGTTTCAAGCAGTCGTTTGGCACTACCGTGTTCGGCTACCTGTTTAATCTGCGCATGGAAATGGCTGTGCAACTGCTGTGCAATACCGACGAACCCGTTTCTACCATCGGCTATCAACTGGGTTACGAGCACCAAAGCCACTTCTGCACTGCCTTCAAGCGCAAATATGGCGTATCGCCATCGCTGTTTCGTGACCAGCAAAACAAGGCCGTTGCAAGTGCATGATAGTCAAAAGGATAGTGCGCTGTTTTGCAAATTCATTGAATTTGGTCAGCAATCTCATTGAATTTGGTCAGCAAATTCAATGAATTTACTCGGCAATTTCAATGATTTTGCCCTACTGTCACGATGATTTTCGTGCACTAAAGAACTGCTTCACGTCTCAAACGAAAGTTGCTCTTCTCAGCAAATCAATTTGTTTTGCCGAGCAAATCAATTTACTTTGCAAAGGAAATCAATTTGTTTTACTGAGCAAATCAATTTACTTTGCATTCGCATCTGCTGCATGTTTATATGAAACATCTGTTTCTCAACATATTATACCGACGACCGCAACACCGTCAACAATAGTCCGCAAACAAGAAGACAATCATGGCTTTTCTGCGGACAAACGAGGGGGATATCTGCCATTGTTGAAAATTTCCACACCATTAACCTTAATTAACACGAAAAAATGAACGTGCGTAACTGTTAATTATATATAATTTTGTATTGCACCAACTTTCAGTTGGAGAAAAATTCCGTAATTTTGCATAATATATAACCATGTGGCTCATAGCCATGTGGCATCGGTAGGCAAAGGCTTCAACCTGTGCAAGGCCATACAACGGGGAATTTGCCCATTGAACCGATGGCAAGTTATAAGACAACGATGAAGAATATATAATAACAAAACATAACCAATGCCTCCATCCGCCACTATGTGGCAGATGGGGGATAAACTTTGTAGAAAAGACAATGATGACAGCGAACGAAATCAGAGAGTCGTACAAGAAATTCTTCGAACAGCACGGACATACCATCGTGCCATCGGCTCCGATGGTCATCAAGGATGACCCCACACTGATGTTCACCAATGCTGGAATGAACCAGTGGAAAGACATTATCCTGGGCACAAGAGAGCCCGAACCACGCCGCCGTGCCGATACTCAGAAGTGTCTGCGCGTCAGCGGAAAGCATAACGACCTTGAGGAAGTGGGTCACGACACCTACCACCACACCATGTTTGAAATGCTTGGTAACTGGTCGTTTGGCGACTATTTCAAAGAAGGCGCTATCGATATGGCATGGGAATACCTTGTCAGTGTGCTCAAACTGAATCCAGAAGACCTCTATGTGACCGTGTTTGAAGGTTCACCTGAGGAGAATATCCCACGCGACGAAGAAGCAGCAAAATATTGGGCGAAGCACGTGCCAGAAGACCATATCATCAATGGTAATAAGCACGACAACTTCTGGGAGATGGGCGATACGGGACCATGTGGTCCATGCTCGGAAATCCACGTTGACTCGCGAACTCCAGAACAGAAAGCTGCCAGCGGAAAAACTGGTCGCGAACTGGTCAATCAGGACGATCCACAGGTGATTGAAATATGGAATCTCGTGTTCATGCAGTTCAACCGCAAGGCTGACGGTTCACTCGAAAAGCTCTCCATGAACGTGATCGATACGGGTATGGGCTTTGAGCGACTGGTGCGCATGATGCAGGGCAAGCACTCTAACTACGATACCGACGTGTTCCAGCCCATCATCAAGGCTGAGCAAGACCTGACAGGACTGAAATATTTCACCTTTGAGGAAGAGACTGCCAACCCCATCAGCAAGGAGCAGAACGAAATCAACATCGCCATGCGCGTCTGTGCAGACCATCTGCGCGCCGTGGCATTCTCTATAGCCGACGGTCAACTGCCCTCCAATGCAAAGGCAGGATATGTCATCCGCCGCATCCTGCGCCGTGCCGTGCGCTATGCATACACCTTCCTGGGACAGAAAGAGGGATTCATCTACAAGCTCGTGCCTACACTGGTGCACGAAATGGGTGACGCTTTCCCCGAACTGAAAGCCCAGCAACAACTCATCACCAAGGTGATCAAGGAGGAGGAAGACTCTTTCCTGCGCACACTGGAAAAGGGCATCTCGATGATTGGCGATGCTATGGAGAAACTCAAGGCTGAGGGTAAAAATCAATTGGATGGCGTTCAGGCATTCCGACTGTTCGACACCTACGGATTCCCACTCGACCTCACCGAACTGATTTGCCGCGAAAACGGATTCTCGGTGGATGAGGAACAGTTTAACGCTGAAATGCAGAAACAGAAAGATCGCGCACGCAACGCTGCCGCTGTGGAAAACTCCGACTGGACCGAACTCATGGCTGGCGAACAGCAGTTTGTGGGCTACGACTATACCGAATACAACTGTCATATCCTGCGCTACCGCAAGGTGACACAGAAGAAAAACGAATTCTATGAACTCGTGCTCGACTACACTCCTTTCTACGGAGAGATGGGTGGACAGGTAGGTGACTGCGGTGTACTCGTCAACGAGGCTGAAACCATCGAAATCATCGATACCAAGCGCGAAAACAACCAGAGCATCCATATCGTGAAGCAGTTGCCTAAGGATCCCACTGCCGAATTTATGGCTTGTGTAGATACCGACAAGCGCGACGCTTCTGCTGCCAACCATACGGCAACCCACTTGCTCGACTATGCCCTCCGCCAGGTATTGGGCGACCATGTAGAGCAGAAGGGATCGTATGTCAGCGCCGATACCCTGCGCTTCGACTTCTCTCACTTCCAGAAAGTGACCGATGAAGAACTGCGTCAGGTGGAGCGTATCGTCAACGACATGATTCGTCAGGACATCCATATCGATGAGCATCGCGACGTTCCGTTTGAGGAAGCCAAGCAACTGGGTGCCATCGCCCTCTTCGGCGAGAAGTATGGCGACAAGGTTCGCGTAGTGCGCTTCGGTCCTTCATGCGAGTTCTGCGGTGGTATCCACGCCACTTCAACAGGTCGCATCGGCTTCTTCAAGATACTGACCGAGAGCAGCGTGGCTGCCGGCATCCGTCGTATCGAGGCTAAGACTGGTAAGGACTGCGAGGAAATGCTCTATCAGTTGGAAGACACACTGAAGGCTGTACGTGCATTCTTCAACAATGCAAAGGATCTGCAGGGTGTCATCAAGAAGTATATTGATGAGCACGACACCATGAAGAAGGATATCGAGCAGTTTAAGGCACAAGCCGTAGAGCGCACCAAAGACAAACTCGTGGAGAAGGCTCAGGTGCTCAACGGAGTGACGCTCATCAAGGCAGTATTGCCTCTCGACGCTCAGTCTGCCAAAGACTTGGTATTCAAGATTCGTGAAGCCGTTCCCTCACATCTGCTTTGTGTCATTGGTACCATCAGTGCCGACAAACCCATGCTGAGCATCATGATGAGCGACGATATGGTGAAGGAGCAGGGTCTCCACGCTGGACAGATGATTCGCGAAGCTGCCAAACTCATACAGGGTGGCGGTGGCGGCCAGCCTCACTTCGCTTCTGCCGGTGGTAAGAATACCGACGGTCTGAATGCTGCTATCGACAAGGTTGTGGAATTGGCAAAACTCTAATTGCCTGTTTCCATCCACATCATAAAGCGACGCGCCGCGAGTAGTTGACTCACGGTGCGTCGCTCGTTGTTATATCCCATGTATTGCACGAATGAAATTCACACAGCAATTCTGAAGCATCGAAGGCAAAGGACAACGGGCTGAAAGCCCAATGGTTTCCTTAGCCCAGGGCAACGCCCTGCGGACACAATGCACATTCCTAACCTACGTCCTGTAAGGACAAAAGTAGAAACCTTGTTGGCGCCAAATAAAATCTTTAACGAAAATCTTAAACAAAATGCGCTCGAATACCTCGCTTTTGGGAAGAATTTTTATAGGGATCGCATCGGAGATGCTCGAATTTTTGGAGTAGCGAAGACAGAGTGAGAGCGCGCTTTCACTATGCTGAGTCACGACAAAAATAACCTATGGTGTAAATCTTAACGAAAATCTTAAAAATAATCTTTAACCAAAATCCTTTTTTCTGTGATTTCCGTGTTCTCCGTGTCTTCCGTGGATAAAATCTTTCCGTGATTTCCGTGTGATAAAAAGTTACCGGAGCGCCTCCAGATAACTGGCGAGTCGTTCCGTCACAACAGTAGCAAGCGCCACTTTACCATCTTGATCAATCACGACAATAGAAGGAATCCACTTCACACCATAAGCCTTAGAGATATCGGTATCATGAAACTTCTTCAACTCCGACACCTGAGGATACGTAATGCCGTATTTCTCGCACGCTGCACGCCACGCCTCAACATTGGTATCCATCGACACACCGACAAAAGCAACACCCTTGTCGCTATATTTCTTATAGAGTTCTACAACGGCAGGAGCTTCCTTTCTACAGTCGGGACACCATGATGCCCAGAAGTCGAGCACTACCACACGACCCTTCAGTTCCGACAGGGAGAACGGTTTTCCATCGATGGTCTGCATCGTGAAATCGGGTGCCACACTACCCACCTTCACCAATTCTGTGGCATACTTGGCATCGAGGTCTCCCTCTTCTGTCTGTTGTGCTTGTACCGAAGCGGTCATCATCACCATCACCGCCAATAATAATTGTTTCATTGTCTTCATATCTTTATCTATAATATTGTTTTCACTGATCACTATACGCCACCGAATACACATAGCGCAGGTCAGCGCTAACCACGGTATCTACCCTGCCCGCACCATCGAGCACAGACTTCATATCGCTGCGGATGCCTTCGCCCGAACGCTTCTGCACCGCCTCTTTCATCGTCCACAGGCGCACAAACTCCAGTTCCGGATTGGCTGATTGTCCGATCTGCAGCAGCTCGTCATCACTCATGGTGTGGCGCACCAATGCCTCACGATAGCCGCGCATCGACTCGATATCGACGCCCACAGGACGGGAATCGATCACACAGATGGCTGCCTCACGACAATGACTCATATTGAAACAGATGTCTGGATGCCCCACGATAAACGGTTTGCCGTGTTCGCCATAAGAGAACACGGGCGGCTCCATGATGCCAAACTCCCGTTGCAGTCCCTCGCACAACAGCAGATAGGCTGCCACACAAGTGCGACGTCCAAGGTCGTGCTTGAAAGCTAAAACCTGTTGGCGGCGCTGTTCCGACAGGAGTGACAGGGCGTGCTCCACATCGAGTTGGTCTAAATGGTCGTTGAGATATATCATGGGGCTGTTTCTTGAGGGTTTTGATGCGTATTGTCGGTCTGCGTCTTGGGCCAGTTGACTAAATAGAGGCGCTCCGACGCACGGGTAAAGGCGGTATAGAGCCAGTGGATATAATCGGGAGTGAGCATCTCATCGGTCATATATCCCTGATCCACATAGACGTGTGCCCACTGTCCTCCCTGTGCCTTATGGCAGGTGGCGGCATAGGCAAACTTCACCTGTAGCGCATTATAATAAGGGTCTTGCTTGAGCTGCTTGAAGCGTTCCTGCTTGGTGGGAATGTCGGCATAGTCTGCCATCACCTGTTGGAAGAGTTGTTCCTGTTGGTCGCGGGTCAGTGCGGGAGCTTCTGATGTCAGCGTGTCGAGCAGTATGGTGGCTGTCACTTCGGCATCGTCATAATCGGGAAATGCCAACGTCACATCAGCAAAGCGAAAGCCATAGAGCTTTCGGATGTTGCGCACACGACGCACCTCTGCCCTGTCGCCATTGGCAATAAAGGTTTCGCTGGCATCGGTAGCCTGTCCGGTGGTGGGCAGTTTCCAGTAATAATTGTTTTTCACAATCATCAACTGGTCGCCAGTGGTCAGTTCATCCTCCCGTCCGAGCACCATATTGCGAATGCCTTGGTTGTAGATATTGGCACGCTTGTTGGATCGGGTGATGACCATGGTCTCGTCGAGTCCTACCTCCGAATAGCTTCCTGCCAATGTTTCTATGAGTTCGTCGCCCATCACCAAGCGGATATCGTCAAAGCCTTCGAAGCGTACCTTCGGCAACGATACGTCGCCATATTCCTCCATGGCATCAAACATCCGACGGATGGTTGTGGCATTGTAGAGGATGCCTGAATCCTGACTCTGTCGCAACACTTCGTTGAGATCACACTCGCTGACATGCAGTCCGTAGCCTCGCAGGATATCGCCCACCAGTGCTGGACTCTCGTCTTCGCCCACTGGTGGCAACTGGGCGCGGTCGCCGATGAGCATCAACCGACAGTTGCGCCCGTTATAGACGAAGCGAATCAAGTCGTCCAACAGTTGACCTTGTGCAAAGGGTGTATCGCCATAGGTCGATGCGTTGGCTATCATCGAAGCCTCATCCACGATGAACAGCGTATCTTGTGTGTTATTGTAATTGAGGCAGAATGCCCCTTCCAACGACTGCTGCCGATAGATGCGACGATGGATGGTATAGGCTGAATGGCCCGAATAGAGCGAGAAAACCTTGGCGGCACGACCTGTTGGAGCAAGCAACACCATCCGCTGTTGCAGTTCTGCCATGGTCTTCACAATGGCTGCGGCAAGAGTGGTCTTACCTGTTCCTGCCGAACCGCGCAACACCATGACAGCCTCTTCACGACGGTTGGTCATGAAGGAAGCAAACTGCCCTATGGCTTGCTCTTGTTCGGCGGTTGGCACATGACAGAAGTTATGTCTGATGCGGTAAATCAGTTCGTCGATGATCATACGGTGGTCAAAGTTACGAAATATTGCAGAAATAGAAAAGCATTTTGGGATGATTAACGTTGGCAAAAGTGTTTTTTCCTTGCATCACGCGGTGTACAAGTTAAATTCCTATAAAAAATTCGTTCTGTATGCTGTAGATACGTAGAATTCATATAATTTTGCATCAGAGAAGCCAAAGGGGACATTTTTTGTCTCTATTATGTTATAGATTACAAGATATGCAGCCAGATAGTTTGCAAAATTGGATAGAAGTGCAGATGATGCACGGCCGTTACATCTTCACTAAAGCATTGTATCGAGTGTATTTTAGTAAGGATTTTAGTTAAAGATTATATTTGGTGTTGCCTGTCGGCAAGAAATCTTGGAGGAAATCTTTATGTAAAATCTAAGGACCTAAACGGTCCAGAAATCTATTTAAGATTGCTATCTCCCTAAAATATTTCTTGCGAAGCAACATCTTAAAAAAAGATTTCCTCCAAAGATTTCTTGCCGTAGGCAACCAAACAAATCCAATAATCCGCACCTTTGACGTCAACCATCCAAAGGTACTCACGCTCGGAAAAAACAAAATTTATTTGGTTTTTCTCTCACTTAATCGTACCTTTGGGTAAAGCCCGTAGGTAGGCGGCACCTCGGAAATGAAAAGAAAAACGGGTTTTTCTTTTGCATTTCGCTCGGTTTGCACTACCTTTGCAATGAATATGTCTAATAGATCGACGAATGCAATACTGGGCTTGGCAGCCCTGATACTGGCAATACTATGCCTGCTAAGCATCGTCAGCAACTAAAACCACTGGCAAGATGCACGACTATAGCCAACCCGTTTCACGTAAACGACTCATCATCAGAGTGAGCCGTAAGTCATTGTCGTTCTCTGTTTTAGACAGCGGCAACGGACAGATTTCTTTCAGCCCCTACCCACTGAAAAGCGGCATCTCACTATCGGCAAACCTTCGTGAGGCGTTCCGCGATGAAGAAATTCTAAACGATAAATACCAACACGTACTGGTATCGGTGGTGGCACCGACACTCACCGTTCCTACCGAACAGTTTAAAGAACAGGAAAAGGAAATATTGTTCCGACACGCCTTCACCAATCACGAACAGGATTGTGTGGGATATACGGTGATGGACGACCTCAACTGCGTGGTGCTCTTTGCCATCAACAGAAATCTGAAGAGCGTCATCGCCGACCACTACCCCGAAGCAAGATACATGGCGGCGGTGGCTCCCGTATGGAGACACCTGCACCAAAGGAGTTACATGGGCACGAAAGCTAAACTCTACTGCTACTTCCACGACCAGCGCATGGATGTGTTCTGCTATGGACAAAACCGCTTTAAGTTCTGCAATGCCTTCGACGGACGCGATGCGCACGATGCCCTTTACTACCTGCTCTCCGTTTGGAAACAACTGGGCATGAAGGTGGGCCACGACGAAATATTTCTCGTAGGCGATATTCCCGAACAACAATGGCTGATTGAGGAACTGAAGAAATATGTGCAGCGCGCCTATGTCATCCTACCCACTGGCGATTTCAACCGTTCTGCCGTGACGCAGATAGAAGGAATGCCTTATGACCTCATGACATTATTCGTAAAAGGAAGATGAGAATTATTACAGGAATATACAAGGGACGTCACTTCGACATTCCGCGCTCGTTTAAAGCGCGACCCACTACCGATTTTGCCAAAGAGAATATCTTCAACGTACTCACGCAGTATGTTGATTTCGATGGGGCGGAGGCACTCGACCTCTTTTCGGGCACAGGAAGCATTTCCCTCGAACTCGTGTCGCGTGGCTGCCAGACGGTGGTCAGCGTGGAAATGGATCGTGACCACCATCGTTTCATACAGGAGTGCCTGAAGAAACTCAATACCAAGGCATGTATTCCCATCCGTGGCGATGTGTTCCGCTTCGTGAAATCATGCCGCCAACAGTATGATTTCATCTTTGCCGATCCTCCTTATGCACTCAAGGAACTGCCACAGATTCCTGACCTCGTCTTGCAGAAAGGCATACTGAAAGAGGATGGCATCTTCGTCTTTGAACATGGCAAAGACCATGACTTTTCCGAACACCCCAACTTCATTGAACACCGACAGTACGGCAGCGTCAATTTCACACTGTTCAGAGCAACGGCGAAAACAACCGAGTGATACTCTCCCACAAACGCACGCCAAACTTTGGATGTACGCGCCTGGGGAGGTCTGCCCATGCCACCGACTGCTCTTCATCACGCAGGAAGATACGCTTCATGCGCAAGGCGGTGCCTTCGTCATAGATGAAGGCATTGGCTTCGAAATTGTTTTCAAAAGACCGGAAGTCAACATTGGTGGAACCGCACGATGTCAACGCATCATCACACACCAACATCTTGGCGTGCAGGAAACCGCCTTGATAGAGACTGACCTTCACACCGGCTTCTTCCACTTCACGCAGATAGGATCGTGATGCCCACTCCACTAACCTCGCATCGGCTTTATACGGACACAGCAAACGCACATCGACACCTGCCGTGGCTGCGGTCTTGAGCGCAAAGAGCACGGGTTCGTTGGGCATGAAATAAGGAGTCTCGATATAAACATAGCGACGGGCTGCCAGGATGATACGCACATAACCCTGCATAATCTCTGGATAGAGAGAGGTGGGCGCACTCGTCACCACCTGCATCAAACAGTTGTTGGACAGACTGGCATCGTCCAGCGAGGGATAATAGCTGCGGTCGCTGATAAGGGTGCGATCTACAAAATACCAATCCACCAGAAATGCTCGTTGCAAGGCATAGACGCCACTTCCCACAATGCGCAACATCGTGTCGCGCCAAGCCATACCGTGGATGCCTTTCACATAGCGTTCGGCAATATTCATGCCGCCGATATACCCCACCCGTCCGTCTATCACCACTATCTTACGGTGGTTGCGGTAGTTGACCTTACTGGTGAACAACGGGAAGCGAACGGGAAGGAACGAAACGACTTCTATGCCCGACTCGCGCATCTCCTCATAGAACCGATTCTTCACGCGCCAACACCCTACATCATCATAGATGACACGCACCTTCACACCTGCCTTGGCTCTTGCTCGCAGGGCGTCGAGGATCTGTCTGCCGAGACTGTCGTCTTCGAAGATATACATGCAGATATGAATATGATGGGTGGCACGGTTGATATCGTCAATCAACTGGCGGAAGAAGGCTTCGCCCTCGGTGATGATGTCGATGCGGTTGTCTTTGAAGGGCAATGAGAACGACTGGTTGACAAACAGATCGACCAACTGTTTATGGCGGTCGGCAACACGCAGATTCTGCTGACCTACAAACTCCAGCATCGAACGTTTCGTCAACTGATTCATTGACCGTTGACTGATGACCCTTGCACGCCGATGGTTCACACCGAAGAATACATAAAACAGCAATCCCACTACTGGCAAGAAGATGATTACCATAATCCATGCCATGGTCTTCACCGGCTGACGGTTGTCGAGCAATACATGGAAGATAGCGATAAAGCCTGCTGCGATAACGGCTATCGTCAGCAGCAGCATCAATGTCAGATAGAAGATGGAGAATGTCATCATGCCCGTGTCTCTTTTAGTTGCGTCCCAACTGCCGCCCCAGTTCCTGGTAGATCTTGCTGGTGTCCATATACGCCTTCATCAGTTCGCGCATCTTCTCCATATCGCCTGCCGAGGTCTTGAGTTGCTGGTTGATGGTTTTCAACCGCTCACCCACGATGATATAACGGTAGTCGAGCATCAGATGCTGCACCCGTTGGCGCAAGGTATGTCCGCTGTGTTTCATCTCAAAACCCCGACCCAACTGATAGTTGTCGATAGCAAGACGCGTTGCCAACTGGCTGATGTTCACATCGGGATGCTGGGTGAAATAGGCTTCGGCACGAAAACCGGCATTGGCTGAGTGCTCTACGGCTTCGTGCAGTATCGTATTATAGAGGGGTTCGGCAAACGAGAGTTCGTCGCAGCCAAACTCATAATCCACATATTGCGCCACATTCATGCTGACCGTCTGACCGTCTTCTGTCTCCAGGTCATCGAAGATAATCTCTTCACCGTGGCGCACCACCTGTTGTATCAACAGACGCTCCACCTCGGCTGTGGCGTTCACCTGAACGGCAAAGGCTACATCATTGGCTGAGGTGGTCTGCGCATCAGGCGCCAGCACATCCTGCGGGCGTTCCGTCGTGGGTTTCTCGCGCTCTTGCGCTATAAACTTATTGGTTTGCGTGATCAGCGTACGCTCATCCACACCCAAGCGGCGCGAACAATCGGTCAGATACGTGGAACGCACAATGGAATCGGGTATCACACTCACCGAACGCACGATGGAGTTGATGGCTTCTGCACGGCGCAAGGGGTCGTTCACTCCTTTCAGCAACAGGTCGGTCTTAAACTGTATGAAGTCGGTCTGGTGGTCGTCGATATACTTGCGAAACTCCTCGGCAGTATGTTTGCGCGAGAACGAATCGGGGTCGTCGCCATCGGGCAACAGCAACACCTTCACATTCATGCCTTCCTGCAACAACATATCCGTACCGCGCATGGCTGCATGGATTCCGGCAGCATCACCGTCGTAGAGCAGTACGATATTCTGCGTGAAGCGGTGCAACATACGAATCTGATAGATGGAGAGTGCCGTACCGGAGTTGGCCACCACATTCTCCAATCCACATTGGTGCATGGCAATCACGTCGGTATAGCCTTCCACCATATAGACGCAGTCACACTTGACAATGGCTTTCTTGGCTTGATAGATGCCATAGAGCTCGTGGTCTTTATGGTAGATTTCCGAATCGGGTGAGTTCACATATTTCTGTTGCACACCCTTGGTGGCTGCATCGAGCTTGCGACCGCCAAAAGCCACCACCTTACCACTCACATTAAACCAAGGGAAGATGGCGCGACCCGCAAAGCGGTCGTAGGTGCCATGTTCACCAGTGTAGCACAGGCCGGTCTTCACCAGATACTCATCCTTATAACCTTTGCGGCGTGCCTCCTCCAACAGCGCATCACGCTTGGTGAGGGCAAAGCCCAACTTAAACTTACTGATGATATCGTCGCGGATGCCACGGCTGCGGAAATACTGTTTACCGATAGCCATGCCATCCACATCCTGTTGCAGGATGGTATGGAAATACTGACATGCCCATTCATTGACGATGAACATCGACTCGCGGTCACCCTGCTCTTTCTGTTCCTCGGCAGTCAGTTCGCGTTCCTCCACCTCGATATTATATTTCTTGGCAAGCCACCGCAACGCTTCAGGATAGGTGATCTGCTCATGCTTCATCAGGAAGTTGATCGCGTTACCGCCCTCTCCGCAGGCAAAGCAATGGCAAATCTGTTTCGATGGCGACACCATAAACGACGGTGTCTTATCGTCGTGGAAGGGACACAATCCCTTATAGTTAACTCCCGCTTTGCGCAAGCTAACAAACTCGCTCACCACATCCACAATATTGGTGGCGTCCATGATTTTGTCTATCGTCGCTCTGTCTATCATAACCTTCAAAATGCGAAATTACGAATAAAACAGCGAAGTACAAAACAAAACCCCACATTTTTTAATGCCGCACACGGATTGCGAGGTACTCGAGCGCATTTTGGTCAACGATTTTTATTTAAAGATTATTATTTCTGGCCAAAGACCATATTTCATTAAAGATTTCCTTCAAAGATTTCTTGCGCTCGCGCAATCCCCCAAAAACATCCGTATAAATTCCGTCTAAATTCCGATGATCCGATGTTCCGATGACCCGACAAAATCGTCGAATCACCACATTTTTTCGCTATTTCTTTGTTTTTCATATTTTTTTCCTTGGATATATTGACATTTTTTCATACTTTTGTTCCGTGATAAGACATGAAACAGTGTAACAAGCCAAATAATAAACCCTATTATTAATTTAATTTCAGTACAATTATGAAGAAGTTATTTTTAGCCGTAGTAGCAATGATGATATCAGCAGCTACCTTTGCACAAAATGAAGTAGGTCAGCTCACTATCCAGCCTAAGGTTGGTGTCAACATCGCCAACATCACAGATGCCGACGACGCCGATCCCCGTATTGGTTTGGCTGCCGGTGCAGAATTTGAGTATGGAATAACAGACAATATCGGTTTGAGCGCTGGTGTCCTTTATTCCATGCAGGGTCTTAAAACTACCATTGTTGATGCTGATTGCACTTGGAAACTCGATTATTTGAACGTTCCTATCCTTGCCAATTTCTATGTAGCTAAAGGATTGGCTCTAAAACTCGGTGTACAGCCTGGTTTCAAGCTCTCTTCAAAGGCGAAATTTAAAGAACCTGGAGCATCAAAAGAGGTAGATGTTGATGGTGTCAAAAGCGTTGACCTTTCTATTCCTGTAGGCCTCTCTTATCAGTATCAGAATATCGTGTTTGACGCTCGCTACAACTGGGGTGTTACAAAGATTATTGAAGATGCCGATTCAAAGCATAGCGTATTCCAGATTACCGTTGGCTACAAGTTCTCTTTGTAATAGCAACATGATAGTCAATCATTATATCCACAAGGTAGGTTCTCCCAGAACCTACCTTTTTTAATATCCCACACCTATTTATATATACCAACTCGAAAAATCACAGACATTGCACAAAAATCGCCATTTGTGCACAAAACGTCGGTTTTTGTGCATTTTATTTGGCTACATACCAAAAAAGTAATGCCGCACACGGATTGCGAGGTACTCGAGCGCATTTTGTTTGAGATTTTAGTTAAAGATTATGTTTCCGTATAAATTCCGTTTAAATTCCGATGACCCGATGTTCCGATGTCCCGACAAAATCGTCGAATCGCCACATTTTTTCGCTATTTCTTTGTTTTTCATATTTTTTTTCCTTGGATATATTGACATTTTTTCATACTTTTGTTCCGTGATAAGACATGAAACAGTGTAACAAGCCAAATAATAAACCCTATTATTAATTTAATTTCAGTACAATTATGAAGAAGTTATTTTTAGCCGTAGTAGCAATGATGGTATCAGCAGCTACCTTTGCACAAAATGAAGTAGGTCAGCTCACTATCCAGCCTAAGGTTGGTGTCAACATCGCCAACATCACAGATGCCGACGATGCCGACCCCCGTATTGGTTTGGCTGCCGGTGCAGAATTTGAGTATGGACTAACAGACAATATCGGCTTGAGCGCTGGTGTCCTTTATTCCATGCAGGGTGTTAAAACTACCATTATTGATGATGATTGCACTTGGAAACTCGATTTCCTGAACGTTCCTATCCTTGCCAATTTCTATGTAGCAAAAGGATTTGCTGTGAAACTCGGTGTACAGCCTGGTTTCAAGCTCTCTTCAAAGGCGAAATTTAAAGGATCTGGAGGATCAAAAGAGGTAGAAGTTGAGGATGGTGTCAAAAGCGTTGACCTTTCTATTCCTGTAGGCCTCTCTTATCAGTATCAGAATATCGTGTTTGACGCTCGCTACAACTGGGGTGTTACAAAGATTGTTGACGATGTCGATTCAAAGCATAGCGTATTCCAGATTACCGTTGGCTACAAGTTCTCTTTGTAATAGCAACATGATAGTCAATCATTATATCCACAAGGTAGGTTCTCCCAGAACCTACCTTTTTTAATATCCCACACCTATTTATATATACCAACTCGAAAAATCACAGACATTGCACAAAAATCGCCATTTGTGCACAAAACGTCGGTTTTTGTGCATTTTATTTGGCTACATACCAAAAAAAGATTACCTTTGCACCCGATTTCGAAATTTCAATAACTCAAAATTTATATGGCTTTAAAGATTGTCGTTCTGGCAAAACAAGTGCCAGACACCCGAAATGTGGGTAAGGACGCAATGACCGCAGAAGGTACCGTAAACCGCGCCGCCTTGCCTGCTATCTTCAATCCCGAAGATTTGAACGCCCTGGAACAAGCCCTTCGTCTGAAGGAACAAAACCCAGGCTCAACAGTTGGAATCCTCACCATGGGTCCTCCACGTGCAGGAGAAATTGTCCGTCAGGGACTTTACCGTGGCGCCGATACCGGTTGGGTTCTCACCGACCGCCTCTTCGCTGGTGCCGATACCCTTGCTACTTCTTACGCTTTGGCCACCGCCATCAAGAAGATTGGCGATGTGGATATCGTACTCGGTGGTCGTCAGGCTATCGATGGCGACACCGCACAGGTAGGCCCGCAGGTTGCCCAGAAACTGGGACTCAACCAAGTCACCTACGCTGAAGAGATTCTGAAAGTAGAAAATGGAAAGGCCACCATCCGCCGCATCATCGACGGAGGTGTGGAGACCGTAGAAGCTCCCCTGCCTGTTGTCATCACCGTCAACGGAAGTGCAGCACCCTGCCGTCCGCAGAATGCCAAACTGGTGATGAAGTACAAACGCGCCACCTGTCCTATGGAGCGCCCCAAGGAAGGCACTCCCTACGACTACCTCTATGAAGAGCGCCCCTACCTCAACCTCAACCAGTGGGGTGTGGCAGATGTTGACGGCGACGTAGAGCAGTGTGGTCTTTCAGGATCACCCACCAAGGTGAAGGCAGTGAAGAACATCGTGTTCCAAGCCAAAGAGTCAAAGACCCTGACCGCTTCAGATGCCGACATCGAAGGAATGATCAAGGAATTGTTGGACGAAAAGATTATTGGATAAGAGATATGAATAATGTATTTGTATATGTTGAGATAGAAGGTACGCAGGTACAGGAAGTATCTCAGGAACTGCTGACCAAAGGTCGCAAGCTCGCCAATGAACTCGGTGTAGAGCTCCACGCTGTGGTTGCCGGCACCGGTATCAAGGGTAAGGTAGAGGACCAGATCCTCCCCTATGGTGTTGACAAGCTGTTCGTGTTCGATGGCGAAGGACTCTTCCCCTACACCTCAGCTCCCCACACCGATATCATGGTCAACCTCTTCAAAGAGGAACAGCCGCAGATTTGCCTCATGGGTGCAACAGTCATCGGTCGCGACCTCGGTCCCCGCGTGTCATCATCACTCACCAGCGGACTGACTGCCGACTGTACCGAACTGGAAATCGGTTCGTTTGAAGACAAAAAGTCTGGCAAGACCTTCGACAACCTGCTCTATCAGATTCGTCCCGCTTTCGGTGGTAACATCGTAGCCACCATCGTCAACCCCGAACACCGTCCACAGATGGCAACCGTTCGTAGCGGTGTGATGCAGAAAGCCCTCTACGACGGACAGGCCAAGAACGAGGTCGTATATCCTGAAGTATCAAAATACGTAGCTCCAGAAGCCTTCGTCGTAAAGGTGCTCGACCACCACGTAGAGGCAGCCAAGCACAACCTCAAAGGCGCACCTATCGTAGTAGCCGGAGGATATGGCGTAGGATCTAAGGAAGGCTTCGACCAACTCTTCCAGTTGGCAAAAGTACTCCATGGCGAAGTAGGAGGATCACGTGCCGCTGTCGATGCCGGATGGATAGACCACGACCGTCAGATCGGTCAGACCGGTGTCACCGTACACCCCAAGGTATATATTGCCTGTGGTATCTCTGGTCAGATCCAGCACATCGCTGGTATGCAGGATTCAGGCATCATCATCAGCGTCAACAACGACCCAGACGCACCCATCAACAAGATTGCCGACTACGTCATCGTGGGCAATGTCGAGGAGGTAGTGCCGAAGCTCATTAAGTATTACAAGCAAAATTCGAAATAAATAATTTGGGAATTTAAAGAAGTTAAGGGAAGTTAGAGAAGTTAAGAGACAATAGCTTTTATGGCGTATAGTTTTGAAAATATCATAGCTTGGCAGAAGGCTCATGCTTTTGTTTTGTTCGTTTATCGAGTAACGAGACATTTTCCAAAAGATGAGATTTTTGGACTGACATCTCAGTTCAGAAGAGCAGCTGTGTCTATCGAAGCAAACATTGCAGAAGGCTATAAGAAACTTAGCAAAGCTGACAAACTCCGTTTCTTCAACATTTCGCAAGGAAGTCTTGAGGAATGTAGAGATTACATTATCTTATCTAGAGATTTAGATTACATCTCGCAAATTGAATTTGAAGAACTCCATACTGGCCTTGTAACGACAAGTAAATTTCTCAATTCATATTGCGAAGCTTTCGTTAACAATAATGCTCTTAAGAAAGAAGGAATGTAGTTATAAATAGTAGATCAAGGAAGAAAGGTGTTGTCCCTTAACTTCCCGAACGACCGTAGGGAGTGATAACTTCCCCTTAACTTCCCCTTAATTCCCACAAAACAAAAAAATATGGCAAACTATTATAGTGATCACCCCGAAATCGCGTTCCACCTCAACCACCCGTTGATGGAGCGTATCGTAGAACTCAAGGAGAAAAACTACGAAGACAAAGCCAAGTTCGAGGACGCACCCGTCGATTACAACGATGCCATCGAGAACTACAAACAGATTCTCGACATCACCGGCGATGTGGCAGCCAATATCATTGAACCCAACTCAGAGAGCGTTGACCTCGAAGGTCCACACCTTGAGAATGGTCGTATGATCTATGCCTCAAAGACATTCGAGAACCTTGACGCCACCTGTAAGGCTGGACTCCACGGTGTCTCAATGCCCCGTCGCTACGGCGGTCTCAACCTCCCCAACACCGTATTCTCTATGCTCAGCGAGGTCATCTCAGCAGCCGATGCAGGTTTCCAGAACATCTGGAGCCTCCAGAGCTGTATCGACACCCTCTATGAGTTTGGTTCAGAGGAACAGCGTCAGAAGTACATCCCGCGCGTATGTGCCGGCGAAACCATGTCAATGGACCTCACCGAGCCCGATGCCGGTTCCGACCTGCAGCGCGTCATGCTCAAAGCCACCTACGACGAGAAAGAAGGTTGCTGGCGCCTGAATGGTGTGAAGCGCTTCATCACCAATGGTGACTCAGACATCCACCTCGTACTCGCCCGTTCAGAAGAAGGCACCAAAGACGGTCGTGGACTCTCTATGTTCATCTACGACAAGAACCAAGGCGGTGTTGACGTGCGCCACATCGAGCACAAGCTCGGTATCCACGGATCACCCACCTGTGAGCTGACCTATAAGAACGCTAAGGCAGAACTCTGCGGAAGCACCCGTCTCGGTCTGATCAAGTACGTCATGGCACTGATGAACGGCGCCCGCCTCGGCATCGCAGCCCAGTCAGTAGGTGTAGAACAGGAAGCCTACAACGAAGGACTCGCCTACGCCAAGGAGCGTGCACAGTTTGGTGAGAAGATCATCAACTTCCCTGCAGTCTATGACATGCTCTCACGCATGAAGGCCAAGCTCGACGCAGGCCGTTCACTGCTCTATCAAACCGCCCGCTACGTAGATATCTACAAAGCCCTTGAGGATATTGAGCGCGACCGCAAGCTCACCCCCGAAGAGAAGCAGGAGCTCAAGAAATACCAGCGTCTGGCAGACGCCTTCACTCCAATGGCAAAGGGTATGAACTCAGAATACGCCAACCAGAACGCCTACGATGCCATCAGCATCCACGGAGGTTCAGGCTTCATCATGGAGTACAAGAGCCAGCGTTTGTTCCGCGACGCCCGCATCTTCTCTATCTACGAGGGAACCACCCAGCTTCAGGTAGTAGCCGCCATCCGTTACATCACCAACGGCACCATGCTCAACAACATCAAGGACATGGCAGCCGCAGAAGTTTCTGAGGCACTCCAGCCCCTGAAGGCACGTGTTGAGAAGCTCATCCCCGTTTACGAGGCAACCCTCAACCGCGTCAAGGACCTCAACAATCAGGACGCCCACGATTTCCTTGCCCGTCGTCTTTACGACATGACCTGTGAGATTGTGATGTCGCTCCTCATCCTCGACGATGCCACTCGTGCTCCAGAGCTCTTCACCAAGTCAGCCAACGTATATGTTCGCATGACCGAGGAAGATGTTCTTGGTAAGGCAGCCTACATTCAGAATTTCCAGGTAGAGGATCTCGCCAGCTTCCGTGCTGCCGAAGAATCTGCCGCCGAGTAATCTACTCCCCCACTATACCAATCACCGCCGTAGTCAAGCACTACGGCGGTGATTTTTTTCACCTCTACCATAACAAGACCTCTCAGATTCCCATCAATGATTTCACTGGAATGTTAAGCATTTTGATGTAATCTACGCCAAAAAGAAAAACGAAATCTCATCAAATATCTCCCTCGTTGTTTTACAACAGGTTATGAATTTAGCCCATACCAGTCATTGGCATTTGCCCCCTCTTCCAAAAAGCATAGCTCTGACACACACAACTTTGCAAGTTCGAATAACCTCGGATTGCTATTACTTCACTCGTCAGTTGGATTGCATCCATCGTTTTCTGGCCATGGCATAATTAAAGCGAGCTTTATTCTGCTCATCTGGCTTAACGAAAACGATCCATTTCATGGCACATTTTCTCGCCATGGCATAACTCAACGAGTTCGGGAAGAAAGGCTACCATCCCCCACAGGTTTTGCAGTTTCTCGTCGAGTTTTCGATAGTTTCTCGTCCGAGAGTCGTTCTTCTTTCGTCCGTCTCTCGTTCGTTTTTTGCTTGTTCCTCGTTCGGTCCTCGATCGGTCTTCGATAGACTAACGAATAAGCAACGAGAGACGAACGAGAGACGAACGAGGACCTAACGAGAAGTTAACGAGAACCGAACGATAAGCTAACGAGAAGAAATCAAGCCCTGGTCGGGTGTCAATCGAAAAACCATGATCCTTCTGTTGGAACCAGCTCAAGATGTTTGATGTAATAATTGTAAACATAAATGAGAATTTTTAACTTGTAAGACTTGTGGTTTATTGCAAAGGCTTCTTTCTGGTTATGAAAATCAGCCTTGAGTTCGCGTGCAAATATACAAAATCACACCCCCCATTGTCAACCCTTTGACCCAAAATTTAATTTTATTTAACTAATAATTTAGCTTTTTTAATATTACAACGCGCTCAAATATTATAAACATAGACACATTTTTGACGAGAGATAAACTGTCTATCAAGGTGCCTGTATTCCGTGGATAATAAAAAGAATCCGAGTCCCTGTCAGACCACGACATTAGATTTAAACTGGTACTAAATACTGTGTTTTAGCGCATGACGTCATCGCGACTGGCGATTGGCGTTTTCTCCAACAGGGATTGGCGTTTTCGCGACCAGTGATTGGCGTTCTCTCCAACAGAGAGCGGCATTACCTGTTTTTCAACGAATGCTGTTGTCTAGTAAAACACGATTGACAGATTGCGCGGATAGAGAAAGAGTCTCATTCTCAGCATCTCAATTACAAAACAGTCATGTAAAGAAATTAGATAACAATATCACATACCTGTGAAATAGACTTTGCAGATCAAAATCTTTGAGCAGAAGCCATCTACTGACCTCAAAATGCTTATTTTTTTTCAAACGGAGTTGCATGTTGAGGAAGGTGTATCCGTTAAAGTGCCCCTATGAATTATACACCTTAGACCAAGGATTGAGTCAATTACAGAAGACAATGTGGAGTCAAATTGCTCCACAACCCGAAAATATTTCTCCAAAAGGAGTATGTTTTTCAGATTTAATTTGTATTTTTGCCATGTCATATCAGAGTTTTGCTTGTTTTCTTTTCGCAACACTAAGATAAGTGAATTCTTCGACATGGCAAAATCCTGGGCCGCTCGGCTCTGCCGCTTGGCTTGTCCAAGTAACTGGCTCTACTGCTTGCCAAAGCAAGTAACCGGCTTTGCCGCTTAGCTAGTCTAAGACTTTTTGTTGCTCAGGTACTTAAAAAGTTTAATTTATAATAGTGTTGCGGAATAAAGGATAAAGATATTCAAATCTTAGAGACATGACCAAAGAACAGCGGACGGCAATAGCTCGCATCTTCAACGACATGATTAAGGCTGATAATATCATCGAGGAAAGCGAGGTAAAGAACATGAAACGGCTCATGTCCGAGTATGCCATCACTCACCAGGAGATGAGCGATGCACGCAAGATTCGTTTCTCAGATGCTGTCAATACACTGAAGGAGTTGTCTGTCAGAGAGCGGAAGGCATTCTTCGACCATATATACGATATTGCCCTGAGCGATAACATCTGCGTACCTCGCGAAGCTCTTCTGCTCATTGCCTTGCAGTACTGTCTGATGGAGGATGCCAAGAAGGCTGATGGGACTATACCCGCTCCAAAGCCATATCTTATTTCCTGTCCTACTGGCGAGGCCAGTTTCAACGACCAGTATATGGTATATCTAGAGAGTTCCTACGATGAAGAGCGTAATGAGGAACTGAAACAGCACTTCCGACTGCTGGTCACGATTACACGCCTCTGCGGGTTTAACTTCATCTACATCCCCAAGATGGTGGAGGAGTTTCGGGGCATGAATGAGCAGTATGTGAAGGATGTCATCAGCTATATGGCTCCCAACCTCGAAGAAGCTATCATCCAGCAGGTGTACGACCGCTTGTGCGATATGACGACAGTCGATTTTTTCCGCAATGTGCTGTACGAACGCTTGCAGGTGAAGGCACTCCACAACACACCGCCTTCTCTCCTTATCAATATCGGTACATCTGTCGTGCCATTTTGCAGCGCTGGCGGTTCGATACAATACTACACGGAGTTTCTGTGCATCCCCATCTCGTCGGGCATCTTGACTCTGGTGGATGACATCCTGGGATTCTATCAGAGCAAGGTCAGCATCCGCCAATCGATAACCATCAACGACAGCAAGGGCCAGTTCAAGTATTTCGGATTCTACAAGGCCCTCTTCGATTTCCTTGTGGCTCCTCCACCAGTGGCTCCCGACTTGGTGTTCCTGGGACAAGACATGAAGACTGGCCGCTATCAGGTAGCCTTCAAGTTCGACGATGGGAACGAGAAGAAGGTGACGTTCACGCCCAAAGAATATGACATATATCTCCAGGTTGCCCTGAAGACCTATAAGTCTCGCACGAGGGGACTGCCCGTCACCTACGACAAGCATATCAAGCCCACCATAGCTCATCTGAAGAGCAAAATCAGTAGCGACATTCCCGACCTGAACTATTCCGACCAGTATAAGCCGGAAAGAGACGGCAATGCCTACGTCATGCGTTTGGACAAATCGAAAGTATTTGTAAGAGTGCGCACTTCCAACTGCGGTTATGACTATGAGGATATCCCCATTCTGAAGTATGACAAGAAGTGATTTCCATACCCCTCGGCAACGTTGCAGCCTCAGCACTACTTTTTTGCCATCTTTGCATGGCAATGTTGCTGTTTTGATGCTTTGTACAGATAAAGTCCTTATCTTTGCAACAAGAAACAATAAACTAAAAGCAAAGAGTATGGAAAAGCAAATTATCTGTATGGGCAACTCCTACAAAAATGGTGGAAGATGTCTCGCCGGTATTGAGATTCAAGACACTGCTTCTGGAGTTTCAATTGTAAGAAACCAATATGGCCTACCCAACTGGATAAGACCTGTAATGTCGAATGGTGATAATGGTCTCCCCGAATATCTCGTAGGCTCATTCTCTATGCTAGATATACTTGCTGTAGACGTTACAGATGCCGTTCCAACTGGAGCACATTGTGAAAACGTGCATTTCAATTCTATCAGGAAAGTCGGTAGAATTGGACAGAATAGTCAAAATCTCAATCCTCTTTGCGACACATGGCATTCCTTGATTTTTGGTAACAGGGGGAAGGCTGTTCCAAATAAAGTATTTGAAAATGGTAGCTATTCGCTTATGTTTATCATGCCAGAAAGTCCAGTCATTACGATGCAGTATGATGTTTATGGTCACGAGAAGTATCGCATTCAGTTCACTTACAATGGTACACAATATGACTTCCCTTTGACAGATACCAGATACATTAACGCACTTCGCTATAGAACCAAGAATTGCGGGCAAAGGAATACAGGCGATTTGTATCTCACGCTATCGCTTGGGGTTAACCATTACGATTGGCACTATAAATTGGTTGCCGGAGTTATTGATTTAGCAGCTTAATAAAACTATGGATAAAAGACAGTTATTTTCGGTAGGACATTCCAACCAAAGTATAGAAGAATTCTTCCAACTTCTGGAATCACAAAGAATAGATTGTATTCTTGATGTGAGGAGTATGCCCTATAGTAAATACACGCCACAGTTTAATGAGGAAATCCTCAAGACGTGGTTCAAAGGACACGGGGTTTTATACGTACCTTTTGGCAAGCACTTTGGTGCAAGACGCTCCGATTGTCTTAAAGAAACGGAATTCGTAAAAAAGGGTGTCAAGGAGAAGAAATTACAGGTCAATTTTGAAATGGGTGTCAAGACCACTAATTTTTTAAGCGGTGTCGAAAGGCTGAATAAAGCACTAGATCAAAACAGACGAATCTCGCTGATGTGCTCGGAGGCAGACCCTCTGGGATGCCACCGATTTTCTTTCATCTCAAGGTACTTCTATGATTTAGGCTGGGATATTCAGCATATCATGCACGATGAAGAAACAGGAGATCCCATTGTTCGCTCTCACCAAGAACTTGAAAAAACGATGATACTTGACTATGTAAAACGGAATAAGTTAAAGTCGGTGGGAGGCCAGATGGCTGATTCGCTCTTCGCTGATTTTGGTGACGGATATGACGAAAAACAGCAGCGAACAGATGCTTATCGCTTGAAGAATTATGAAATCGGATGGATACCGGACTATGGTAATGATGAAACTACAGAAGAATATTAAATATCGGAATAATTATGATTACACTATTTACAATTGGATTCACCAAGAAGAGCGCAGAGCAGTTCTTTGAGCTTCTTAAGAAAAATAAAGTAAAGCAACTCGTTGATGTGCGCATCAGCAACAGTAGTCAGCTGGCTGGTTTCGCTAAAGGCAAAGACTTGGCTTATTTTGTGAAGCAGATATGCGGTATTGACTATAAACATGTCACAGACTTTGCTCCCACAAAGGAACTCCTTGATAGGTGGCATAAGGAAACAGTTACTTGGCCAGAATATATCGAAGAATATACAGGTATGCTCAAGCAGCGTGATATCATCAAGAAATATGGTGTTAAGCAGTTCGACGGTTCATGTTTCCTTTGTAGCGAAGAGACTCCAGAGATGTGTCATCGCCGTTTGCTCGCTGAGTATATGAAGGAGCACTCTGTTGAAGAAGTAAAGATAGTTCACTTGGTATAACCCATATCTATGGATAAGTATTTCATTTGCTTGGCAAACTCCTACAAGCGTGGAGGACGTTGCATCGCTGGAGTGGAAATCGTTTTCGACAACAACGATAGATGGAAACTTGTTCGCGATGATGACGGCAGGCCACGATGGATACGTCCGATTGCTAGAACCATATACGGTGAAATCCCCAACTTTTTGGGAGAAAATATAAAGGTATTTTCAATAGTAAGGCTTACAAATGTAGTACCTTGTCCAGAGAAGGCTCATACGGAGAATGTTTATTATTCACATATTGAGCAATATAATTATGCCATTTCGCAGGATTCAAACGTAATAAATCTGCTTATTGACACGAAGCATCAATCGTTATTTCATAATAGGGGACGTGCCGTTTCTACAAAAATGATTGCAGGAATCAACTACTCTTTGATGCTAATCCATCCCGACAAAGCAAGTGCATATATTGATGAGAATCGAGAAAAGTCCAAAAATCGTATGAGGTTCACATATTATGGTACAGAGTATGACTTTCCCATAACAGACCCGACGTTCATTGACTGTTTGAAGAAAAGCGCAGACAAGTATACTAACATAAATGATGTATATCTAACCCTATCATTAGGATTGGAATTTGAGGGCTGGCATCATAAGTTGGTGGCAGGTGTGATAATACCAACTGATTCTACGAAGCTCCATGAAGTTGGAGGTGTTTCATACATGGCACAACAGAAACAAATCCATCACAATGCTTATGCAAAGTGGACTACAGGAGATGAAGAACAACTATCTGAACTTGTAAAAAAAGGCGTTTCCGTCCAAGAACTGTGTCAAATATTTGGACGCAACGAAGGTGCAATACGTTCACGAATAAGTAAGTTAGGATTAGATGTTGACGCTTCTTCGCCACACATATTTGATAAATGGGCAAATAGTTCTAATCTATCGCTGAGTAATCAACCGAATTGGTTTGACGAATACGAACGAAAACTTACAAGTCTGCTTGACAAAAAGAACAAAATAGAAGAGCAAATTAATGAAGTCCGTGCAGAAATATTGCAAAAAATGGAGTCTCATGGCTTAGAAAAACTCCATTCTGATCAATTCTCTGTAAGCTATACCCCCGCAAAGACGGTTATGCAATTTGATAGTCGTACATTCCGTATAGAAAACGAGGAACTATACTCAAGTTATTGTAAACCTAAACAGCGAGAGGCGTCAATTGTTGTAAAAAGAAACATAAAAGAACAATATGACTAAGTTCACTAGTGTCTCTTAAAATTGTTAAAACTCAAAATTAAATATCTTATGCACAACGTTTTAGCCCTGCGATACCCTGTCCGGGTTTTGAAATGCTTACCTTTGCATCTGATTCAAAATCGGAGCAGATATGCATACTGGAATATTCGTTTTTGCACAGACAATACAGTTCCTCCCTCAGAGGCAGTTCCGGCGAATACTCGCCAAGTACAACGACAGAACCAAAGGCTGGGCGATGTCTCACTGGAACCATTTGCTAGTTCTGATGTTTGGCCAGCTCATTGGATGCGGAAGCCTGAGGGAACTCACAGATATTACAATCGCACATGGTAAGAAGTCCAAACACCTCGGCTTTGGCCACCAGCCCATCAACAGACAAATGCTTTCGAAGGCCAACATGCTCAGAGACCATCGCATCTTTGAGGAGTTCGCTTTCTACATGGTATCTATTGCCCAAGCCAGACGCATCACGAAGGAGTTCGAGTTGCATGGAAGATTCTATGCCATCTACTCTACGACTATTGACCTCTGTATGTCCGTATTCAGATGGGCAGAATTTAGAAGCACAAAGTCGGGCATCAGAATCCATACTCAGATTGATATCATCACGGAGATTCCTGTTTTCTACAGAATCACCAATGCCAAGGTACACGATATCAACTCTATGGACTGGTTCACATACGAGCCTTTGGCGTGCTATGTGTTTGACAGAGGCTACTTTGACCTCGCCAGACTCTATAAGATCAATGTATTCGGAGCATTTTTCATCATCAGGGAGAAGGGCAAACCAGCATATGAGATTGTCGATGGCGAGAGCATTCTCGACGGAACAGACAACGTACTCAAAGACCAGACCATTCGCTTCACCAAGAAGGAGAATCAGGAGAAGTATCCCAGTGTTATCAGAAGGATTGTCTATTATGTGCCAGAGCTTCATCGAAGCTTCGTCTACTATACGAACAACTTCTACCTCAATGCGAAAGACATCGCCCTGCTTTATAAATACAGGTGGCTATCATCACCTACTGCCTCATTGCCATCATCGAGTACGACCTCAAGATTGGCAGACCCGTCTTCGAAGTCATGCGCATCCTTGGCAAGTCTGCACTCACCACAGACGACATCCGAGACCTTCTCCTGCCTCTCAGGGAGAGCGAAAAGGCAGATGACAGGCAACTCTATTTTGACTTCAAATTTGATTAACATATATTATTAACATATATTAAGAGACACTAGTGAGATTATTTAAAGGAAAGTCTATAATTTCCTCTATTGCAGCAAAATTCTTAACCGTAAAAGTTGGCTCCATTTTCTTACTTGCCATTTCATCTCCTATACCGTCACGTTCATCTATAATATCCTTAGTTATTCGATATGGATGTATCCAACATGTTAACGCACCAATCCTTCTACCGAACTCGATGTCAAGTTTCGTGTCGCCGACCATCAAACAATTACCTTCAGCAACCATTTGCTTATACTGAGGGTGTGAATCAAGAAATTCTAGAATTTTCTTGTTGTTAGGTTTGTCAGCTAGAGATAAAGCCTCTACACTTAACATATCTGCAATCGGATTAACATAACGAGGATGCGAATCAGAAGCGATAACCAAAGAATCTCCTTTATGCTTCCTCGAAGCAATAAACTCTTTTACTCCTGCAAATAAGGGTATTTGTGCAACAAGAAAATCCTGCAGTCCATCTTTATAAGGTTTCCAGGAAGGGTGAACTGTATTTACCAGTGTTCCGTCCAAGTCGAGAAATATAAGCATCAATATATGTTGTAGTTTATTCACATTGTGCATTCTCCTGCGGATATTTGCGGAGAAGATATTGTTGTAATTCTTGTTCAAGCATAATGGTTATTCGACTACCAATTAGCTAGTCGGTCGAAAGAATTAGATTTCTGCTTACTGTTTTGTGCCATCATTACCTCTGCAGCACAAAGCATAATAATTGCAATAATGTTTCTTTTGCTAATTTTAAAATATATGTTCATATAATGTTCATTTTTATTCTACAAATAAAGACTGTTTTAAGAAGTACGCTTTGGGCGAACCTTCAATATCAAAGACTCTTACAATGTAATGTAAGGATCCTTGATTTTGAAGATTATCTATCCATTCCCATTCTTTTGTCTCAAAGATAAGAGGGAAATCCTTACTACATTTTATATTTCCCACAGTTGTCTTGACTTCAATAAATATGCTCTTGCCATTATATGAAACAACGAAATCAAAATCGTGAGAGGTTGTATTCAAGCGATATTCTTTACCATTGAAACTCACAATTCTAGCATTCGCATCGTTTGGCGCATAATTTGACCATGTGACATTAACACAACCAAAGCGACTACAAAGCATTTCGTAAACGTAGCATTCTCCTTTATCTCCGATGTCTCTCTTGCGATCATCAGAAATATTTTGCTGGAAAAGTTCTAAATTAAAATCTCCTTGCTCTCTTCGTAAGATGTTTAGTATTGACTTAAAATCCGTGTCAGGAAATTCCTCAATAATCTTTTGGATGGTAACTAGTTCGCTCCTCTGTAACATTTTCTTTACAAAGTCTTTGTTTTCAATCAATATCTCTATTTCATCCGAAGAATAGTTGTCATTCATTTGTGAGAAACGAGCTTTTGTTTCAGCATCGTAAATATAGTCATATGACAAATTCTTCCTTTTCATGTATGTTTTTGGAAATAGTTTTGATAAATTATCGTCATCTCTATTACGGTAACTAAAAGAAGACATGGAGATCGATTCATTTGACTCGAAAAAGAATAGAAGCGTCTGTATTGAACGTTTGAGTAGTAACTTCCATTCTGTAGAGTTATGTTCACTACAGAAGAACACTAATCTATCAACAAGGTCGAAAAACTCTTTGTCAGTGTTATTTTGAAATTCTTTAGCGAAAACATATTGGGGATGAACAATGGTGCTTGTCATATTGTCATCACCATTCTTCTTATCATGGAAGTGTGACCATAGTTCACTATCAACTAGTTTAATTAGACTATCACTATGTTTATAATGATCAAGTATAGTTCCATCATAGATTACCTCATTTGAAGGATGAAGATTACCATACCAATCGGGGATCAATAATAGATCTTCTTTCACCGACACTTTGCCATTCTTAATTTCCTGCGCTAATCGGTTAAGCCAGGACATGCCTAAGTTTTTGCACTCACTCTCCTGCTCGTTAGTGAGTTCCTTATTAGTATTTTTTTTGAGAACTTTGCCAATTGTGAAAATGTTATTGCATTCAGAGGCTTTCTCTGCTAGCAAACCTATCATGTAGTCCTTTGCACCCTTCCATATACTAAGTTCTGAAGTCTTAATAATGTTAATGGTGGTATCTTCAATATTATTGTATTCGTCGTAAAGGTTGCGAATCTCTTTATATTGTTCGCCACATTCTGGGACTAAATGAAGCAAGAATTTTGATACCGATTCCTTTTTGTCATTATCTTCACCATCAAAGTACTCATTGTACTTACTTGCCAACGTTGTAATTTGATATTCTGTAATCTTAGTTTTTTCATTTAATACAAATCCATCATACAGAAGGACTTCTTTGATGTCAAAGCCTGTATCTTTTAGACAGTCATCCAATAACTTGTCGGGAATCAAGCCTTGCTTGTATAACAAATTGATCGGTTTAAAGTTGCCATATCTGTTGGGAATTATGCTCAAAACATCGTCAGAAGATCCATTTTCAGTTATGTCGTCAAGATGCAGATAACCCTTATCAAACATGAAACTTACTATATCTGAAAGCCACTCCGAAGTGCAATACTTAGATGCAATTTGTTCTTCCGTATCTTCAGCACTTATAACATCTAAATGCTTGCGGTTTGCCAATTTGGTAGAAAGACGGCTCATTAGCCACTTGTCTGAATCTTCCCAAGTTTCGGCTTTTAGCTCCAAAGTTTCAGATTCAACTTCTTCTGCCTCGGATTTAAATACAGTTTTCAAAAGTGACAGAATCTTTGAACGCTTTTCATAGAACTCTTGGTGTCTTCCATCTTCTGTAGATGGAAGAGCCATCAACAATGGTAATAACTTTGTCAGTTTAGAGTCATCGCTTGAATAATTATCATCACGAATCTCTTTTGATCGGTTTTTAATTGCGACAACAACATTATCCTTCGTTTCCTTTGTCAAGGTTATGTGTTGCACTCCTTCCATAAGCAGATTCTTATCCCAATCTATTTCCATTCTCTTCATGAAATCGAAGATGTTGGTTGGGATGTCACTTGCATCTTTCAAATCACAACCTTGTTCTGTTGAACAGAAATAACCAAGACGATTAGGTACAATCTTATGGTCCGCAAGTTTTGTTATTTTTGATACTGCAATCCATTCATAGAACTTATTTAACCATTGAAGCTTTCGTAACACCTCAAACTCTTTCAGTTGCTCAGCATCAAAATTGGTATCTATATCAGAATCATTTTCAATGATAAGAATCAGATTATCAAGGCAAGTGGCATCCTCAATGTACTTGGCAACTTTGTCATATTTAACAGTGGGTATTGCTAGATTCTCACTTTCTGGCTTCTTCTCGTCAAAGTCTGTTTCAAAAGTGAATCGTCCCCACTTTAATGCTACCCAGTTCTCGTTTTCATCTTCAATAGCGAGATTATTTCCATATATGGTCTTGCAAATTTCATAGAAATCATGCAGGTCACAGTCTTTCGAGCATTCTACAAATTTTACATCAGAGTTTATGCTCCTATAGCCTTCACTTGTCTTAACCAGATTCTTCTGTACAAGCATATTTCTTAATGGTAGAATGAATCTTGAGGCTAAGCAATTCTTAGTCTCAACACCCCAGGCTCCATTAAGAATATTGCCCAGACCATTAATGAGATTGTATCTCTTATTATATCCGTTATCAATAAGATAATCTACTACGGATTCGTATAATGAAAGCGATCTTTCAAATATTGACCAGTTGATACCACTTTGCAGATAGAATTGCTCTTCCTCATCAGTTTCTTCATTAGTCCTAATCTCAAATCTTTTCTTTTTCAAATACAATGAGGTTCTTTCTGTTGCAGGTTCAAAATCATTACTATTGATATAGAATGGCAATGACATGCTCTCAAAGCCAATAAGTGGGAGAGAACAATAAACGGAAGGAGATGTTGAAGGAATAGGTAATATAACGTGAGTTCGACGAAATATAAGTGTCTAAAAATTTGGTGATTAGCGAAAATTGTTGTAACTTTAAGGTGCTAAAAATCAAAAGTTTACAAACAATAATCGCTATGATCACCGAGGACAAAGTTACAGAATTATTTTGTATTGCAGATGATTTTTGCAAGTTTTTTGATTCCATGATGGAAAAATATACACTGAAAGCAGATAAGAAACGGCAATATCACCGCAAGTCAACCATGTCAAAGGCAGAAATTATGGTAATCATGATACTGTTTCATGATTCAGGCTACCGTTGCCTGAAACATTTCTATATAGAAAAGGTATGCAGACATATGCGTCACCTCTTCCCGAAAGTTGTCTCATACAACCGATTCGTGGAACTTGAAAAGGAAGTAGCCATCCCTTTGGCTCTATTCATCAAGAAGGTGCTGCTCGGAAAATGTACTGGCATAAGTTTCGTGGACAGCACTCCCCTTAGAGTATGCAGGAACCAGAGGATACATATCCACAAGGTATTCAAGGGCATTGCGCAAAGAGGCAAGTGCTCCATGGGATGGTTCTTTGGCTTTAAGCTGCATCTGATATGTAACGAGAGGGGTGAGTTGCTGAACTTTATGATAACCCCGGGAGATGTGGATGACAGGAAACCATTGGAATACAAAGCCTTCGTAGAATTCATATATGGCAAGCTGGTCGGAGATAAAGGGTATATCAGCAAGAACCTTTTCCAACGCCTGTTCGTGGATGGCATACAGCTTATCACCAAACTTAAAAACAACATGAAAGGTGCCTTGATGAGCGTGTCTGACAAGCTGCTGCTTAGGAAACGAGCAATAATAGAAACGATAAATGACGAGTTGAAGAATATTGCACAAGTGGAACATTCAAGACACAGGTGCTTTGACAATTTCATCGTGAACCTGCTTGGAGCTATCGCTGCTTATTGTATGTTTCCTAAGAAGCCGTGTATCAATGTACAACGTACAGTTGATACACAGCTTTCATTGTTTTGAATTCATCGAACTCACGTTAATATATTGTTATCGTTGTCAACTTCCACTGCAACATGAAGTCTCAGATTTCTGTTTTTTGCTTTCCAATGGCTGGAGATTTCTTTCGATGGCTCTTCAATTTCCATAGAGATGAACCTACGGGTAATAGGCTCATTTCTATCGCTACTTTCTTCTACGAATACTGTCTCTTTTACTACATCCTTTCTTTCATCATTATTCTTTCGAATAATCTTAAAAGTGACATTGCTTTCTTCATTAATTACAGTTATAGAACGAACTGATGGACAGAACAGCATAGTTTGTGCTGCATTGGCACGAACATTCTCAATACCCATTCTTGCAGCCTTTTCACTAGAATCTTTGTTCAGATGATATGTAAATCTAGTAGGAAGTATTTCATCGGCAGGAATAGGTCTTTTATCCATATTCTCGTCAATCTCCCTTTCAGTTCTATCTACACCAGCTTTATAAGCTTCGTCATCTGGTCCTTCTCTATGTAATGTAAAATCAACAGATACATTTCTCTTAACTTCTGGGTCATCGTGGAATAATGAACCAGACACATCTACAGTTAAAGACAACGCATGTGTAGTCATGAAACCAGTACCGAAACGTCCCGTACTTTGTTTGTCACGAGTCAAACCGTCTTCGGTTGTCTGCTCATTTCGTTTCTCTGCACTAAACTTCCAGATAAGACCTGTTATAGCCTTATTCGTGAACTGATCTCCATTATGTTCAAAATAAAGTTTTTTCTTACCGTCACTATCTGTATAGTATCTAATCGTTACATCAACATAGCGTTCTTCTGGTTTCTCTCTTTTAACAACAGTATCTTTTGCATTTTGCAAAAGTTCCCATGGCCATCGCTTACAGTCTATTTCACTAGGGTCTGTAAGTTGTGGCAATCTGTCATGAAGATTATTTACATATTGTTCATACTTAACATCAACAAGACTTTTTTCTAAAGAATGTGATCTTCTCATTACATGTTGTTTTTATCTGCATTAACTTATTAGTACTAGCGCAATTAATTGCACCAGTACTAATATTGTATTATAATTCAAACGTGAAATGCATACCTGTATCAAGGGTACCGTCCATGATTTTTATTACAAGCATGTTCTCGTCCTTGATTATGGCGAAAGGTGTCGGACTGCCATCTTCCGATATATGGATTCGTCCATTGCGAAACTCGTAATCACCACCTTTTGGTAATATGCCATGTTTTATACGCACTTGATACTCGTAATCGTCAGTTGTCTTTATCAGGACCTCCTTATTCTTGGGGAAATATGTGACAGCATAGTTGCCATAGATAATCTTTTGTATTGTTGAAGATAAAGTTGGCTGCACATCTCTATGAGAATCTTGTATCTCGATATGTTGATTCTTTGTCAGTGCCGCATCTTTATTCATGTTCTCCTGTTTTACAGTTACCTGTGACACCGTCTCCGACTGTGCAGTTTCCAGTTTCTGAGTCGCTTGCTGTTGCGGTGCACGTGTTTCGTTGCTTATGCTTGTGGCGATTTTATAAATCTGTTCCCAATAACTATTGTTTTGTATGAGTTCAGTCGGTAGCTCTTTGTCGCCGATGTTAAGCTGCTCACGTTTCTTTTTTGCATCGGCGCGATAATTGTCATTGTCATCGTTGTGTGCCTGACGTTCCTTACATACAATCCAACGCTCATCCATAAGCCGTTTCAAATCTTTATCGTCAGTATTCGCAACTGCCCATTCATAGAATATACAGGCGTTGACAAACGTTCCACTTTGCTCGAATGCCTTTCCAAGTTCAGGAAATACAATGAGCGCAGCTTTCTTACGTGCGAATCGCTTGTAGTTTGTTCCGCAAAAATCCTTTGTTTTCATGGTTTTCAGCGCACGTTGCATATAGCTAAGAAAATCACTTTTTCGTATGCGCCCGATGGCTTCTATCGCATCAAACAGCGGTTCTACCTCAGCGTCAACATACTCAACCTTCGGACGTTTCCATGACCGCAAGTCAGAATAGCGTAACTCGGCAATTGTATGAATAACATACTCATTAACGTTGATGCCCAATTCCTTTGCCTCTCTAACCACATGGTCCGTGCTCCCTATGCTATCTGACGAGCTAAGCATGAACGGAAGAAGCCATTTGAATTCCTTTTTACAGTCCGAACCCTGTCTGACAGCTCTGCACAATACCGTCTTTTGGCTTTCTGTTAGTGGGATATCAAGGTTCTTCCTTGCATCCTCAATCAGTTTGTTGAACCATTTTGGATCATTTGTGCCCTCGTAGAACTCAATGGTCTTGGGATATCTCTCAACTTTTAGTTTTGCGTTACAATATTCTGGTATTCTTTCCACTTTCTTCATGCTTTCCCACACCTTAATAGCTTCCTCGTTGTCACCGATGCCATAGGCTATAGATGCCAATTTTGAGCGGCAAGCGTTTACCTCTATGTCGAACTCAGCTAGTTTGTCCAACGCTTTAATAATGATGGGGATTTCCTTGGTGCCTTCAGCTCCCTCTGTCTTGAGATTCTGCATCATAAGCGTAATAATGTAACTCCAAGCTTTGTAACAAACCTGTTCTTTGGGATTTTCTCTTAAGAATATTGCCATATCGTCAAGCCCCATTTTTATATCACGTAACGTTGGAGCCGTTGTCTTTTTGCAGAATTTTATTTTCTTGTTGTGTGATTTCCCTGTAAGTTTCTTAATCTTCTCGACCACGGATTGTTGCTGATTGACGTTTAGTTCCAGCCAATAGTTGTCAACGGCCTTGTCATACATTCCTGCTTTGGAAAACCATTCTGCAGCCTCGTCGAATCTCTCGTCGTAAGCCGCAGCCTTTGCTCTGCATCGTGCCTCATCAATTCTATTGCCAGCACTCTTGTAGCTTGTCGCAGCCTGCAACATGAGTTTGCTATCATGCAGTTCGGCCGCTCTATTTTCTAAGTCTTGCTTGTGCTCGTTTGAACTCAGGTACTTTAGATTCTCATCAGAAATATCAATATCCTTAACGTACTCAATCCAACCTATTTCATTTTCCGACCATTGGTCACGCTTTGCTGAGGAAAGGTTACCAAACATAAGTGACTGCAAATGATTGATTTCCTTATCGAGAGACTCATCTTCTGACTGATTGAAAGCGAATGCCCAAAATGATGAGCGGTTGACGTCATCGATGATATAAAGGTTGGAACTTGCGCGTGTGACGGCCACATATGCGTTACTGACCTGATACTTTAGTTCTATATCCTCAGTCAAGTTGGGACATTCGTGGTTGTCGAACCATTTTGTCAGATTGTCAATTTGTATGCCTTGATTGTTCTTTGTGTTAAATCCGAATATTGCGACGTTTGGATATTCTAAACCTTTGGCTTGTGTTGGATTCAGAATTGTAATGTTACTGGGTACTCCTTCCTCGAACTTGACGAAATCCTTCAGTGGTGAGTCTTTTATGTATTGTTCCACAGACTCGCCATCGTTGGTAGGCACAATAAGTACAACTCCGTTGTCCTTTAGTTTCTTCAGTGTTTCCTCGTCTGACGGAGATATGCAGTATACGGAACTACCTTCCTGTGAAAAATGTGGTTTCTGTGGTACTGAGTATTCATTAAACCGACTAGCGCGGAGGAGCTGTATGCGGTTTGCCAGCTTCACAATGTTGCGAGTCGAGCGGAAATTCTCGGAGAGCACAACTGGACTTGGTATCATGCCTTTCTGTGGCTTGATACCGACTAAAGTGGATAGCCTTTCCGTGAAGTAGCTGCGCAGTGACTCCCAACTGAATCCTGTAGGATTGAGTGTTTGAAACTCGTCGCCGGCAAAAACGAACGGTAGTTTGTTGATATCGTCTTGAATCTTGATGGAGCGTTGGGCGAATGAAGAGGAGTTGAGTATGAAATCTATTTCCACACGAGTGAAGTCTTGTGACTCGTCACAGAACACGGCTGAGAAACGATCGTCAACACAATCCTCTTGAAGGCAATAAATGACAAGGTCTTGGTCATCCCATAATCCTTCATTTGCATTGAGCATTGAATACCACTTTTTCCAAACATTTTCATAGATATTCTTGAATGTTTTTAGTGTGACTGATTGGTTCTTTTCGCCGATTTTGTCATAATCTTCAGGTGTAAGGAATGCATCACTGTCCCAACCTTTGATGTAGGTCCTTATCACATGCCAACTAATACTCGGTCCATAATCCCTTGCAGCATTCTTTATCTTGCCGAATTTTTTCTCCCACATTGAATTGAACTTGGGAAACGATATATACTTACTGTCAGGAAACTTTTTATTAACTTTTCCGGGGTGCTTCTTCTCAATGCAGTCGCACAGTAGAGTCTTGAAAACATAAAACATCTTGGGTAGAAGTGGTTGTATGTCTTTCTTGTAGTTGACATTCTTATCCTCCAATGCTTTCTTGTATACGTTGTTTTTCTCAAACAACGTTGTACACAGTTTTTTCGCATCGTCAATAAGGTTTGAACTATAAGATAAATACACCGGCGCTTTCAGCTCAATTCCTACATTGTCGCGGCTATTTATGTAGCGGAGAATTACCTCTGCGAACAGGTATTGCAGCAAAGTTGATTTACCACTACCTGCCCTTCCCGTTAAGAATAGTGGGTATCTTATCTGTTTTTGGGATACGATGTCGACTTGCTGTGATGATAAAACCATGTTGCTCTTTGAATCCTGTTCCATCACTCGCCACTCGTCGCGATCTTCAAGAAAAGTGTATGGATAGCCGCGTTGAAAATCTGTGGGGATGACCTTTGGAAATTCTGTTGAATAGTCTCTGTTGGAATTGCGCTCAACTAACTTTGCTAAAATCCAGTTCTCGTCCTCGCGCTTGTATGCCAATATTGCATATTCTTTAAACTCTATAGGGTACCATCCTGAAGGATTAAATAGATTGTCATTTAGACAATTGTTTATCTCGTTTGCAGCATTAGTAAAATCGGTAAATTCTCCTTCTGTGTTTGTAGAGCCGATGAAGTTGTCGTTGACACAGTTTATCCACTCTTTGGTCTCAAAAATTGTTATCTCGAATAATTCGTGATTAATATTGAGTGGAGTAGAGATGAAAAGATTTTCAGAATTTGTCAGTTCGGGTTTGTTACTTATTACTGTCGGCTCTTTAAGAAGTTCTTTTACTTTTTTTTCATAATATGCCCAATCAAGTGATACCTTACCTGTAATTGTGTCTCTTTCTTTCTCGGACTTGGTGCTCAATTTGAATTTATCATATTCGGAATCACCTCTAGCAAACATTCGTAGTGCGATATAAACACAGATTTGCTGCCCTTCGATATTAAACTGTTTAGTTGTTAATACTGAGCGAAAATTTTCATGCTTAATTTTTATATAATTGCCAGGGAATTTTGTGTATTCCATTTCCCTTGGATGTTTATATCCTTCACTAGATGTCTTGACGCGAAACATGTCTAAAGCTTTTGCTTTCCCATGCTTTTTTGCTTCCTCATCATAACGATTGGTGGAAAATACGAAATTATTCATTTTGTTATATTTTTACTCGATGTTATACTAATTGCAAACTTTTTCACTAACCATATTGAAGTAACCATATTCTGAAATATAATTTATAAGGGTGAGCCAATTCATATGAGTATTTTATATACTCTAAGTACATCCTCGTCTCCATAAATGTAATCACAAACTTGTCTCAACAATAAAGTCAAATATTGTACTCCTTGGGGGATGCCAATGTTGCGCCCTTGTTGGAAAGTTCGAAGGTTTTGAAGCATTTTGTCGAACATAAAATACCTTGGTAACTCGAATCCATGATATTGTTCTGATATCAAAAAGAAATCCATTGCCTCTGTATGATTAAGACTAAGTATATTTTTCGTTTTTTCGGTCATATATATTATGTTGATTTAATGTTCTACATCCGGTTTCATCGCATTCTTTGGTACATACGCTGTTGCCACCAAATACCCATCAAACAATTCTACTAACACACGCTGTTGTCCAGCAATTCTTGCCACCCTGCCACGTATATCCTTAAAATCTCCCTCTGTAATCACAACTTCATCCCCTAACTTGTATTTGATGTTCTCTGAAGTAACTGGGATGATGTGAGGATTATGTATGGAGGTTAAGCGAATGAAATTATCCATAGCGGAGTCAGAAATGACAAGTGGAGGATTCTTGGTCGGCGATTTTTCACAATGTGAGGTGTGGTCGTAATAGTAACTCAACAAAGCTATATTTTCAAGAGGCTTGATGCTCTTGTCTTGCAAAAGTGAATCAACTTGTTTTGCTGAGGCATGAACAAAGAGAAATGAGGAGAGAAGAGGCTCTGTTATGATTCGCATCTTTCCTTGCTTCTTTACCTCTTTATATCGCAAAGGAACATAGCATTCCAAGCCTTTAGTTTCTACAAATTCTTTAGCTTTGAGAACGCGACCATATGAAACTCGAAGAACAAACCATTGTTTGTTTTTTGATGACGCATTCTCTACCGACGCCCCACCTTTGTTCTTTGAGATGGAGGACGTACAAGAGGTAAGTCTTGCACTTGGACACGATGAGCCTGTGTCGGTAGGCTGCCCATTATACAATGAAGCGTCAGCCGTTAAAGGCTGTTTGGTATCATCTTCCAATGTTATTGTTTAGAGGTTAGATTAAACCAATAGACATTTTTCTTATAGAATTGTCAATTATTGACCACAAAAGTAAGAAATCTTATTCAGACGAAAGAATAAATAATTGGAAATCTTTATTTTTGGCATCACATTTCTGTAAATAGAGGCGATTTGCAGTAACTATCCGTAGTCAATATCAGCAATCACAAGCGTGACAATATAACAGTATAACAGTTTTTGAAAAGGAAAAATGGGGTTCGGGAGCTTGATGTGGTGAGAAGTGAGGTATTGTGGTGGTCCGTCTTGACGGAATTGGGCGTGAATCAGAAAGAGTAGAGCTAAAAGGAGAGAGTTTTAAAAAAAATATTAACTTTGCCTATGATACTGAAGATCAACAACGGACTGAACGGGTATGCTCCGGAATTGGTGAACGGGTATCGACCGGAATATGTAGATCATCGGAATTTAGACGGAAATTATACAGAATTTATACGGATGTTTTTTGGGGGTTGCGCGAGCGCAAGAAATCTTTGAAGGAAATCTTTAATGAAATATGGCCTTTGGTCAGAAATAATAATCTTTAAATAAAAATCCTTGACGAGAATGCGCTCGAGTACCTCGCTTTGGGGGAGGACTTTATTATGGATCGCATCGGAGATGCTCGACATCTTAACTATAATCTTTAGAATAATCTTTAACGATAATCCGTGTCGTCCGTGTGTTCCGTGGAAGTTTAGTTGCCTACGGCAAGAAATCTTTGGGGGAAATCTTTTTTAAGATTTTGCTTCGCAAGAAATCTGTTTAAGTTCCGTTTAAGATCCGATGATTAATAGGCTACACAAAAATAATCTTTAACTAAAATCTTTTACCAAAATGCGCAACAGTACGTTGCTTTACGGGAGGGATTTGTTATGGATCGCATCGGAGATGCTCGAATTTTTGGAGCAGTGAGAGCAGAGAATAAATCCAAAAATTTATTCTTTGCCGAGTCGCGAGAAAAATAACCTATGGTAAATCTTAACTATAATCTTTAGAATAATCTTTAACGATAATCCGTGTCGTCCGTGTGTTCCGTGGATGTTTAGTTGCTTCGCAAGAAATCTTTGGGGGAAATCTTTAATGAAATATGGCCTTTGGTCAGAAATAATAATCTTTAAATAAAAATCCTTGACGAAAATGCGCTCGAGTACCTCGCTTTTGGGAGGGATTTATTTTGGATCGCATCGGAGATGCTCGAAATCTAAAACAAAATCTTAAATATAATCTTCAAACAAAATTTTTCAACCGTACAGGTCGAAACATTTCTAGATTTGTAACAAAAGCTTTTATTTTTATTCCGAAACAACCTATATAATAAAAAACTGAACTTTCACCTTTACGAAAGTTCAGTTTTTAGAATACATATTTTATGAATTACTTCTTACTAATACGGAATACCGTAACAGAGTTTGCAGGGAACTTATGTACTAAATGATTGCCATTGATACGTACCTGCTCCTTGTGTGGAACAACTTTAGTTGGAGCATCCAGGCTGTTTTCATCAAGACTACTTCCTGAAGAAAGGACTGTTGCCTCTGCCAGATCAGCCACCTTTCCGATTCCATTGAGCAGAACTTTTGTGGTAAGATCTTTTTTGCCGGTATTCACAACCTTGACAATAATGTCACCCGACTTTTCGTCTTTTTGTGCACTGGCACAAACTGTCTTTCTGTTTATATCAGTAAGCGAAGCCTGCTGCACCAATTTGCCATCAATATATCCCTTAACTGTGAGAGGGGATACTTCTAGACGGACGTTATACCAACGTCCTGGCTCGATTGAATAGTTGATGCTATGAGAATCCATGATCGTCTGCATCTGACTGATGGAATTGCTATAACCACCAATGTCCCAACGAGTACGATTGTTTTCTCCCTTCTGATGATGGAAGTATATCTGGAAACCATTTTCACCCGACAACTTACGAGCTTTCAAAGTAACAACATACTCTCGCCAATTGTCATTGCCAACAAAAGCAGTAACTTCTGCTGCCAAAGAGTTTTGACTAAGCACACCATTGCTAACATTCCATTCTCCATCACCCTGCATCTCCCAATCATCAATACCAGATGAGAAATTATTTTGATACAGCACTTTGCCCTTTGGCGTAGTAACCTTCAAGTCCTTAAACTCCGCAGTATTATTCCAAGTACCCAGACCAATGCCACCTGAACTAGATGGAATATCCACAAGTGGACTTCCCGTCACAGAAACAGGCAGCGTAACTGTGCCCTGATTCTCAGCAAACATCTGCTGTACATAATAGCTAGGCAGACCATACCAACGATGGTTATCATAATTAATCAAGTTGATTGGCCAACGCTGATGCTCCACATTGCAGAACAAAGGAGCGTATGCAGCCATAGCCACCACATCGGAATTGCGCTCCAATCCCGTCATAAATGCAGCTTCACCAATGGCACCTCTGAGGTTACCCTTTCCACATTGACTAGTTACGGCATACTCACCAATAAACACTTTTTCTCCTCCACGCTTGCGATTGTCATATTTATTGGCATTGAGTATGAACCAATCCGGCGTATTATAATAATGCTCGTCAATCATCGCATGAGAAGGAGTTGAAGGATGTGAGCCACTCCAGTCGTTAGAGATAATTTGCATTTCTGGAAAACGAGTCTTGATGGCATTGGCTATCAACTCGAAATTCTTGAAATAGACACTACCAAAGTTCTCATTTCCCACTTCTATATATTTTAGATTGAAAGGTGCAGGATGACCATTGCGAGCTCTAGCTGCTCCCCATACGCTCGTTACTGGACCGTTGGCATACTCAATGGCATCAAGCGCATCTTGAATCCACTGGTCTATCTCATCGGACGGTATTGTCTCCTTGTGTGAGACTCCAGCATTAATACAGAACAACGGTTCTGCGCCAAGGTCTTCTGCCAACTGCAAGTATTCATGATATCCTATGCCATGAGTTGCTGTATATCCCCATAAATTCCATAAAGGTATGCGACTGTCGATATTACCGATGGTATTCTTCCATTGATAACGCTGAGAAATCACCTCTCCTTCTACCCAGCAACCACCAGGAAAACGCAAGAAGGTAGGATGAAGATTGTCCAAGGCTTCACCCAGGTCTTTCCTCACACCGCTCTTTCCCCATCGTTTCTGAGGAATAAGGCTAATCATATCCATACACACCTCGCCTTTTCCGTTGCCTTCAATGACAAGTTGTGCATTGGTACTTGCTTCCGTAGGAATCAATGTGGCTTTAGTATATTTCCAATGACCTGTTACATCAGAGATGTCAGTTTCTGCCAACACGTTGTCACCAACAACTATCTTGGCTTTCATATTTCCTTGATAAGAGTTAGGAGTGCGCAAAGCAATAGAGAAGTCATATTTCTCTCCTTTCTCCACATTCATGCCCCAGTAGCCATCATTAGAAAGCGTAAAATCACCTTGCACATCAACATTCAAAAACTGTCGGTTTCTGGCGTTGAGAGGAACTGCTGGATTTTTCGCATTAGAAAGGTCTGCCTTTCTCACTTTGGCTTCGCCTTGCAAAGAGCGGAATTGCCAAAAACATAACGAATCCGCATCCTCAAAAGAGCGATTGCGCAGCAACTCAGGGTAGAGACCTCCATCCACAGAAAGATTGATATCCTCTAAGAAAATACCAAAAAGTGTAGGAGAAACTGCATGTAACGGCTTGTTTACATCGATTGTTATCGTTGTTTTTTGAGCAGCAGCCGTCATTGCCATCAAGACAAAACTGGAAAAAAGTGCCTTTTTTATCATTTTAAGAATATTTATAGTTAAAATTGTTCTGTGCAAAGGTACTCATATTACTTTGATTACCAAACAAATCTTAATTTTTTGATGTGTTTTGTTTTAAATTTTTAATGTAATCCATTTGTAATTTTTGAGGCATTCTATCGTATGTTTTTGCGGCAATCCATCGGGTGCTTAAAAATAGATGCCAGGGGGCAGGTCATTGACATCATGACTTTCAATTCTTACAGCTTACAGTATTACTGATTTTGGAAAGGGAAAATAGGTTTCGCGAGGACTGTTCCTGTTTCTTGGACAACGCCAATTCACACCAGGCGTTATAGTTTACTGTTTCTGAAAACGGATGTTTTTTGGGGTTGCGCAAGCGCAAGAAATCTTTGGAGGAAATCTTTGATGAAATATGGCCTTTGGCCAGAAATCAATCATCGGATCATCGGAATTTAGACGGAATTTATACGGAAATATAATCTTTAACTAGAATCTTTTCCGTGTTCTCCGTGTGATCCGTGGATAAAAAAATCTGTGATTTACCTTTGGTTAATTCTGTCACGACTCAACAGAGTGAAATGGAGCTTTCACCCTGTCTTCGTTGCTCCAGAATTTCTGTGATTTCTTTGGTAAACCTGTGGAGGAAATCGTTTACTTACGGTTTTCTTCCAAAACCTGTTCTATTTTACGTGTCCAGCACTCGTCGATTCCCGTTTTCTCTGCATAAGCCTTGAAGTTCATCACCACCTCCTCTACTTCTTCTATGATAGTAGATGCTTTTCTGATATCCTGTCTTTGTGCAAAGAGTATTAAATCCTGCTTCGTGATATTCTTCCGCTTGCCAAGAACCGTAAGTTCATGATTACGATAGAAATGTGAATCAGGATCGGAGGAAAACACAATGTCATAAGCTGGCGATATATGCCATTCTCCATTGGGATACATCACAAATGAGAAATTCTTGGTGTGGTCGTCCACATTCTCTGCAAGAACATTAAACACCATTCTCCGATATTGCTGACTCTGCTCTTCTGCAGACAAATTCAGTTTTCTACCCACAACAAACAAATCTTCGTAAGCATCAGCCAAGGAACTCATGGCAGCTAAAGTCTGAGTATATATCTTTTTGCCCTCCACCCTATCAAAGCGCTGTGTCAGGAAATTCTGAGTTCCTTCTATCTCTACCAAACGAGACGGCATCATGTTGATACCGGCATCCCTGGCCATCAGATAATATGCCATTTCTAACCTGGTAAAAGGAAGTTCGTTTTTCCTGCTTGTATCAAACTTCAATATATAGTGTTTAAAGTTAGCTGGCAAGTCGGCTTGACCGGAACGAATAATGCCTGTAGCCTCATCCATACCGATAATTGCCTTAGGACGCTGACCACCTGCGGATGTTCCCACCTTGTACAGATCTTCCATAATAAGACTGTTGCTCATATCAATGCTCACATCCTGCCTATCCAGGAATAATTTATTGGCGAGTTCGTAAAGTGATGCCAACTCGATATTTACAGATGCATCCTCCTGGATATGAGCAGGCTGAAATTCCAAGGCACCCATTGCTCTCTTACCAATAAAAGAGAGTCTATCCACCGCATTTACCATTTTGGCTTGCAAATGGTTGGCTTCCATCCATTTCTGGAAGACCACATTTCCCCAATGGTCAGGCAGAGAATCTGCTATGAACTCTGGCAAACCTGCATAAAGTTTTTCTCTGTTTCCTGACATAGGGAAGAATCTTTGAACAAAAACGGAATCTAATGGTGCGATCAATGGTGCGATATTCCATCCATATTGCATAAAATCCTGGTCGAATTGGAAGACAGAGTAGCCCCGCTTGTCATCCCAAGACAACAAGCCCACATTCTTATTCCATAAATTCACTTGTACTACATTATCTTTCATGTCTTACCCTTTCATTCATTTTCTTCACTTGATTAGGCAGCATTGGCAGTGGCGGCAACAATTTCTCTGCTTCCTGCAGGAATCCGATGCTCCTCAACAGAGAAAGAATAGTGCCAAAGCCTATGTTCTTAGCTTCGCCTTTTTCAAACTGGCTGATGGTGAAAATGCTCACACCTGCCTTTATAGCCACCTCTTTCTGAGTGAGATTGCTGAACAGACGATATTGCTTGAATCGTCCTCCCAATTCTGAGATAATCTCTGAATTTGACTTTGCTTCTATTCCATATTCTGTTATCATGGTGCAAATATAGTTATTTCTTTATTTATCTCCAAATATCGACTTAAATATTTAAATATCTTTAGTTAACTAATCATCGGATCATCGGAATTTATACGGAATTTATACGAAAATATAATCTTTAACTATAATCCGTGTCGTCCGTGTGTTCCGTGGATGTTTAGTTGCTTCGCAAGATGTTTTGGAGTAGCGAAGACAGAGTGAGAGCGCGCTTTCACTATGCTGAGTCACGACAAAACAAACCATAGGTAAATCTTTGGAGGAAATCTTTTTTAAGATGTTGCTTCGCAAGAAATAATCATCGGAATTTATACGGAAATTAGACGGAAATAAAATCCGTAAAAATCTGTACAATCCGTGTGCGGCATTGTAACGATGGGAGGATCAGAAGGCATCGATGATGTGGTCGATGGTATGGGTGGTATCGGGGGTGCCTACGATGGAGATGATGTCGAAACGTAGGTCGCCATCGTAATATTTCATCTTGACGTAATGGTTGGCTGCCTGCTGGAGGTTGGTGATCTTCTGATAATCTACTGCCATTTCGGGGTCGGTGAACAGCCGGTTGCGACGGGTCTTGACTTCTACTATCACCATGGTGTCGCCATCCATGGCGATGATGTCGAGGTCGCGATGGCCACTCTTCCAATCGCGTTCGAGAATCTGATATCCTTTCTTTTCCAGATATTCTGCAGCAAGGGTTTCTCCCCATGTTCCGAGTTCGTTATGTTCTGCCATAGACTTATATATGATCAATCGTTGTTGGTATGTATCTTTTGTAGCATCATCTCTACCAATCGTGACACGGCATAGTGGTCGAGGGCAGACTCGTCTATCCAGATGTAGTCGTCGGACAGGGGTGGTCGGGTGGCTGTTTCCCACAGCCAACAGTCTGCCAGGATGACGCGATGGGTCAGTACGTGGCGCAGTTTACTGCACACGAGGGTCAGGTGGCCGCCTTCGGCGGGTAACGCATCGGGGGAGATCATTGGCGGTTCCCAGAGTCCTTGCCAAATGTCGCCTTCGGGACGTCGGCGGATGGCGGTCTGTCCGTTACACCTTATATAGATATAGGTGATGAGGCGTTCACTCACCTTGACGGTTTTGAGTTTTACGGGTAAGGTATCGACGCGTCCTTCACGACATGCCACACACGTTTCCTGGAGCGGACACCGCTGACACTGTTGTCCTTTGGGGGTGCATTGTAATGCGCCGAAATCCATCATCGCCTGATTATAATCCGCAGCTTGATGTTCGGGCAGCAGCTGTTGTGCCAAGGCAGCAAACTCGTGTTTGCCTGCTGTGGAATTGATGGGGGTGGTGATGCCGTAGTATCTTGAAAGGACGCGATAGACATTGCCATCGACCACGGCAACGGGGAGGTCGAAGGCTATACTTCCTATTGCTGCTGCGGTATAGTCGCCTACTCCTTTCAGGCTGCGCAGCGCTTTCATGTCTTTGGGGAATCCTCCCATTGCCACCACCTGACGGGCTGCCTGCAGCAGATGTCGGGCACGACTGTAATAGCCCAGTCCCTGCCATAAGCGCAGTACTTCGTCTTCAGAGGCTTGTGCGAGGTGATCAACGGTAGGCCAGCGTTCGATGAAGCGTTGCCAGTAGGGTTGTCCTTGTTCGATGCGTGTCTGTTGCAGTATGATTTCCGAGAGCCAGATGGCATACGGGTCTCGTGTCTGTCGCCAAGGCAACATCCGTCCATTTTTCTGGTACCATTGCAGTATGGTGGTTGTGAAACTCATAGTGGTGACAAAGTTACTGAATCGGTTGCGAAAAACAAAATATCGGGGGATATTTTTTTGATCCACGGAGTACACGGATGTTTTGGAGTAGCGAAGCCAGAGTGAGAGTTCCATTTCATGGCACCTTTTCTCGCCATGGCAGAATTAAAGCGAGCTTTATTCTGCTCATCTGGCTTAACGAAAACGTTCGCTTTCACTATGCTGAGTCACGACAAAACAAACCATAGGTAAATCTTTGAAGGAAATCATCGGATCTTAGACGGAATTTATACGGATGTTTTTTTTTGGGGGGGGGGCGCGAGCGCAAGAAATCTTTGGAGGAAATCTTTAATGAAATATGGCCTTTGGCCAGAAATAATAATCTTTAAATAAAAATCCTTGACCAAAATGCGCTCAAGTTCCTCGCTTCTGGGAAGGGTTTTTATGGGGATCGCCTTACAGGCTCGAATTTTTGGAGCAGTGAGAGCAGAGAATAAATCCAAGAATTTATTCTTTGCCGAGTCGCGAGAAAAATAACCTATGGTAAATCTTAAATAGAATCTTAAAAATAATCTTTAACTATAATCCGTGTCGTCCGTGTGCGGCATTAAAAATCCGTGTGGGACATTAGATATTGTGGTTCTGCTTATAGCGTGAACTTATATCCTGCTGTGATATAGATGGCATGGTTGCGGGCGGTGCGAGAGTTGTTGAAGTCCCAGCCACCGGGGTTGTCTGTCTCCAGATTGATAGCTTGTCGCAGTTCGAAACAATAGGAGGCATCGAGGGTGATGTGTCGCCATTCGTAGCTCACTCCAAGGGGAATGCCAATAACGACATTGCGGAATTTGCTGCTCACATTCTCCGATTTCTTCTCTTTGTACGATTCCCATAGGTACATTGATGATACGTCGTTGCCGAGGTTCATCGTGCGTATGCTGTGTATAGTCATCTTATCTTTTGCCGAGAGGAGTATGCCAGCCTGCACACCAATATGTGCAGCCAAACCTTTCACACCAGAGAAATATGTTTTGATTTGCAGCGGCACGGAGAGATACGTCACGTCAAGTTTTTCGTCGGCAGACGCATATTTCTCTTTCTGTTTCTCGAATCCAGTGCCTATCAGACTGAAGTCGGCTCCCGTAAGCAGAGAAAATTTCTGCGACAAAGGAAACTCTACGCTTGCTCCAACAGTATATCCGGTTTTCCATTTCTCTGCTGCCGTTAGTGCAGTACCATTCATCTTGGCTATTGTTACGCCTGCATGTGGAATGACAGACACGTGGCGACTTTCGTTTTGAGCTGTTGCCCACATAGGCAACAACATCATGATAGCGACTGCTATGATATGTTTCATTGCAATTATTTTCGTTTATAAGTATAACATTCTGTTGTATTACCTTGCTCGCGCGTAAGCTTCATACTGTTTTCAGTCTTGTCGCTTATAGTCCATGTTTCTGTATAATTGTATTGTGGGAAAAGGAGATCGGTCAAGTTTCCTGCAATAGTGATATTGTCACCCTTCAACATGAAGCATTGGTCGTAGAGTTGGCTTCCAAATCTATCCCATTTGTTTATTTTGTGATTTTCTGAAAAAGCTAATGTGTGGTAAAACTGCTTATTCCATTCATCGCCATTGAGAATATCAATATCGGTAACATTCTCGCCATTGATCATGTGCGTATAGTGGATGGTTTCCCACTTGCCAAGCAGTTCTGCAGGCACAGGGGCCTTCATAATCTCGTCGGCTCGCATCATCACATCAGGAATATCTTTCTTCACGAAGTGTTCCACTTGCTGACTATTGTTATTGCGGTCCATGGCAAGTAATGAGTTGCTGCCTACGGCATACACCATCCATTGTGTTCCCAAAGAAGAGATGACACAGCTATTGCCGTTAAGTATCACCTCTGCCGAATGATATTTCACGGAATAATATTTTTCCACACCATATATACATATCAAATCAGAGATGTTTCCTTCATCATCGATATAGAAGCCTGTGCCGTTCCCGTTATCCAGTTCCCAATATCCCGTGAAGTCAGCCATCGTGTATCCCGACATTTTCATGCCCTCAAGTTCGCTGATCATCTCGTTTCCATTTCCAGGGAGGGATGTCAGCTTATAGAAAGGCACTACGGATGTTTTTCCTTTATACGCAAGATACATTGTCCTGTCATTGTTTCCCGCCACTGTCACATTATAATAGGTGCCATTGCTGATAGGAAGTTGCATCTCATAGTGGTTGCCGTTGATGCTCCATTTACCTGTTTTGAATCCCAGTTGATAAGGATTAGCGGTTTCACCGGTATATAACCATTCGCTGACAGTCTCGTCATTGTGTACCACGATGCCTTGAATGGCACCATCGCCATTGATGTCACCATCGGCTATTTGCCAATAGCCGGTAATCGGGGTGTTAATATCAGGGGAGAGATCAGTTTGGTCGTCACTGCATGATGTCAGTGTAATGATGACAAGCAGGCATTGGGAAAGAAATGCGAAACAAGTACGTTTCATGGTTTTGTTTTTATTTTAGTATGTATGATGATACAAATGTACTACGATTTCTTGAAACAGCAAAAGAAGAAAGGGAAAAATATCAAAGTGGGCGAAAAAAAAATGGGATTGCATGTTACTACAAAAAAAGAATGGATACCTTAATCTATGTTACACGCGCATGATAACAGATGAACAATCAGTAGTTTACATCAAATATAACACTTATCCACAGGATTTCTACACTACATCTTTTTATATAGGGGTCATCGTCATGCGATGGAAAATGAGACCGTTTCAGACAGGATTGCAACCGCATGAGAAACGCCACAAAACAATTATCATACGGTAAAAAACATATTCATTGCGTATAAAAATCATGTTGAGGAGTAATTTTTAAAGACTTAAATTTTATTAATCAATAAAAAAAACGTATATTTGCACCACCAATAACGATTTTCTAAGAATCAATAACTATTTTAACAATTTTAAAGGATTTATAAATATGGAAAAGTACACCTTGCGCAACTCTTTCGTTTTCACAGTAATTCTTCTCTTAGGATTCTGCGCCAACGTATGCGCACAGAACGAACAGTCGGAAGCAAAGAAGACTGTTTACATCGAGTATTTCAACCGTCCACAGAACCTCAGTTTTTCACAAGCTGAAGCTTTGCGCAACAAAGTGATTGAACACATTCAGTATCGCAAGCGCATTATTCTGATTGACGTGGATTCTGACAAATCGCTCAAACTGGAGCAATCACGACGCGAGAGTCCTGAAGCCTCTGCAGAAGGCGATATGGATCGTATGAAGACCATGGTGACCATTGGTGCCAACCTCATTCTTCAAGGTAGAATCAACTCGATTGCCACTAAATCTGAAACTGATAAAGAAGGTAAGCGCACTTATACTGCCACCTGTAGCTACACCCTTAAATTTGTGAATCCACAAAACGGTACCATCGTTGCCAGTGAGACCAACGAAAATTCCGGCCACGATGCATCGGAGGAAAAAGCCATTCAGAGTGCAGTGACAAGCGTTGGTACCTCGAATGCTATCGACAGATTGCTCGAAAACATAGCTCCCCTATACGGTCACATCCTCGAAATCAGCAAATTGAAGAAGGATGAAGCCAAAGAGGTTTATATCGATTTGGGCACATTACACGGTATCGACACCGAAACTTGGTTTAGCATCAAGGTAAGTCGCCAGATTGCCGGACGTACAGCCAACAAGGAAATCGGTCTTTTGAAAGTCAGCACGGTAGAGGGTGAAAACATCTCGCTCTGCAAGGTAAAGAAGGGTGGTAAAGAGCTCAAAGCGGCTATGGATCAGGGGGTCACCATTACCCTTCAGTCAAAATACGTCAGCACCCTCTTCGGTATCCGTATCTAAGACCAACGAGGAAAATTGATTTATGCAGCCATCACCCCTCGTCGGCCTTCTGACCGATGAGGGTTTTAAGCCAATAAACCACAGAGTATAGATATGAAAAAGATTATCTGTTTCCTGTTGGGACTGATGCTCTGCCCCAACCTTTTCGCACAAGTATATTCCAACGATGCCGAACTGGTGTCGGAGGAAAACGGTAATGTAACATTACGATCATCGGGCACTGCCGACAAGAAAAAGGAAGCTACCGCCCTCGCCATCAAGTCTGCATTCAACACGCTGTTTCACTCTGGTGTGGCAGGACTGAAAGGTGGTACTCCCATGATAGCCGTACCCCGCAAGGATTACGACTACCGTTTCTTCTCTGAGTCACGATACATCAACTACCTCACCGACGAACCCAAGGAGGTTGATGATATGAAGGTGACGAAGAAAAAGAAAGTGGTTGTGACGGTGACCATCAATACGAAGTCGCTGATTGCTGACCTACAGCACAACAGCATTGCTGTTTCGCCCACATGGGTGGATGGTAAGAAGCAGGTGAAAGCTACCGCCGCCCTCAATCCCACCATCGTCATTGTGCCAGAAGTGAACAGCAGCAATGGTACCGACTTTGAGGCGATGCGCAAAGCAGCAGAGAATAATGAGGCGTTGAAATATGCCCTCACCCGTGTCACTGCTGAATTTGCCAAGCACGGTTACAAGACCCGCAATTTCATCACTCAGCTGCAGAACTCCAAGAGAGATGAGATGATGCGCATGGGCAGCAAGTCGGACTTGAAGACCAAGATTGTGCAGCAGTTGCCAGGCGACATCGTTGTCAAGGTTGATGCCAAAGTACTGGCAGACAACCAGAACCACATCGAGTGTAACCTCAACCTGAGTGCTGTGGAGAATCAGACCAACGGCAACCTCGCTGCAGCCACCTTCCCCAGTGGCAAATACTACAAGGGAAGTACAGGCAATACCGAACTCGTGGAGTATTCTATGAAAAAGATTACTGCCGACTTCTTCGAGCAGATCAAGAGCTCATTTGAGAAGATGGTAGCCGACGGACGTGAAATCTATATTGACCTGACCCTCTCACAGAGCATCAGCGACTGGGACTTCGACCAAGACAGTCCTGAATCGGGTAACAACTTCAAAGACGCCCTCGATGACTGGTTGCGCGAACATGCCCAGCAGAGTGTCTATGACATGAGCAACAGTACCGATAAGTTTGTACACATCGCCCTCAACATCCCCTTGTGGAATGCAGAGCGCGGACGTTCATACACTATCTCTAATTTCAGCAGCGACCTCCGCAAATTCTTCCGCACACAGTTTGGTGACAACTACAAAGCCACCATTACCGCACAGGGACAGAAACTGGAGATTGTCATTGAATAAATTCCAGGGACTGAGTATCAACAATAATTACCAAGAGTATGAAAAGACTGTTCACACAAATAGCAATGATGACGCTTGCCATCGTAGGATATGCGCAGAGCGACATCCATTTCTCAACCGTGAAAGCCACGGATAAGAATTTGCCTGCAGAAGTCATTGATGCACTCGACCTCAAGATGCACCAGGTGCTCAACCGCAACAGCGCAGCAGCAGCCGACGTGTATAATGTGTTTGCCATTGAACCAGCCCTCTCGCTGGGCGATGTGCTCTCTACCGAGGGAATGGTGCGCAACGTATCAGTTGCCAAAGGCGAACTGGTGCTCATCGCCAAGAATATCATCGACGGCACGGAGTACTACAGTCTGACCATCCCCGTGGAGGCTGATGCCGTAGGCGATAAAGACAAGGCGATGATGAAGCTGGTGCAGAATATCAAGGTGACCAACCCCGCCTTCACCCGATTCATACGTACCACCCGTCAGAAGATAGCCGACTACTATGCCGCCAACTGCGCCATCATCCTGCAGAAGGCACAAGCACTGTATAACCAACGCCGCTATCAAGAGGCTGTCATTTATCTGTCGGCTGTGACAGGCAACATTCCCTGCTACGATCAGGCTTATGCCCTTCAGCAAGAGATTGCCGCCAATATCCCTGCCGGTCCAGATACCGTCATCGTAGAGAAGGAAGTGGAGAAACCCGTCATCGTGGAAGTGGAGAAGCCCGTCATCGTGGAAGTGGAAAAGCCACAGCCCGCCACTCCCGTCATCGACCAGAAGGCACCCCAGATGCCTCCTTACGAACTGACGATCTCGGTGAACGACCTCGATTTCCGCATATTGCGTTGCTACGGCAATAAAGAACAGAACCGCATCACCATCGAAACAGAATTCTGCAACCGCCGCATGAACACGGAAAAAGGTGAAGTTGAAATCAAATCAGCCTTCGACGAGAATGCCAAGGAGTTGGAGAGCTACAACTTCTCCGTCAACGAAAACGACAGCAGTTACGACTGGCGCAATATGCCTCCGAAACTGGCTATGAAGCAAGATTTCTACCTCATCAAGGCAGACCATTTCATCCCCAAGATTTCATATATCAAACTGAAAGTGCGCGATGCCATCATTGAGATTCGCAATCTGCCAGTAGAATGGTAGCACAACACCTATTATAAATACAGACCATTATGAAACGACTGATAACCCTCGTATGCATGATGTTCGCCATCGTGACGATCTATGCACAAAACAAGGTGGTGGAGAGTAGTGCCAAGAAAGTGCCCGCATGGCTCGGCACAGCCGTAGAAGGCAAACTCGTGGTCAGCGTGACAGCCCCCACCTTAGCCCAGGCACAGGTCAAGGCGATGAACGAAGTGACTGAGCGCATCATCCTCTCGGTGGCCAGCAATGTCAGCGTGACACAACGCAACGTGGCCAGCGAAACCGTGACCAACGACGGTGTGGAATCGCGCGACGAATACAACCGCATCGCTAAGATGAAGTCTGCCAACCTGCCGTTCCTCAAAGGTATCTCGCAAGCCAAGGTGGAAGAGGTCTATTGGCGTCGCATGCGCGACAAGCAAACTAAGAAGGAGTTTTACGAGTATTCGGTGCTCTACCCCTACTCTCGTACCGAACAGCGCACGCTACAAAGTCAGTTTGAGAAGATTGATGCTGAGAAAGTGGCACAATACCAAGCCCTGGAAGACGGTATTGACGATATTGCCGATGTGGCAGACATCAAAGCCGCCATCACCCAGTTAGCAGCATTGAAGGAGTACTTCTTTGATGATGTCCGCGTGAAACAAGCGGAAGGGCTCATGTTGCGCTACCGCCAACTCTATGACGCTCTCGCCATCACCGGACGCTTCACCGATGACAATACCTATCTGGTACAAGTATTGCTGAAAGGCAAACCCGTGCGCGTTGCCAAGGTGCCCACCGTTAAGTCGAACTGCGCCGGACAAATCAGCGTAGAGCCACAGGACGGTGCCTTCCTCATCAGTTTTGACGCCACCGACTGTTTGCCCGAAGAAGAAAACTTCCTCGACATACAGTTGCGCATAGAAAACAAGAAGCTGCAACAGCGTGCCATCATCGGTGTGGATGCCGATGCCACCATTAATATTGCGCAAGCCGTAGTGCCCGAAGGCAAGATCATCCTCACCGCCAATGCTGTCAACAAGCAAAACCGCACCCTGACCGACATCAATATCCGCATGACTCTCAACAACCGTCAAGGCATTACCTTCGGTCTGAAGAGCATCGAACTTGAAGTGCCCGAACTGACCGCCCCGTTGGTATTCGACGACATCGACGCCATCTTCGGTTCTAAAGGCATTATCCAGGTCAAAGCACTGGCAGAAGGCACGATGAAAGCCCGCACCACCAAGAAGTCGCGCTTCGCTTTCGTCAAAGGCACCATCACCGTGGTGAACCCCACCACCAATGACGTGGAGCGCATCAAGGTGTCACTCCCCTACACCACCAACTGGGAAGAATAACCCGCAACCGTTTATAAACTATTAAATAATAACTCAAAAAACAAGAAGATTATGAAACAGCGTATTTTCAACCTGCTGCTCCTTGCAGCCATGATTCTGTGTGGTTCAACCATGGTTTCGGCACAGTCGAAAGCCCTGGCAAAGGACATTAAGAAAACCACCAAGGAATGGAAGAAGGCTGGCTGGACCATGCTTGCATCAGCCTCAACCATGGATTATGCTCTGACCAAGTATCGTACCTATATTGAAGGAGACGAGGAAAACCGTATCAGCCTCATCGGCATTGCAATAGGTTCTAATCCCAAGATTGGTCGCGACAATGCTACAATGAGTGCCGTTTCCAACTATGCTATGCGTGCGAAAGCTCAGGTAGTAGGTAAAGCCAAGAGCATTGCCTCTTCAGACAATAGCAGCATGACCACCGAGGAAATTGATAAATTCGGTCAGGCTTACGAAATGGCTGTCAACACCAAGATTGCCGGTTTGGTAAAAGAACACTTCGCCATGGTTCGCAACGTGGATGGTAAGAAAGAATTCCAGGTATTCCTTTCTATCGACGAGACACAGGCCAAGAAAGCCCGCGAGGCCGCAGCACGCGAAGCCAAGCAGAAAGCCGCTCTCAAGGATCTGAGCAAGGAAGTAGAAGACTTCATCGGTGAACCTGTAGCTCAGGATTAACCGACCACATATCGACAATCCGAAAGCCGACCGCAAGGCAGTCGTATGCTTCGGATTGTCGATTTTTTCATTATTCACAGACTGTTCACCATTAACACCTTCAACAATGAAAAGACTCGTTTTTCTCGCCGTAACAGCGTTGGCAAGTATTCCCTTGTCTGCTCAAGTCGTTACTGACGATTTTGACAAATTCATCCAAGAAGAGAATGCCTCGTTCGACAAATTCATCGACGATGCCAACAAGGAGTTTATCGAGTTTCTGCGCCACCCATGGAAAAAGGCAGAAGCCAAGAAACCCGTGGAGCGACATACCAAACCCGAACCTCCGAAACCTGTCATCTACGACGAGCAAAAACATCCTGAAGATACTCCACCAGTGGAACTGACCATCAAGGATATTCTCAATCAGACCACCATCGAGGGACAGCAACGTCCTACGGTAGAGGTGAAGAATGTGGATCAGTTGACCTTCGACAAGCCGACACCCAAAGCGCAACCACAACCCAAGCCAACTCCAAAACCTACTGTGATCGTGGCTAAGCAAAATACACCCACCATCATTGGAGGTAATACACCAAAAGCAGAACCTGCGAAGCCACAGGCAACACCAGATAAGCCACAACCCGTGGCACCTAAAGCAGAACCGACAACACCTGCGAAACCACAGACGACACCGGTTAAGCCGCAACCCGTAGCACCTAAAGCAGAACCGACAACACCTGCGAAACCACAGACGACACCGGTTAAGCCGCAACCCAAGCCAAAAGCCAAACCCGCTATGCAGAGTTCGTTGCAAAAGGAATTCTACCCCAGTGTAGCCATCAACTATTGCAACACCAAACTCTATATTGACGCATCAATGAAAGGCGTTATCAATATCACCAGCAGTCAGGAATGTGCCGTTGCCGACGGTTACGAAGCATTATGCCGTTCCAACTACAAGCCCCTTATTGCCAACTGCCAACAGGCACAGAAAGACTTCCGCCTCAACGACTGGGGAGTATTCCTCTTTGTGAAAACCGCAGCCGAAGCCTTATGCAACGATGAAAACAGCTGTATTGTCATGCAACAGTTCTTGCTCAACGAACTGGGTTACCGTGCGAAGATGGCACGTCGTGGCGATCGCAACCAGTTGTTATTGTTTGTTGCCACCGACTGCATGGTCTATGGTCACCCCTATTTCACCAAAGAGGGATTGAACTATTATAACATCAACGGCACGGAGGCCTGCACATTCTATATGTGTAATCAGGATTCGAAGAAAGCCAAGACTCCCGTTGCCATGCGCCTCAACAATGTTCCAGCCCTCAACAGCGGCGTGGTCAGTAGGCAGCGCACCAACAAAGCCGGCAATGTCAGTGTCAGCGTTAATGTTTCCAAATCGTTGATGGACTTCTATGCCTCCATGCCCCAATGCGACTATGGCGTCTATGCCAAGGCACCCGTAGCAGGCAGTTTAGCTCAAGAGGTGCTCGGCACATTACGTCCCCTTGTACAGGGAAAGAGTGAAGTTGATGCTGCCAATCTGCTATTGAACTTTGTGCAGACCGGTTTCAAATATGCTACGGATGAAGAACAGTTTGGTTTTGAGAAACCCTTTTTCGTTGAAGAACTGTTCTATTATCCTGCCTGCGACTGCGAAGACCGTTCAGTGCTCTTCGGTTGGCTGGTTCGCGAACTGCTTGGCCTTGATGTCGTTTACCTCGACTATCCCAACCATATCGCCACCGCCGTACAGTTTAAAGGCGATGTGAAAGGCGATTTTCTGACCGTCGATGGCAAGCGTTACACCGTATGCGACCCCACCTATATTGGAGCTTCCATCGGTATGACCATGCCCAATCTGCGTTCAGCAGGCGTATCCATCCTTCGCTATTAACCCTCCTGTCCGAGTTGGGGATTAGCCATCACTAGTAACAATAATGACCGACATGGTACGATGTCGGTCATTATTGTTTTCAAGGGTTATTGTGCTTTGCAAGATTCTTATACTAAAAATCTCCGCATCAGTTTACAGGATTCAGCGGTGTCATGTGGTAGCCCATGGCAGAGAGTTGCATGGCCATTCCCATGAGATAGAGTTGGTGGAGACATTGTGTATAGGCCTGAAAAGCCTCTTTGGTGCCAGGCTGTATATGTTCGTGACGCAACATATTATCGGTGCGCGAGGCACACTCCGCCACGATGTCCTGTGTTTTTCTGCGTCCATTCTCATCGAGCCTGAGCACATCCTCCATGATATGATCATCCATCGCATCGTAGCCACGCGCATCGCGCAACAGTTCGTAAAGCTGTGGATCAGCATTATAGCGCATCCAGTCTTTGTCCCACATGTATGCGATAGCCATGCCGATAAACATCATCCATCCCAGCGAAACGGTAGGATAGGCAGCAAACTCCCTGATGCCATCAGGGAGATAAGCCTCTATCAGTTGTTTCCATCGTCCTTCTACATCAGGACATTCAGGCAGACGCTCATCCACCACTTTCATTCCCAGCAGATAACGGTGCAGGTCATCGTGCAACCGCTGTTCAAAAGTTTTTTCCATATCTTGTCTATTAGTATTCATACGTTGGCGGACAATGGTTGCATCGCCTGGCGACAGTACCTTGTCCATACTTAATCATCATCATTCAATCTACAAAGATACAACATTTCGTTGGTTTTCCTATCGTTTTTCAGATAAAAAAGCTCCCATGTCATCCGACATGGGAGTAGAAAAAGGATGCATTCCGCAAATCTTCACAGACATAGCATGGAAGCATCATATTGTTTGAGAGTGTTTATTCATAATCAGTCATCAGGGTAATTGAGCGTGTTTATGCTATTATTTGCGCCCCATCAAATCGTCGTTGCTCACTTGTTTGGCAGTCTTCTTGACCGATGCTTTCAGACTTCCGAAGCGATAAGACACTCCAAACTGCAGATTCCAGTTAGGACCATCAACACGCTGACTGCCGATGTAGTCACCTTTCACGTAATGGGTTTTGATATCATTGCGATAACTGCAACGCACAAAGGTGGTGAGTCGATCTTCTTTAAGGAAGGAGCGACGGAGCGACACGGAGAAGTTCTGCCATGCACAGTCATAACTGTAAAGCGTTGTCGGAGTGCCATAATCGAAATATGCAGAGAGGGTCAAAGCCAGTTTGGCAGGCAGTTCCTGTGTCAGTTGATTATAGGAATCGAAGTTCCATCTATGCATGGCAAGTCCAAGTGAAGTATTGGCTTTGTCCACCCAAGTGACGGTGCTATTGCTCACGAGTTTAGTGGTTGGAGTAATCTGCCACTGGATATAAGGCACGACCTGGAAGTAGTTAACCTTACCACTATTGTCGTAACTCGACATGAAGCGATTGTCTTCCACCCATTTCACTCCGGCAATAGCATCATCGCAGAGACTGAGTGAGGCATTGAGACCGATGGTCAGTTTAGTGGTCATGAGGTTGTATCCCAACGTGAAATTATTAGCTTTCGACGTGCCCAAATGCGGATTTCCGTAGCTGACGGAAATTGGTGTTTCGTTATGATACGGGTTCAGATAACTGATGCCCGGTCTTGACAATCGCATGGTATAAGCGAGTTTCAGCGAGTTTTGATCATTGATGCGCCATGTCGTGCGAATAGACGGAACGAGATCGTTGAAACGTCTGCTAAAATCATCTTGTGAACCGTCTGGCCATGATCCCTTCATGCGTGACGTCTCGTAGCGCAGTCCGGTAGCAAGGGTAAATCCACCGAGCCGATATTTATATTCAGCATAGGCAGCCCCCACATCGGTCTTATGGTCAAACTTAGTAGCTGGCGAGCGTAGGAGTTCGCTGTTGAGGTATTCCCTCCTGAGGTTATCACTATTATTGAATCGCATCACATACTTACCACCCACATCTAATGAATGATGCTTGCCAAACGGACGTTCATAGTCAATCTGCAGGGTATGTTCGCTGAAGGTAGTATGATTGTCAAAAGACTGGCTGTCATATTCCCCATAGTTCAAACACTGTGACAGGTCTAAGCTTCCGTCACTATGAGAACGGGTGGTAGAAAACAGATAGTCGATGGCAAGGAGTTCGCCCTTTCTGCTGAAATTATGCTGATAGGACAGTTGCAAGTCGATATCGAAATAGCGCGCCAGCACATCTCTACTGTCCATCTGCATGCTATAGATTGGATTTCCAGCAGCATCGGTCAGTCGGGTGTTTTTTATTGCATCATCTTTCACCCGATAGGCAAATCCACTTGCCGCCAGGGTCAAGAGATTGCAGGAGTCGAGTTCCAGACTGGCATCCATGCCATACCACATGTTTCTTCCCGGATTGTATGTTCTCCGTTCATCGTGGTACCGGTTGTTGGTGTCGGTATAGACATAGTCGGTTGTTTCTGTCTGATGCCATTTCTGAAATGCCATACCGATATACGGCGCGATGGTGAGTTTGCCTGTCTGTGCTGTAAGAAAGAGATTGCCATTGTATGGATTGCCACTATCTCCAAATGTCCCGTTCGAACTGACAGTACCCGTCAGTCCTTTCATCTGGCTCTGTCGGTCCATCACGATATTGAGGATGCCCACCAGTCCTTCCGCATCATATTTAGCTCCAGGTTCGGTGATGACCTCGATCCGTTTCACCATACTTGCCGGCAGTCCTTTGAAAAGTTCCTTGGCATTGTTGGTAAAAGACTGGTCAGGTCTGCCATTCTTGAATATTTTGAAATCACTCGAACCCTTGACCTTGATCGTACCATCAGCATCGACGGTAACAAACGGCACTTTCTTAAGCATCTCTATCAGCGGATTGGTCTTTGCCTCAGGGTCGGAAGCCACATCATAGCTGACGCGGTCGTCTTTAGTCTTCACCATTTGTCGCTGTGCCTTAACGGTCAGTTCGCCCAAACCCACATTTTTATAGACATCAGTAGTGTCGGTGGCTACTGCAGCAGAGTCGCTCTGCGCCTTCGCTACAGGGCATAGGAGTAGCAGTATGGCTGCCCATACATATCTTTTCATCATTGTTTTGTGTTTATGTTGTGTATGTTTATTTCTTTCCGAGATAATCTATGGCTTGTTTGAGCATTCCCTCAAGATAGATATCTCCGCGAACGGTTTTGTTCATGATATTAGTCATATCCAAAATAGTATTCTTACATGTTGTCCGTTCGCCATAGGTCAAGAGACTGCTGTGATCTTTACACAGTGCCACTATCTTAGTAGCGAGCCCCACCTGCAGCATTTTCTGGCTAGGGTCTTTGATGGCATCGAGGAAAGCCACTCTGAGTAGTCCGAACTGAGTCATAAACTCCACATCATTGGTGACCTTCGACGGTTTAGCAGTCACATCATCTACCGACAGATCGTCAGCTGTTTTGCTGTCGTCTGACACACTAACCTGTTGCAGGGTTTTATTGCCCTGTTCGTCATAGCGCTCGATGATGAGCGTATTGCCAGAAAGAGTGCTACGTATGCGATTTCCCTTGGCGAGACTCGACAGGCTGTTCATCGTTACGCTTTTAGCAGCTTCTGGAGTCAGACCATAGATATGATAGTAGTAGCAGTGGAAATCCTTTCCTTCCTTAAACCACACGAAGGCATAGGCATGGCGGCGAGTAGAGTCAGACGGTTCCTTGAAAAAGGTAGAATAGTAATAATGCGACTTATTACTTCCCAATGTCACCCCATACTCATTGTTTGGCCCATACACCACTTTCTTGGTGTTGAGTGTGTTCATCTTTGCTTCAGGTTTTCTTATAAAAAAGGAATAAGCACGGTCCTGATCCTTTAACATGGCTTGTTCCATTTGTTTAATGAGGTTTTTATTGCTCTCCGGTATTTTAAACTCCGTAAACTTACAGTAAGTGGTTGGCGAGTCGGTTCGATCCTGATAATCGGAACGCGTCAACAGTTCAACCGTCGAGTTTCCAATAACCTTTTGATAGGCATTCTGGATTGTTTCCTGTGCCGAGGCACTTACAGTTGCCCACATGGCAACCATGGTAAGTATTATTTGTTTCATTGTTGTATAGTTATTTGCTTATTGTTCTACATATTCTTCCTCTTCGGCATCAAGTGCATCCATAGCCTGGAGGTATTGCATCTTACTATCGTTGAGTTCAACCATCTGTTGCAGTTGCATGGCTTGGAGCAAGAGTTCTGCCTGTGCCACGGCTTCATCGAGGTCAGCCTGACTGATGGCCTTGTCCACCGTCTTGGTAGTTCCAGTCTCAGCCAGATATTCTTTAGGAGGCGGTGGAACGCTGTGTAGTCGACGTATCTTCCGCTTAGTGGTTTTGGCGGGCGGTGTGATACTGTCTAATGGTATCTGACGTCGATCCACTGCCACGGTATCGGTTTCAACGGGAGTGATGGCCGGTTGACTTTGTGCTATCGGCTGCGGTTGGTCAGTAGTATGGTTCCAAAGTGTCAGTGCGCCAACCAGCAACACAGCCACCGAGGCAGCCGCCGTCATCCAGCGCAGTGGCAAGATGCGATGTTTCTTCTCAGGAGCGTCTGTTCCTACAGGACGAATGGTTGCCGTATGATCTTCCATTCCGTTTTCAAACATGCGGAACATCTCGCAATAGGCCTGCCAATCGTCGTTCGAGATTCCTTCGGGACGGTCGGCATCTGTTGCTTGACGGAAGAAGTCAGCCAGTTGTGTTTCCTGTTCAACTGTCGTTTGTCCATCCATGAAGCTTTCGAGCAGATTGATGAGTTGTTGGTTTGTCATTGTCGGTTCCTTTCTTTGATATCATTAAACAGTTTTCGACGTGCTGCCGATAGCATGGTTGCCACAGATGCTTCGCCTATTCCCAGTAGTGCTGCAATCTCAGCGTTGGTGCGTCGTTCAGTCTGTCTGAGTCTCAACACCTGCATTTCTCTGGGTGGCAGTTGTTCGATGCGTTGTCGCAGCCATTGTTCGCTTTCCTCCCATTCCATCTTCCGGTCAGGTGTATCGGTGGTGGGAATATCGAGAGGAATGACTCTTGTCCCGCTGTCTATACTGACCGATGGTCGCCGTCGTCGTTGGTGGTCAATAGCAGTATGTCGAGCCACGACAACAGCCAGTCTGACGGCATGTGTTTCATCGTGTAGCGTATCATGCACAGCCCATAGCCTAAGCATTGTTTCGCTCGCCACATCGTCGGCATCATCGCTATCGTTCAGCATGCGCGATGCCGTTTGCCAGGCCTTCATGCGCAATTGTTTTGCCGTATGTTCAAACTGCTGTTGGTTCACCTTCAGTATCCTTCCTTGTCTTATGTCGTATAGTTTTAAGGATTTGCCACGATGCCGTTCACCGTATCATTGCCTTGGCTTCTTCCTGTTCTGTCAATCACATACGACTGTTTTCCGTCATATCTTGTGGCATTGCTAAGATTGGTATATTTCAGTTTCTTGTCACTAACACATCCTGATCCCATGACCGATTTACTATAGTTAGCAGTTCTTCCCGATACACTAACGTCTCCTGATCCTGCCACTACGCAATTCAGTTTATCACTGCAATCCACTTGTGCCTTGACCATACCACTTCCACTCACAACGAGAGAAGCATTGACAGTTTGCAGCTCATCAACACTTATGCAACCTGACCCTGCTACATTGCATGTGGCAGTTCCTACGCTGGCATTTTTCACATGTATGGATCCAGACCCTGTCACATTCATAGTCAGCATGGATGTTTGAACTTTATACTTATCGACTTCAACCTCTGCGCTGCCTGTCACATTGATCACATTGATTGCAGGCGAAGTAACATAGATGGTAACCGAACCGTTGTTTGATCCATTGCCCATATAATAAATGCCGCCAATCTTGGTGGTCTTGTAACCGATATTGAGGTGCTTATCTGTTTGTTTGATTTCGAGGCGATCGATTTCTTCTTTGTCACCCTCCAGACGCACACTATGTCCGCTACCTTGGATATAAACCACTTTGGCACTACCAAGGATATTCAGGACAGTAAAAGGTTGGAGTGGCTTGGTTTCCACAATCTTCGTTCCTGCTGCGACAGTCAATACTGTCAGCAGTAGTGCCAGTGTTGTTGTGATACATCTTTTGTTCATAGTCATTGTCTTTATTCTGTTTTTGCTGATAACGATTTGGGGCTTTTCCCTGCGTCTTTTATACAAATAACGAGAAAAAACAGCAGACTCAATGACAGGCAACGCGATTTAACACTATTTTAACATCATATAAACTTTTGGAATTTAACCTCGCGTTAACGCAAATAGCCAATCGGAATTTAAGACACTTGCGCACAAGAACGAAAAAGCCACGTTGTGTAACACAACACTTTTGGCATGACATTTGTCTTTGGCAAGCATGATTTCGGGTGAAAAAGAGGTATGGTAAGCGAAAAAACGCATTTAAAAACGATAAAAGGTGAGTTTTACAAAAAGATTAAGTAATTTTGCAGGTGCATATAAAATTCGTGATACGATAATATCCCGTGGCATGCTTCTTCGCTGATGAAAGATGGCACACGATATCGGTCACGCAGTCATACTACTATTACAAATCAAATATCGTGGCATGAGCCAGTCACGGTACATTATAATTAGAAACAAACAAAAAAGTAAAGTAATGAATATTTTCAACTACATCATTCAAATGGGTGCATCGGTGATGATGCCCATTCTTTTCACGATTATCGGTCTGTGTATCGGCATGAAATTTGGCAAGGCACTCAAATCTGGTCTGTATGTGGGCGTAGGATTTGTGGGCCTCGGTATTGTTACAGCTTTGCTTACCAATAATTTCAAGGATCCGCTGCAGGCTGTTGAGGATATCTTCAACCTCAACCTGAGTGTATTTGATATGGGATGGCCTGCTGCCGCTGCTGTAGCATACAATACAGCTGTCGGTGCACTCATCATCCCTGTGTGCCTCGGTGTTAACTTCCTCATGGTAATCACCAAAACCACACGTACTGTCAATATCGACCTATGGAACTACTGGCACTTCGCTTTCATAGGTGCTGTGGTATATTTTGTGTGCGGCGAGAGTCTTGTATGGGGGTATTTTGCAGCTATCGTGTGCTACATCATCACACTCGTGATGGCAGACCTTACGGCAGAGCGCTTTCAGGAATACTACAACCTTCCAGGCATCTCCGTGCCACAGCCTTTCTGTCAGAGTTTCACACCGTTTGCCATTGCTATTGGATGGCTGCTCGACAAAATACCGGGATTCTCAAAACTCAATATCGATGCCGAGGGCTTAAAGTCAAAGTTCGGCGTTATTGGCGAACCCCTTGTACTCGGTGTGGTAGTAGGCGCATTGATAGCCACTGTAGCCCATTGGGGCGACATCACCCAGTTCGATCAGTTTATGGCAACCATGCCCGCAGGTTCTACCGCTACCGATGGTGTGATGCGCATTGTGAAGCATATTCTCTTCCTTGGCGTAACGATGGGAGCCGTGATGGAACTGATACCCCGTATCACCAAACTGTTTATCGACGGACTGATGCCTATCTCAGAGAAGACCAAAGAGGTGGTCAACAAAAAGATGAAGGGCAAGACCATCCACATCGGTATGAGTCCTGCACTCGTTATCGGTCACCCCACCGCGTTGGTAGGTACTTTGTTTCTGATTCCTACCTATATCGTTATAGCAGTAATTCTGCCAGGCAACCAGTTTCTGCCCCTTGCATCGTTGGCAGGCCTGTTTTATATTTTCCCCATGATGCTTCCCTATACCAAGGGTAATGTGGTGAAGAGTTTCATCATAGGACTTATAGCATTACTCATAGGACTTTGGTTTATCACCGATATGGCTCCCGATTTTACCAAGGCCGCCGCTTCGGTATATGCGCAGACCCAAGATAATGCCGCTCATGTTCCAGAAGGATTCCTTGCAGGTAGTATGGATTTCGTGTCCGCCCTGTTTAGTTATGTCATCTATGCTCTGGTGAAGTATTTCAAATATATAGGTGCTGCCGTATTGGTAGTCATCACCCTCGCCATGATGCTGATCAACCGCAAGCGCATTATCGCTGACGAGAAAAAGAAAGTAAACAACTAACTAAATAATTATAGAAAGTAATGAAAAAGATTTTAATGACTACAGCCATTTGCCTGGCAGCCATTTCGGTAAATGCACAGTGCAAGTATAAAGGCTATGAAGTAAAAGCAGAAAACAGCTACACAAACTATTGTGTGCGACAGGCTTCAAACCCCAGAGATGCCAAGAGCTACGACACACAGCGTTTGCGTAGCGAGTATCTCATTGAGAAAATCATGGCACCAGGTGAAGTAAACTGGACCTACACCACCATCGACCGTTTCCTTGTGGGAGGTGCTATGCCAACCGATACTCCACTGAAACTCACATCAATCGAACCACTCTATGTGGATCTCAGCAAGAGTGACAATGGTCGCAATCTGCTCGACAATCGCGAAATTGGTATCATCAACGTAGGTGGTGACGGTAGCGTGACGGTTGACGGCAAGCGCTATGACCTCGCTTTCCAGGAGGCTATCTATGTAGGTAAGGGTGTAAAGGAAATCATTGTGGCAAGTAAGAACGCACAGAATCCTGCTAAGTTCTATATGAACAGTGCATGTGCCCATCAGAGCTATCCCACCAAAAAGGTGAGTCTGAAAGACGCGAAGAATATTATAGCAGGAAGTGCTGCCGAGAGCAACGACCGCGTTATCCATCAGATGATTCTCAACGGTGTGGCTGGTGTGCGCACCTGCCAGTTGCAGATGGGTATTACCGAACTCAAATCAGGATCGGTATGGAACACAATGCCTGCTCATACCCACCTCAAGCGCATGGAGGTGTATTTCTACTTCAAGGTTCCAGAAGGACAGAGCGTTTGCCATATCATGGGTGAACCACAGGAGACTCGTCTGATTTGGACAGGCAACGAACAGGCTGTTATCAATCCAGAGTGGAGTGTGCACTGCGCTGCAGGAACTTCCAACTATACTTTCATCTGGGGTATGGCTGGCGAGAACCTCATCTACAACGACATGCAGGTGGTGAAGATCACAGAATTGAAATAAGATTCACATATAAAAGCTCTTGTCTCCGGATAAGAGCTTTTTTGTATGCTCATGCCGAGCATACCCCAAATCAAAAGCCCCGTCCATGCTGACGGGGCTTTTGATTTGGGGTAAAATGATGTTATTCCTGTTCTGATGCGGCATGCAACACCTCAGAGAGCGTTGGGTGGATGTGTACCATGTCGCGCAACTGAGCGACAGTAGCATTGAGACACATCAGACTACTTACCTCCTGTATCAGGTCGGCCGCGTGAGCACCATAAGCATGACACCCCACTATGCGGTCGTCAACATCCGACAACAGTTTCAACAGGCCTTCGGCAGCATCCATCGTCAGAGCCTTGCCGTTGGCACGCCAGAATGCTTTGCGACAACGGTAGCCAGGCAATGTGGCTTTACACTGATCTTCCGACAAGCCCACACACGCAGCTTCAGGACTTGTGAAGATGGCAGAAGGCATGATATCGAAACGAATATTGTCCTGATGTCCCGTCAGTCGGTTGACCACATGAATGCCTTGCATCTCTGCTGCATGAGCCAACATCTGTTTGCCATTGACATCACCAATAGCATAAACACCGCTGACATTAGTCTCGAAGTGCTCATCTACGCTGATGCCTTTACGCTCGTCGTAGGTGATGCCGGCAACGGCAAGGTCAGCCGACACATTGGGTTTGCGACCTGTGGCAATGAGAATGGCATCAGCATCAATATCTGCGAGCGAGGTGACAGTAGTCTTCATGCGGAAGGTGATGCCTTGGCGCTCCAGGTATTTGCGGAGTCGTTTGGCAATATCGCTGTCGAGCATAGGCAGACACTCCTTGAGGTATTCGATGACTGTCACCTCTGTGCCGAAGCGGTTGAACACACTGGCAAACTCCATGCCCACTACACCAGCTCCGATGATACACAAGCGACGAGGCTGTTCCTGACACTGCAAGAGTTTGGTAGAGTCCATCACCTGTGGAAGGTCGATACCTTCTACAGGAATCATCTTGCAACTACTTCCCGTAGCGATGATGATGTGTGGAGCGGTATATTCCGCATCGCCAACCTTAACCGTATGAGGTCCGGTGAACTCACCACGACCGCGTACGAGAGTGATGCCTGGCGAAGCCATGAGTTGTTCCACACCGCTACGCAATGCAGTGACCACCTCCGGCTGTCTGCCCACAGCCTCGTCGAAGGAACGAGCGTGGACATACGTTTTGGTAGGTATGCAACCACGGTTAAGGCAAGTGCCACCCACCTGGTCGGCTTCGATGACAACCACCTGCAATCCCCGTTGCGCGGCAAGATGTGCAGCGCGGTAACCACCAGGTCCCGCACCGACGATGATAAGATCAGTTGTTGTCATGAATCATCTGTTTGTAGTTGACAATAGGATGCTTGGCTGCCAATACGTCATCAACTCTTCCGATAGGCGTCTTGAGCGGTGCCGACTTGACCGTATCGGGTTGAGTCTTGGCTTCTTCTGCAATCTGTCGCATCACACTGATGAATCCGTCGATCGTGTCTTTCGACTCACTCTCCGTAGGTTCAATCATCAGTGATTCGTGGAAGAGCAATGGGAAATAGATGGTCGGAGCGTGATACCCATAGTCAAGCAACCGCTTTGCCACATCCATTGTTGTCACCCCTGTAGATTTGTCTTTCAGTCCGTCGAACACAAACTCATGTTTGCAGAGTCCGTCGATAGGCAACAGATAGACATCCTTCAGACATTCCTTGATATAGTTGGCATTGAGTGTAGCCAACGGTCCAACCATCTTGATCTGTTGGCGACCCAGTGAGAGGATATAGGCATAAGCCTTCATAACCACTCCGAAATTGCCAGCTTCATAGGGACTGACAAAAGGAAGGAAAGGTTCTAATCCGCTTCTCACTCCGACAGGACCGCTGCCAGGACCGCCACCACCGTGAGGGGTAGAGAATGTCTTGTGCAGATTGATATGCATCACATCAAAGCCCATATCGCCCGGCCGACATGCACCGAGCATAGGGTTGAGGTTAGCGCCATCATAATACATCAGTCCGCCACAGTCGTGGATGAGTTTAGCAATAGCAGGGATATCAGTTTCAAAAAGTCCCAATGTATTGGGATTGGTCATCATCATGGCAGCAATATTGTTGCCTTCCGCTTCTACAATAGCTTTCAGATCATCGAGTGACACACGACCGTCGGCAGTTGATTTCACTTCCACAATCTCCAGTCCGCATACAGCAGCCGAAGCTGGGTTAGTGCCATGTGCCGAGTCAGGTACGATGACTTTGGTACGCGCCATATCACCACGACTTTCATGATACCCTCTGATTACCATCAGTCCTGTCAGTTCACCGTGCGCTCCAGCAAAAGGCTTGAGTGTAAAGTCAGCCAGTCCGGTCAGTGCACAGAGCGCTTTCTTCAGCCGTTGGCATACTTCCTTTGCGCCCCGTGTCGTTTCAGCGGGTTGTAGCGGATGCAAGCGTGTGAACTGTGGCATAGCAGACACTTCCTCATTGATTTTAGGGTTATACTTCATGGTGCATGACCCCAGAGGATAGAATCCGTTATCCACTCCGAAATTGTTGGCCGAGAGATTGGTATAGTGACGTACCACGGTCAGCTCGTCACATTCCGGCAGTTCGGCTGGATGTTGTCGTTGCATACTTTCCGGCATGTTATAGTTGCCATACTCGTTTCTGGGCAGCGAATAGCCCTTTCTGCCAGGCTTCGACAATTCGAAGATGAGATTTCCGTATAACTTGTTGTTCATAAGGCTTTGCTGTGGATTAGAGGTTGATAAGGCTGACCAGACGGTCAATGTCAGACTTGGTGCGTTGCTCAGTGACGGCAATCATCAGTTGGTCGTCTGCCACTTTCACACCACCGAAGATACCTTCGTCGGAAAGGCATTGGAGCAGTCCGTCGAGGTCACCGCCGTAGCGTACCACAAATTCGTTGAAGAAAGGCTGTTGATAGACAAGTTGGAAACGACCTGTTGCTATCAGTTGGTCACACAGATAGTGGGCGCCGGCATACGACAGCTGTGCAGCTTCGCGCAGTCCCTCCTTGCCCATGAGCGATAGATATATGGTGACGAAGAGCGCCATCAAGCTCTGGTTAGAACAAATGTTTGATGTAGCTTTCTGTCGGCGGATATGCTGTTCGCGTGCCTGCAGCGTGAGCACAAAAGCACGTTGTCCTCTGTTGTCCTGTGTCAGTCCGACGATGCGTCCAGGCATCTTACGCAACAGTTTCTCCGTGCAACACAGATATCCCACGTATGGACCACCAAACTGCATTGGGATGCCCAGCGACTGTGCATCGCCTACTGCGATGTCAGCCCCCCATTCGCCTGGTGTTTTCAGTAGGGCGAGGTCGGCAGCAATGCTATCGATGACAAACAGACCCTTATTGGTATGGATGAGATCGGCAAAACCGCTATAGTCCTCCACAATGCCGAAATAGTTGGGCTGTTGCACGAGAACACCAGCCACACCACCTTCCGCCAACTGTCGTTCCAGATCTTCACGGTCGGTAACACCGTCTCGTGAGGCAACAGTTCCGAGCTGGATGCCATGATAGTGTGCATAGGTCTGCATCACCTGCAGCGTCTTGGGATTGACTGTATCGCTCACCAAGAATCGGTTTTGCTTCTTTCCCGATGCCGCCGCCATCATCATGGCTTCAGCGCAGGCAGTCGTGCCGTCATACATGGAAGCATTGGAGATATCCATGCCCGTCAGTTCAGCCATCATCGACTGATATTCGAAGATGTAGTGGAGCGTTCCCTGCGATATCTCCGCCTGATACGGCGTATAACTGGTCAGCAGTTCAGAACGGCTCAACAGATTGGGAATCACCGCCGGTGTATAATGGTCATAGACCCCTGCGCCGCCGAAACACATCATAGGACGGTTCATGGCGCCCAGTTGTTCAAACACCTGGCGCACCTCGGTCTCGCTCATTTCGTCAGGCAGATCATAGTCGCCACGGAAACGGATAGCCTCCGGCACTTCTGCATAGAGGTCATCGAGACTGCTGATACCGACGCGCTGCATCATCTGTTGCAGGTCGTCGTCGGTATGTGGAAAATACTTATAGGACATAGGCATATAGGCTTTTTGCGTGAATCACTGATTGCAGAAAGCCTCGTAAGCCTTGGCATCCATCAGCTGATCCAGTTCTCCGGTATCGCTGAGTTCCACTTTGATAATCCAGTTTTCGAAAGCATCCTGATTGATGAGTTCGGGCTGGTCTTCGAGTGCTTCGTTCACTTCCAGTACAGTACCGCTTACGGGCGACAGCAAATCGCTGGCAGCCTTCACGCTCTCTACCGCACCGAAGTCTTCACCTGCTGTTATCTCATCGTCAACATCGGGCATATCCACATAGACCACATTGCCCAGTGCGTTCTGTGCATAGTCTGTGATACCGATAAAACCGGTGTTACCTTCAACACGTACATACTCGTGTGACTCGCTATAATAGAGTCCTTCAATTACTTTTGCCATAATCGTATAGTTCTTTTTAGTTATTGTATATATTTTCTCATTTCTTGTAATGCTTGTCGTAGAAGCGCTTCTTGACCACGGTTCCAGGGAACACCTTTTTGCGAATCTGCACTTCCAGTTCTGTGCCGAGTGGCGCATACTGGCTGTCGATAAGTGCCATACATACGCTCTTGTCGGTAGAGATGGTATGGTATCCTGTCGTCACAGTACCGATGGGCTGTCCGTCTTTCATCACGGTATAGCCATGACGGGGAATCGCTTTGTCTTGGAGTTCTATACCCACGAGTTTCTGGGCTACACCTTCAGCTTTCTGCTTGGCAAGGGCGTCACGTCCCACAAACTCCTCTTTATCGAGTTTGACAAACATGCCCAGTCCAGCCATGATAGGAGTGATTTCGGCAGACAGTTCATCACCGTAGAGCGGCAGTCCCACTTCGAAGCGCAGGGTGTCGCGGCATCCCAGTCCGCAAGGTGTCACGCCGGCAGCCATCAGTTTATCCCAACACTGGTTGATATAATCGGGAGTGGCATATATCTCAAAGCCATCCTCACCGGTATATCCGGTGCGCGACACGATGACGTCGCCCATGGTCTTAAAGGTGTAGAAAGTCAGTTCGCTGCATGGCAGATTGAGTATCTCTTCCATGATGCGCTCCGCTTCCGGCCCCTGCACTGCCAACTGTCCGTAGTAGTCGCTCTGATTGTCGAGTATCACGTTGAACCCCTCGGCTTGCAACTGGATCCAAGCCCAGTCTTTGTCGATATTGGCAGCATTGATGACCAGGAAAAAGCGGTCGTCCGCCATCTTATATACCAACAGGTCATCGACCACTCCGCCATCCTCATAGCACATCATGCCATATAGGATTTTGCCGACAGCAAGACCTTCCACATTATTGGTGAAGATGTGGTTGACGTAGCGCTCAGCGTCTGTACCGCTGACGAGCACTTCGCCCATGTGGCTCACGTCGAACACACCACAATGTTGACGCACAGCTTGGTGTTCGTCAGTGATGTTGGAATACTGTATGGGCATGTCGAACCCACCAAAGGGCGAAATGAGAGCGCCCAGTGCCACGTGTTTGTCGTAAAGACAGGTGCGTTTGTTGTTCATAGGCTGTTTGAATATTTATATATTGTTGTTATTGGGTTTTTAGTATTTTGCTCAACCTGCCAGTAGGTTGACGAAGTCCTCTTTCTCAAGGTTGTAGATGATGTCGTCTATCCGGTCAGGGAGAATACATCTGATAGACTCTCTGGTAAGCGGAACACCCCGCAGTTTTTTGAGCAGTCCGTTGTCGAGATCGCCGATGAGGAAGTAGTCCCCCATCAGGTTGACATCGTGTATGACATTATGTCGCATATCGATTCTCACCTCAAATTCTCCTACGCCCTCTATCCTCTTGTGCTTCACCACGGTGTAGCGTGGGTTGTTGCCGTAGATGAAATCGTCGGTGAGATATTCCTCTTCGATATGTTCTATCTCTTCAATCTCTTTCTCTCCGAGGCAATAGGTCTCGTCGCAGAAGTGCTTGATGGCAAACTCTCTGAGTTCGTCAACATTGAGAGTGATATGGTTTTTGAGCAAGTCAATGCGCTGGCGTACGCTCTCCACCCCCTTTGAGAGTAGTTTCAATTCTCCCGGTGTGATAGCCCCCACCATGTTGACGATATCTGTGTCGTAGAGCAGGGTGCTATGCAGGATACTCCGGCCCGGTATGCGATAGAATGCGCTGCCCGACAGTTTTCTGTTGCCCAGCATCACATCGTTGCGCCCATTGGCTTTGGCATCGACGCCCAACCGATGGAGCATCGTGACCAGCATGCCCATATACTTGTTGAAGGTGAATCCCACCCCTTCGTCGTCGGTGATATACGACAGCATCAGGTTGTTCATATCGGCATACACACAGCCCCCACCGCTCTTACGGCGGTAGGTCTGTATGTTATGGCGGCGACAGAAATCAAGGTTCACCTCGTTGTCGATCAACTGGTTTTTGCCGAATATCACGGTGGGCTCCACCTGCCAGATAAAGAAGCAGTCGGCAGCCTTCAGGTGTCTGGCCACGTATTCTTCCATAGCCAGATAGAAGGTCAGTCTCCTTGTCTTATTGTCGGGCAGTGCGATGTGCAGCATGTCTTAGCATTCTTAGTTAGTAATCAGAGGCAAATGTAGCAAGAAATTTTGAATACTGCAAATTATTTGCATATTATTTCTTGTCGTAGGCATGCAACGGATAGTCGGTGGTATAGTGGAGACCTCTGCACTCCTTGCGTTCCAACGCCCATCGTGTGATGAGATATCCCACATTGATCATGTTGCGCAGTTCGCAGATGTCCCTACTTGCCTTGACGCGCTTGAAGAGCCGTTCGGTTTCCTCATAGAGCATGTCGAGTCGGTCCCATGCCCGGTGCAGGCGCAGGTCAGAGCGCACGATGCCCACATAGTTGGACATGATCTGCGTCACTTCCTTGACCGATTGCGTGATGAGCACTTTCTCTTCGTTGGTCATAGTGCCCTCGTCGTTCCACTCCGGCACATTGGTATTATAGTCGTATTCGTCGATATGCTGCAGCGAGTGTCTGGCAGCGGCATCGGCATAGACCACCGCCTCGATGAGCGAGTTGCTTGCCAGTCGGTTGCCGCCGTGCAGTCCGGTGCATGAACACTCACCAAGGGCATAGAGCCGTTCAATGCTCGACTGTCCGTTGAGATCTACTTTGATGCCTCCACACATATAGTGTGCTGCAGGGCGCACGGGGATGTAGTCGGTGGTGATGTCGATACCTATCGACAGGCACTTCTGATAGATATTGGGGAAATGGTGGCGCGTCTCTTCTGCGGGCTTATGGGTCACGTCAAGACAGACGTGGTCCAGTCCGTGTATCTTCATCTCCTTGTCTATGGCGCGTGCCACGATGTCACGTGGTGCGAGCGACAGCCTTTCGTCGTATTTCTCCATGAAGGTCTCGCCGTTGGGCAGTTTCAGTATGCCGCCATAGCCTCGCATCGCCTCGGTGATGAGGTAGGCAGGGTGTGTCTCTTTCGGATTATGCAGTACGGTGGGGTGAAACTGCACGAACTCCATATCTGCCACCGTACCTTTGGCGCGATAAACCATGGCGATACCATCGCCAGTGGCTATCACGGGGTTCGACGTGGTGAGATATACCGCTCCGCATCCACCGGTACACATCACGGTGATTTTCGCCAAATAGGTATCTACCTTCTCTGTGTCGGGATTGAGCACGTATGCTCCGTAACACTGGATGTGTGGTGACCGTCGGGTGACGCGCACACCAAGATGATGCTGGGTGATGATCTCCACGGCAAAATGGTGCTCTTTGATATCTATGTTAGGATTGTTGCGCACCGCCTCCATCAGTCCTCGCTGTATCTCCGCACCGGTATCGTCGGCATGGTGGAGAATACGGAATTCAGAATGGCCTCCCTCGCGGTGCAGGTCAAAGTGCCCGTCTTTCTTGTCGAAATTGACTCCCCAGTTGACGAGTTCTTCAATCTGTGACGGTGCATTACGCACCACTTGTTCCACGGCCTTAGGGTCGGAGATGTAGTCGCCGGCTATCATTGTATCTTCAATGTGCTTTTCAAAGTTATCCACTTTCAGATTAGTGACAGAGGCAACACCACCTTGCGCAAACGAGGTATTGGCCTCGTCGAGCGAACTTTTGCAAATCATACAGACGCGTCCCTTATTGGCACGTGCTATCTTCAGGGCGTAGCTCATACCTGCCACACCTGCACCTATTATGAGATAATCGTACTTATAAACCATAACGTTTCGTTATAATATTGGTGCAAAAATACTAATTTCTTATGGAAAATCGACCATCAAACCATATTATTTTGTAATTTTGCACCCATATTATGAGTAAGATTAAGATTATATTGTTATTATTGTGGGTAGCAGTGGCTGCTTCTGCCCAGGAAACAGAGGAGCCCGATACCTTTCAGGTCGATACCATCGATGTGGCACTGCCATGGCCGCGGAACATCCAGTATCGCCTCGACTCGCTGCTCCGCCACCCTATGTTTGAAACCAGCACTGTGGGTCTGGAGGTCTATGACCTGACAGCCGACTCTATATTATATAAGGTGAACGAGCATCAGATGTTGCGTCCAGCATCGACCATGAAGCTTCTCACCGCCATCACCGCCATCGACAAGTTGGGCGGCTCCTACCAATTTCGCACCCAACTCTATTATACTGGAAAGGTAGAAGACCACACCCTGACGGGCGATCTCTACTGCGTGGGCGGTTTCGATCCGCGTTTCAACATTGACGACATGAATGCCTTCGTGGAGAGTATCCGCTGCATGGGCGTAGACACGATCCGCGGCAGCATCGTGGCAGACCGCAGCATGAAGGATGCCGACCTCTTGGGCGAGGGATGGTGTTGGGACGACGACAATCCGCCGCTGTCGCCACTGACCATCGGTCGCAACACGCAGTTTGTCGATCGCTTCATCCGCCAGCTCGTTGACGACGGAGTGGTGCTCGATGTGCGCATATCCGACGGCACACTGCCCGACAGCGCCTTCCACCTCTGTTCACGTTTCCACAGCATCGACCAGATACTGTTACGCATGATGAAGCAGAGCGACAATTTCTATGCCGAAGCCATGTTCTACCAGTTGGCAGCCCATCAGGGCCACCGCCCTGCGCGCGCCAAGGATGCCGCCGCCATTGTCAAGCGGTTGATTTCCAAGGTAGGACTGGGCCATCGTCCCTACCGCATAGCCGACGGCAGTGGACTGTCGCTCTACAACTATCTCTCTGCAGACCTTGAGGTGCGCCTCCTGCGCTATGCCTACCGCAACAGCACGGTCTATCTCCATCTTCTGCCCTCGCTCCCTGTGGCGGGCAGCGATGGCACCTTGCGCAACCGCATGCGCGGCTCGTTTGCCGCCGACAATGTCAAGGCAAAGACCGGAACACTCGAAGGCGTATCGGCACTGGCTGGCTATTGCACCGCTGCCAACGACCATCGCCTGTGTTTCTCCATCATCAACCAAGGTGTCATGCACACCAGCAACGCACGACGATTCCAAGACCGAGTCTGCAATGCACTTTGTGCACCTTGATGATACACAGCGCGATACATACGCGTACACGAAAGACTGTCGTCGGTAAACGACTATTCACGCTGTTGTTCCTCGGTTAGTTGATGAAAGAGAGCGGTGAATCAACAGCACCGCTTTCAGATACAGTTATTTTAGTTTTCAAAAAATTTCGACCACTCGACCACAACGTCAACCTAACACGCAGTGGTTTAGAACTTTAAGTGGTGGTCGAATCCTTAAATTTCGACCACACTTCGACCACCGCTTCGACCACACTTCATCAGCTCTTCAACCACGCGGATTGCCATCTATCAGCATCATAAATCTCTGAACAAGCATATATATCTATGTCTAAGTGGGGTATTTGAGTTTGTCAGCGCTTTTTCAAACCTTGATAATATTTTTGTCAAACGTTAGACAATACCATTGTCAAACGTTAGATAACACCATTGTCAAACGTTGGATAACACCATTGTCAAACGTTGGATAACACCTTTTTCGAACGTTGAAAACACCTTTATCAAACGTTGAAAATACCTTTATCAAACATTGGACAGGACCTCTATTAAACGTTATTTCCAAATACCGATCAGTTTTATTTCTGAATGACAATTGTTATTTTTATGGATAGATATGAGCATCGCAGATATGCTTACGCCATTCTGTGGTCGAAGTGTGGTCGTAATCCCATGATTTAGGTTTTCGACCACACCATAAGACACTAACAGATAGAACATTGCAAATATCCGTGGTCGTGTGGTCGAAATTTCTTGAAAACTAAAATAACTGTACGCGAAAGCGGAGTTGCCATTCGCCCTCACCTCGACAGACTGACTTTAAGCGACAGTCCGAAATCGTGGGTAGTGGTTGGATAGCTTGCTGATGACAGCAAGGGGGTGTTGGTCTGCCGATCGTAGTAGGCGCTGAGGGTGAGCAGGCGCGACAAAGTATAGTCTGCCACAAAAGACAGGCGGAGGGCGGTATTGCCGCTGTTGGCGGCACTCGTAGCGGTAGCAATATCGCGAGAGAGGGATGCCTGACGACGCAACGAGAGGTCGAGACGCAACGAGAGGTCGTGGTTGACACCTGTCTTGACACTCTTCTGACTGTCGGGCTGTTGGCGCTGGCTGCGCTGGGCGCGGCTCACCCTACGATTGCCGGCGGTGCCGAAGAGGTTGAAGTCGCTGATGGTATATGCCATGCCCAGCACCCAGTCGTTGGAACGGCTCTCGTTGATCTGGACACTCGTAGTGGATAGGCTGACAATGCGCGTGGTGCGGTATTCGAGTTTCACACTGAGGTCGTTGTGCAGCGACACGTCGATGCCGAGCAATGGCGAGAAAGCTTCGTTCAGACTGACAGTCGGCACACTATAGTCGGCAAGCGTGGCAGCATTGGTGGCGGAGTAGCTGCCTACGGCATAGATGCTCCGATAGGCGTGTGACAGCGTGATGCTCTTGAAATGGTCTGCCACCCATGGCAGCGCAGAGAGCCCCGTATAGCGTACGGTCCAATTGGGCAGCATCGATGCCAGCGAGGGGAAGAAGCTGCCACTACCTCCACTGCTGGTATAGGCGGAGAGGAAGGCGGGTATCATGACGGTGGCATGATAGGCATCGGGCACACTACCGTAGGCCGCGGCGGCTCGCTGCCGATAGCCTTCGAGCGACCGACAGAAGCGGCTGAACGAAGCGGATCGGTATCCGCCTGTGGCACTGCCCGTGGATTCCAGTGCCGACTTGAGCGACAGGGTGGTCATAGAGAATGATCCGCTCAGCGTGGTGGGCATGCCGGAATACATATATTGTATGGTACGCGCACGTGTGTGCGTGCGACTGGCATGGAGGTCGATGCGCAACCCGCGCAGGGGTTCCAGCACGGCGCGCAACTGCAAGTCGGTGGTGTGGTTGGCAGTGGCTGGCGATGCTATGCTATCGACTGTGAGCAGCCATCCGCGGTCGAGGGCTCGACTGACATAGGTATCATCTACCGTGCCGAAGGCGAAGGCGAGACCAGGTGCCATCAGGTGACCGCCTCGCTGTCCGAAAACATCACCTATGGTGGGAAGGAAGCCGGGCACCGACAGCGAGTAGTCGTCTCGATAAGTGAGACTGGCGGAGCGCACCATCATGAGTACCTGGGTGGCTGACTGCAGGGAGCGATACCACCACTGGCGGTCTAAGGGTGGACGCTCGGCTACCGACAGCAGGATAGTGGCGGTGTCGCGAGAGTCGATGCGCAACTGGCGGCGGTCAAGCAGCTTATAGCGCAGGGGGTAAGTGCGCCCGTCGCGAGTGCGTGCGGTGACAATGAGTCGGCGCGTGGCCTTGTCGTGGGTCACTATGGTAACGGTGTCTGCCGACAGTCTGACTTCGCGTTGCCACGTACCTTGGTTTTTGGGCAGGATGCGCTCTTCTCTGCTCTTCGGCTGCGGCCTCTTTGCCGCAATTCTGCCACGCACTGTCGGCTGTCTGCCGACAGTCTGCCATTTGGCACGCTGCTGATTGAGGCGGCGCAGAAAGGGCACGTGGTTATAGAGGGTCTCCATATTGAATGTGGCAGAGAGGCTGACCTGTCGGTTGGTGGTGATGGTATGTCCCAGACTGGTACCGTCGTCGAGTTCTGTGCCGCGCAGCCAACTATAGTGGGCGTCGTACTTGGCAGTGCCGGTCACCCAGTCGAAGACGGGCAACAGGCTGAGTGGCCACTGCAGGGTAGCTGAGAAGCGCTGCTGATAGTCGAGCGGTTCGCCAAAGCGGCGGATGCTCTGCCATACCGAGTCTTTCCATGCCTGATACTGTTCGGGATAGAGGTCTTTGTTGACGGGGGTGTAGGGTTCTTCTATCTGTGCGTGGGTGGCAGACTGGAAATCGAGGTGGAGGCGCTGGGTGAGATCCCAGCGTACGGCAAACTCGCGATTCCACAGAAACTGCTGACTGAAGGTTAGGGGTAGCTGTTGGCCGCCTATGCTCTCCATGTCGCGCTCTTGCAGTTCGTAGTAGTTGCGCAGCATCTCGGTATTGAACGAGATGCTCTGCGGTAGCCAGTTCACTCCTAACTGTCTGGGATATTGCGCCCATTGGGAGCGGCCCTTGATTTTACGGAACGGTACCCAGGGCTTCACCACGGGTTCATAGACATAGTTGAAAGCACCACGCCACTGATCTTCCTTCTCATAGACCGTGGTCTCGCCACTGGTCTGGCGGTGGGAGTGGCTGTAGGAGAACGAGAAATTGGCAGGGTCGTAGGGCATGGGGGCTTTTCTTGAACGGATGCCGACACGCACATTAGACAGCGACAGATTGGTATTGGTGGTGCGGGTGACGGCGATACGCTCGATGGAATCGCGCTCCTGCTTGTTGGCTGCGGCATCGAGTGCCTCGTCGAGGGTCAGGTCAGTATCGAGCGGATTGTATTTCGGACGGGTTTCCTCTTTCGTCACCGAATAGTATAGCGGTGCCGACACCTTGGCTTTGTCGGGGAAGAAGCGTCCCAGTTCGATACTGGCGGTGACTGAATAGGTCTTGTAATCGTCAGTGGAGCGCTGTAACACGCTCTCTTCGAGTCCGCCAAATCCGCTGGTCATCATCCTTCCACTGACATTGACCGTCCCCACATCGGAGAGTTGCATATTCATGGCGCCACTCACAGCCCAGCCTCCATTGTCGTTGAAGTCGCGCAGACGGAGCTCATTGACCCACACCTCTCCCGACTTTTGCGTGCCCGACTTGTTGCGCACACCGATCATCAGCGTTCTGACCTCACCGAGCGACGGATTGCCGAGGATGCTTACCGTGCAACCGGTATGGCTGGCATCGGGCTCTGAGTAGATTTGCGTGAACACAGTCCCACCCTGTGCCCTTGACTTGTTGCGCTGTCGCTTGAGACGGGTAAAGTCGGAGAGGTTGACATCAAGCATATTAGCCTCTGGCCACACAGCCCTGCGATCGTCGATGCTGTATTTGTTGTAGTCGTTGCGATCGGGGGTCAGCGTCAGCGGTATCTCGTACTCATAATAGTTGTTTTTATAATCGCTACCCAACCGCACGAATACTGCCAAATCGCCATGTTGCAAGTCTGTGGCATCATCGATGAGGTGGTTGGCATGGACAAACATCTGCAGATGCCTGTACCGGCGCAGGTCGAGCATAGTGTTCTTATAGACCGCCTTCGACTCGGCGGGTGCGAGATTGCGCACCACGAGGTTCATCGCCTGCTCGTTGTCTTCCACGAGTTGAGGTTGGGAGGGGTCGGTTACACGACTGATGCCTGGCGGCAGGACATAGTTGACGGGACGCTTGTCGTTGTTTTCCTCAATATTCACCGCACTGACCTCGATGGTTCCTGTAGTCGCGCCATTGGTCAGGGGTTGCTGATAGATGCGCCATTCGCCACGCACCAAATCGAGAGAACCGAAGCGCAACACCACCGGGCGGCGAAACTGGGTGAGAAACATGCGCATGAAGCGGATGCTGGTGAAGTCGTTGATATTGCCCACCCGCTGGTCATACTGGCTGAGGGGAATGCGAAACTGATACCACCGGACGGTTTCACTCGTTCCGTTGCGCAGCGGCACCGTTGCCTCGCGAATGTCGGTGATATGGTTATATCCCAGGCGCATATCCTCTGGGCGTATGCTGACACGATACTGGTAATAGCGTTCGTATTCGTTGAGCGTATAGTCCTGATTGATATCCTCCACATCGGGCGTGGTCTTATAGCTGGTATCATAGCCTTCGGTCTGACTGTCGGAATCGGGCGAATTGCCTTGCGGCATGTTGATTCGCTTATAGCGTTCAAGGATGGAGGTCTTGCGTTCATCGTAATCGCGACCACGGTAAAAGTGGTAGTTGTCGTTTGCGGGATCGGCATGGATGGCGGCACGCACACTGTCATTGACCTGCACACCTTCTAAGAAGCGGACATACGCTGGTTGGGAGCGTTCCTCTTCATCAGTCAGTCCGTTGAGTCCCACATCTTGTTTGAGGCGTGCTCCGGCTGTTGTAGCAAAGGCGTAGGTCTCTGTCGGCTGCTGGGGCACCTTACCCCATGCTGTGCGGATGAACGATCCCTGTCCGTCAACAGGCATATTGCTCTCCGAGAATTTCTTGCCGTCGCGCAAGACGTCCTCACTCACCTCACCAAGATTGATGTAGAGGTCGCCACCGTAATCAGCAGCACCGCCATCGCGGTCGGCATAGATAAAGGGGTCGAGCAACCAAAATTCCACATATTCGATATTGGCGGTTTCGAAATCATTGGTATCCAGGCGGCGCATCATGCCTCCCCATCGCTGTTGCGGATTGCGCAAGTGTCCATCGGCGGTGAGGTCGGTAGTGAGGTTGTAGGCTCCGCGCTCTTCGGGATAATAAGCCAAATCGAGGATGGGCAGCGTGGCTGTCACACCACTGTAAGTGCTCTGCTGACGGTTGGGATAGAGTTCGCTAACATAGACTGATCTCACATAGTGGTTAGACAACTGCTGGAGGTCGCTCTTGATATGGCTGGGGGTGAGCGACGACGAGCGATAGGTGAAGATAGGATCGATATTATACCATGCCAGCAAGGCACGGTTGAAACCACTTGTCACTGAGTCGCGGTCGGCATGTTCGGGAAACATGCTCGGCACGCTCGATATCACCCATGCCTTGGGGTCGCTGACGTCAATGCCGTTTTTGGCATTCTCGAAATCATCAATATACGAGGCATGGCTCTGCGTGCCGCCTGCCTGACCTGCCAAGAGTTGGGCGAACTCGCCAGTAAAAGAGAGTTGCGAGGGTTTTGTGCAATGGAGGAAGGGCAGACGGTTGAGCATATTGGTGAGCCATTGACTCTCCTGTCGCCAGTTGATGTTGAGTCCCCACAACATGTTGCGCAGCGGTTCGCTACCCATGGTCACCTTCGAGGTCAGCGGTTGCTCGGTCAGATACTGTAATGTGCCGCCCAACTGCAATGCCTTACTGACGTCATACTGCCAGTTGAGTCCTAACATGGTTTTGCGCTGCATGCCATAGTCGGTATCGCTCTCCAGCGATACATTGACATTGGTGCCGGCATCGATAATGTTCTGGTTGAGAATGGTCACCTCACCCACAGCATAGTCAACACTATAGTCTGATCCTTCAGTCAGTACCACACCGCCGGCAGTCACCACCACCGACCCTTGCGGCACATTATAAGCACCGAGCGAGATGACATTGGCTGACGTTCCCCGATACTGACCGACAAGCATATACTTATTCTTCTCTGCCATCTGCCGTGCTGCCGTTCGGGTGGTGTCATAGAGTTCGGCAAACACATAGCGTTCAGCCTCATCGGCACTGACACCATGAGAGGTGAGATAGCGACGCAAGGTCTGGCCGAAGGGTTCGACTGCTGGCAGGAATACACGGCCGTCGCCGACGGTGTAGTCCTCAACATAATCGAAATAACCATTACTATTGGGGCGATTGTTGTTGTCAAGACGGTCGCATCCCAATACCCGCAACAGGGGAGTATCTTTAACCTGCTGCACGGGGATGTAGTTGAGCCATACACCAGTAGTATCGCTTTGATACTTGATATCGAGACGAAACTTAGTACGCTCCACCTGAGATGCCAGATAATACACATTCTTCATCATCAACCGCCAGTTGGGCTGCATCGGATGGTTGCTGGTATTCTTCAGCGATTTAACGAATATCGCTTCTGAAGTATTGGTGTGGTCGGATGCGAATTCACCCACTTGGTAAACCCGACCGCCTGAGGTATATTCGAAAGCTACGGCAAGCACCTGATCGGGTTGTAAGGTAGTATGGAGCGATATATAGCCAAGGGCACTGTTGACTGTATATTCCGAACTATTGAGCAGACGGGCGGAAGAGAGTTTCTCGTAATCGCTACCGCCCGTAAACTGAGGCACTCCATCAAGCACCGTCGTCGTTTGTTCCGACTGACGTGCTGCGACATAGTCGGTGGTCATGGCTTGATATTCGCCATTGGCGGTATTGGCAGGAACAGAAGAAACGGTTCCGCCACTACCCCAGCGCGTCGAACGACTCTCACCAAGATCGGCAAGGGCTATGATATTGCGAGTATTGGCGGTAGTACCCGTCTTGTTGGTCACCCACACCTCCACTCTTGTAATTTGGATGCCTGTAGTGAGATTGGGCAACTGTTGCATGGCGGCATCATAGCGTTCACGAAAATACTGGGCAAGGAAGAAGTGACGATTCTCTTCATAATCTGCCACATTGATTTCAAAAGGTGTCAGCTGTACGCCTCCCTTTGATGAGACACTTGTGGTTGATGATTTCTTCTGCGAAAAGACGGTCTGCAGTTTCAACCGTCCAAACTGCATATCGGTACGTACGCCGAAGAGGCTCGATGCACCCTTGATCAGTGAGTTTTGCGAAGGGAAGGTGATATTGCCTGCCTCAATGAGTTTGATGATCTCATCTTCCTTTCCCTCATAACGCAACTTGATATTCTTGGTATCGAAGTCGAAAGTGGCATCGGTGTTGTAGTTGAGGTTCATATTCAACTTATCACCTACCTTTCCCGTCACATTAAGGTTGATCTTCTCGTCAAAGTCTATGGATTTTGTTCGGCGATTGCGTACTGGCAACGACGGATTGTCGATATTCTTGATATTGCCACCCAGTTTCAGTTCTGCCGTTCCCATCATCTTGATGCGCACACCACCGGGACCAAATATCTTGTCGGCTGGACCGAGATCAAAATGCATGTCGGCAAAATCAAACTTGTTCTTCCCCTTGGTTGCCACATTTTCGGCATTCTTCTGGCGAAAGAAGGTGCCCATCCTTCGTTTGAGCGACCACTGTCCATACTCATCAGGGGACATCAGCAGGGGAGTAGTCAGATAGCGCCCTCCCATCTTCTGGCCTACAACATAAGTATTGGCGGTGTCGTCATAGTCCACCTGGAGCGCAATATTGCGCGGCATACGAAGGTCAAGGGGGATGGTGTCGAGGTCGGCAACAAACCTGGGGGCGGTGCGCTGCGGAGTCCATCGGGGCTTTACCACACTATCGACCACGCTGTCGGCAACAACGGGCAACGGCACCGTCGGTACTTCCAACGGTGCCTGCTTGTGCTGTTGAGCCATGGCAAAAGCACCAATGCTCAGCATCACCATGACGATATGACCTACCCTAAACGTCAATCGCTTCTTGTTTTGTTTATTTGATTTGTTTTAATGCCAGTTTCACAACCTGCTCCACTGGCGCATCGGGCTGATCCTTCAATATCTGCACCACGACTTTCTGCGTAGGAGCAGGCGAGAATCCCAACATAGTAAGGGCTGCCACTGCTTCGTCTCTGACAGCAGTATCAACAGCGACAGCTACCGATCCGCCAGCAGGCAGTTCGTCGGCAATGCCCAAGGCTACTATCTTATCTTTCAGATCAACAATGATACGTTGGGCAGTTTTCAGTCCGATACCCTTGATGCTCTTGATAAGTCGCTCATCACCGGTGGAGATCGCTGCACACAATTCTGCCACACTCATCGATGACAGCACCATTCGGGCTGTATTTGCCCCCACACCGCTAACAGTAATAAGCAGTTGAAACATCTCGCGCTCCTTCTTACCTGAAAATCCATAGAGCACATAAGCATCTTCGCGGATAGCCTCATAGACATAGAGTTTCACGGTGTTCTTTCCCTGTATCGCACTATACGTGGTGAGCGATATGCTCATGGCATAGCCCACACCGGCAGCCTCAACAGTGGCTGAGGCAGGACTGAGCTCTGCCAGTTCGCCTTTAATATAATCTATCATAACTTATAATTTTGTATTAATACAATAGTTATAACGCTTGTTGGTGACGATTTATTGTGTGAGACGCCCACAAATCTTCAAATTGTCAGAATTGAAGGTCAGAGAAGAAAAATATTCCGCCAAACTGTAACGATTCTCATGCAAAAAGTGTAATTTTGCACACAGACAGACAATAAGACAACTCAAAACAAGATACAAACATGAAGAAAATTCGCGCTGCCGTAGTTGGTTACGGCAACATCGGCAAATACGCCGTAGAAGCTCTTGAAGCCGCTGAAGACTTCGAGATTGCAGGAATCGTCCGCAGAAACGGAGCAGACAACAAACCCGCAGAACTGGCTGCATACCCTGTGGTCAAGGATATCAAGGAACTGAAAGATGTAGATGTAGCCATTCTTGCCACTCCTACTCGATCATGTGAAGAACATGCCATGCAGATTCTGCCTCTGGGCATCAACACCGTCGATTCGTTTGATATACATACCAATATCCGTGGTTATCGCGAAAGACTGATGGAGGTTAACAAGAAAACCGGTACCGTCAGTGTGATTGCTGCGGGATGGGATCCAGGATCTGACTCTATCGTACGTATGCTCATGCAGAGCCTCGCACCAAAAGGTCTGACCTATACCAATTTCGGACCAGGAATGTCTATGGGACACTCTGTATGCGTTCGTTCGAAAGCGGGTGTAAAGAATGCACTCTCTATGACTATTCCTTTGGGCGAGGGCATACATCGCCGCATGGTATATGTAGAATTGGAAGACGGTGCCAAGCTTGATGAGGTGACAGCTGCCATTAAAGCCGATCCATACTTTGCCAACGATGAGACACACGTCTTTGCCGTTGAATCAGTGGATGCTGTTCGCGATATGGGTCATGGCGTACATCTTGTGCGCAAAGGTGTAAGTGGAAAGACTCAGAACCAGCGTTTCGAATTCGATATGAGCATCAACAACCCTGCGCTCACTGCTCAGGTATTGGTCAATGTGGCTCGTGCCTCCATGCGTCAGCAACCCGGTTGCTACACCATGGTTGAACTGCCAGTCATTGACATGCTGCCCGGTGAACGCGCAGACCTTATCGAACATTTAGTATAACTCTATAAACGGAAGCCTGAGTCACAGCTATTTTCATAACAGCTGACAGCTTAGGCTTCCGTTATTCTTTATTCATCACAACTGTATGCACCACCTTGAAATCTCCGACGAACAGTCACTCGACAATGCCGGCATCCGTGTCACAGCCGTACGCTTGATGGTATGGCGCACCATACGCCATGGTTTCAGTGATGCTTTTAGTCTGGCAGATGTTGAAAAGGCCCTGCCTACAGTTGATCGCTCCACCCTGTTTCGCACACTCACCCTCTTTGCCAGTGTGCATCTGCTCCATGATATTGACGATGGAACGGGCATGCAGAAATATTGCGTCTGCCATTTTGACGATACCCGACAGTGTGACGGCCATGTTCATCTGACTTGTCGCAAATGCAACCGCACCTATTGTCTGACAAGCATACGCATACCCCATGTTCCACTACCCGATGGCTTTGTAATGGAAGAGGCGGAATATATCGTAAAAGGCATCTGTGCCGAATGTGCTAAAGCGGGGAAATAACATTTTTTACTATGCGGTGATCTGCCATTCACCAATTAGGAGCCGACATACCACACACCTATTCTGTATTTGAAGATAGAAGAGACCAACGTAAACGAACTATGCGAAAAGGCAATAGCAGGAAACCGACACTATAGAGACTGACCGTCACCGCACTTTACAGGCCATCAATGAAATGCTTGCCAACGCTATTAAGAATACCACGAAGGGAAGTATCCTTTTGGAATGTCGCAAGATAAAAAATGACCAAGGAACAGACAGTATCGCTTTCTGCGTCACCGATACAGGATATGGTATTGCACCTAAACATCATAAGAAGTTGTTTGAAAGATTCGTCAAACTCGATTCTAACAAACAAGGTGCCGGATTGGGACTCTACATCTGCCATACCATTGCTACCAAACTGGGCGGATCAATCACACTCGACCCCAACTATACTACCGGAGCGCGTTTCATCCTGATCCTCCCTGTTGTGGCACAAACAGCTACAACGTTAGAAGAACAACAATAAGAAAATAAGCACTACTATAAACAAATAAAAAAAGTATGAAAAAAACTATCACATCTATGCTGACTTTGTTGGCACTCTGCATGCCAGCACTATCGTCAGCGCAAGATTATCAGAAGTATTACAACCAGACTCCAGTCACGTTAAACCAACCACAACAGGTCAACATCCCCAGCCGAAGCATCACGCTGACAGAGGCAGGCGGAATAGGCGACGGTGTTACCCTCTGCACCAAAGCCATCCAGAATGCCATCGACAAGTTGGCACAACAAGGCGGTGGACACCTCATAGTACCAACAGGCGTTTGGCTGACTGGTCCTATCGAACTGAAAGACCACATCGATCTGCATTTGGAAAAGAATGCCATCATCTATTTCTCACCTGACAAAAGCATCTATCGCGATGCAGATACCAAAGCCCGGAGAGTATATCCATGCATCCGTGCCGAGAAACGTACTGACATTGCCATTACAGGAGAAGGTATCATTGACGGCAACGGTGCCCAATGGCGTCCCGTAAAGCGATCAAAAGTAAGCGATACAGAATGGAGCCAGTTTAAGAGTATGGGCGGACAGGAGATGAAAGATGGCACACTCTGGTATCCTTGGCAGATGCGCAACAGCTATCCTGACATTGCCAAATCGCCCGTAGCACAGGAGCAGATGCGCAACGACCTTGTGAGATTTGAAAAATGCAAAAGAGTTTTGTTCCAAGGCGTTACCTTCCAAAACTCGCCCCGATTCCACGTACATCCATGCTATTCTTCAGACATCATCATCGACGGCATCACCGTGCGTTGCCCTTGGAATGCACAGAATGGCGACGGCATCGACCTCTCCGACTGTCAACGTGTGCTGGTTGTCAATTCCACTGTCAATGTGGGCGACGACGGTATCTGCCTGAAGAGCGGACGTCCCAAAGCTTCTGCTGTATCAGGATGTGAAGACATTCTGGTAGAAAACAACACAGTATATCACGCACATGGAGCCTTTGTACTGGGTAGTGAGACAGCAGCCGGTGTGCGTCGTGTAGTGGCACGCAACTGCCGTTTTGCCGGAACAGATACCGGTTTGCGCTTCAAGAGCGGTGTAGGCCGTGGCGGTGAGACCAGCCAACTCTACATCAGCAATATCGTCATGACAGACATCAAAGACGAAGCCGTTGTTTTCCAGTGCGACTATGTCAATCGGCCAGCAGGAGCATCCGATGCCAAAGCATTGGCTCCAAAGGGTGATGAAGCACAATTTGTGCCCCATTTCCAAGATATCCATATCGACAATATCATCTGCCGTGGTGCAGAGACAGCCATCAAAGCCCATGGTATAGAAGGCATGCAATGCGTACGCGATATCAATATCAGCAACTCCACCTTCGTCTATAGCAAAAAGGGAGAAGACATTGATACAGCCAGTGCATCCGTAAAACTGACCAATGTGCGTCTGCTTAGCGATAAGAAACAATAACATGGCATAAAACTCCAATGATTGATAGTAGATAAAAAGCCTATCAGTTATCATACAAAACCAAAGGATAATGGGCAGAAATTCAGTTCTGCCCATTATTATTTCATTCAAAATTGCTAAAATATCACAAAAACCAGCCACAGACCGCAAATATCACACGAAGCCATGCATCAGTTAGCACATTTTTTCGTAACTTTGCAACCTAATAGAGACAATATATTGTAATTGTAATATAGCTATATAAACAACTAAGCGTAACACACTAATGAAATTAGACACATTGACCGCCATCTCGCCTATTGACGGACGTTACAGAAACAAAACAGAACAGTTGGCAGGATTTTTCTCAGAGTATGCACTCATCAAATACAGAGTGCGCGTAGAGATTGAATATTTCATCACACTCTGCGAGCTACCCTTGCCACAATTGGAGGATTTTGACCATAACCTATTCGAAACACTCCGCAACATCTACCGCAATTTCTCAGAAGAGAATGCCGGACGCGTAAAGGAAATCGAGAAGACAACCAACCACGACGTGAAAGCTGTGGAGTATTTCATCAAGGAAGAGCTCGACAAGATTGGCAATTTCGACAAGTACAAGGAGTTTATCCATTTCGGACTGACTTCACAGGACATCAACAACACCAGCGTTCCCCTCTCTATCAAGGAAGCACTCGAACAGGTGTATTATCCTATGGTAGAAGAGCTCATCGAACAGCTCAACGACTATGCCGAACAATGGAAAAACGTTCCTATGCTCGCCAAGACACACGGACAGCCCGCTTCTCCCACACGTTTGGGTAAAGAGGTTATGGTATATGTCTATCGCCTTGAAGAGCAGTTGCGTGGATTGAAAGACACTCCCATTACCGCCAAATTCGGTGGTGCAACCGGTAATTACAACGCCCACCATGTGGCTTACCCACAATACGACTGGCGCGAATTCGGTAACAAGTTTGTGGCTGAGAAACTCGGATTAGAGCGTGAACAATGGACCACTCAGATTTCTAACTATGACTGGATGGGCGCTATCTTTGATGCCATGCGCCGCATCAACACCATCATCATCGATCTCGATCGCGACTTCTGGATGTATATCTCTATGGAATACTTCAAGCAGAAGATCAAGGCTGGAGAGGTTGGTTCGAGCGCTATGCCTCATAAAGTGAACCCCATCGACTATGAAAATTCAGAAGGCAACCTCGGCATTGCCAATGCCATTCTGCAATTCTTAGCCCAGAAATTGCCCGTCAGCCGCCTGCAGCGCGACCTGACCGACTCTACTGTATTGCGCAACGTCGGCGTGCCTATGGGACATGCTGTCATTGCCATACAGAGCACACTGAAAGGCTTACGCAAACTCATTCTCAACGAAGAGAAGATAGAGGCAGACCTCGACAACACATGGGCTGTGGTAGCAGAAGCCATCCAAACTATCCTGCGCCGCGAAGCATACCCCCACCCCTACGAGGCTCTGAAGGCATTGACTCGTACTAACCAGAAGATGACCCCAGAACTGATTCACGAATTCATTGCAGGTCTGGATGTCAGCGATGAGGTAAAAGAGGAACTTATGGCTATTACGCCAATGAATTATACAGGCATTTAAAGTATTAACCCCCAAAGAGGAACCGTGAGGTTCCCGAAAAAGAAAGGAAACAACAATTATGGATTTCGAAAACGAGAAGAAGACAGAAGAACAATCTGCAAACCAGCAGGGCGCCAGCAACCGAGAGGGTTACTCCAACCAACAGAACACTTATCGACAGGGGCGTTCACCACGTCCCCGTATTCATCAACAGACACGCACCTATAACCAGGGCGGCTACAACCGCAGTCAGAACGATGATGAAGGCGGTTTCCGTCCAGAAGGATTCGGTGCCGGACTTCAGAACAATAACGCCCAGCGTTCCTATCGTCCCCGCTACAACAATCAGCAGGATGGTGAACAGGGCGGATACCAGCCACGTCAGCAAGGTGGATACCAGCAGCGTGGAGGATATAACAACAACCGCGGTGGTTACCAGCAGCGCGGCGGATATCAGCAGCGCGGCGGTTACAACAACAACCGTGGATATAATCGCGGATACAACAACAATCAGCAGGACGGTGAACAGGGCGGCTACCAATCACGCCAGCAAGGCGACTTCCTGCAGGGAGGTTATCAGCAGCAAGGCGGATACCAGCAGCGTGGCGGTTACCAACAGCGCGGCGGTTACAACAACCGCGGTGGATACCAGCAGCAGGGTGGATATCAGCAGCGTGGCGGTTACAACAACCGCGGCGGATACCAGCAGCAGGGTGGTTACCAGCAGCGTGGCGGATATAACAACAACCGCGGATATAATCGTCAGCGCACTGCAGACTATGATCCCAATGCAAAGTACAGCTTCAAGAAGCGTATAGAATATAAAGAGGAGAACTACGATCCCAACGAGCCCATCCGTTTGAACAAATTCCTTGCCAACGCCGGTGTTTGCAGCCGTCGTGAAGCTGATGATTTCATCCAGGCAGGTGTAGTGACCGTCAACGGAGAAGTGGTAACCGAATTGGGCACCAAGGTATTGCGCACCGACGAAGTGAAGTTCCACGACACTCCTGTCACTCCAGAGAAGAAAGTCTATGTGCTGCTCAACAAGCCCAAAGACTACGTGACCACCAGCGACGATCCTCAACAGCGTAAGATTGTGATGGATCTCGTCAAGGATGCTTGTCCTGAGCGCATCTATCCTGTAGGTCGTCTCGACCGCAACACCACCGGTGTGCTTCTGCTCACCAACGATGGTGACTTGGCATCGAAACTGACCCATCCTAAGTTCCTCAAGAAAAAGATTTATCACGTTTATCTCGATAAGAACGTGACTGCCCATGATATGCAGCAGATTGCCGAAGGTATCACCCTCGACGACGGTGACATCAAAGCCGACGACATCCAGTATGCAGACCCTGTTGACAAGAAGCAGGTGGGCATCGAGATCCACTCTGGTAAAAACCGCATTGTACGCCGTATCTTCGAGAGCCTCGGCTATAAAGTAACCAAGCTCGACCGTGTACAGTTTGCCGGACTTACCAAGAAGAACCTGCGTCGTGGCGACTGGCGCTACCTGACAGAGGAAGAGGTAGATCGTCTGCGCATGGGTGCTTACGAATAAACCAACAACGACTCACTGAAAATATAATAAGTGATGAAAAGAACTAAGATAGTAGATGTACTGAAGAGTACAGACTTTGGAAAAGATGTTTGTGTAAAGGGATGGGTACGTACCCACCGTAGTTCGAAGGCCGTTGACTTCATTGCCCTCAACGACGGAAGCACCATCAACAACGTACAAATCGTTGTTAACCCTTCACAGTTTGATGAAGAAATGCTCAAGCAGATTACCACTGGTGCATGTATCTGTGCCACTGGTATTTTGGTAGAGAGTCTGGGTGCTGGTCAGAGCAGTGAAATTCAGGCCAAGACCTTGGAAATCTATGGTCTCTGCGATAACACTTATCCCATGCAGAAGAAAGGTCAGTCGTTTGAGGTGATGCGCAAGAATGCACACCTCCGTCTGCGTACCAATACTTTCGGTGCTGTGATGCGCATACGCCACAACATGGCTATTGCCATCCACCAATACTTCCATGAGCATGGCTTCTTCTATTTCCACACACCACTGATTACTGCCAGCGACTGCGAAGGTGCCGGACAGATGTTCCAGGTGACCACCAAGAATCTCTACGACCTGAAGAAGGACGAGAACGGTAGCATCATCTATGACGATGACTTCTTTGGCAAGCAGACTTCACTGACCGTCAGCGGACAGTTGGAGGGTGAGCTCGGTGCCACCGCACTGGGTGCCATCTATACTTTCGGTCCGACCTTCCGTGCTGAGAATTCCAATACTCCACGCCACTTGGCTGAGTTTTGGATGATTGAGCCAGAAGTCGCCTTCATCGACCTCAACGATCTGATGGACCTTGAGGAAGACTTCATCAAGTATTGCGTGCGTTGGGCTTTGGAAAACTGTAAGGATGACCTTGCTTTCCTCAACAAGATGATCGACAAGACGCTGATTGAGCGCTTGGAGGGCATATTGAAAGATAGCTTCGTGCGTCTGCCCTACACCAAGGGTATTGAGATTCTGGAAGAGGCTGTGAAGAACGGTAAGAAGTTTGAATTCCCCGTATCATGGGGTATGGACCTCGCTTCCGAGCATGAGCGTTTCCTTGTGGAGGAACACTTCAAGAAGCCAGTCATCATGACCGACTACCCACGCGACATCAAGGCTTTCTATATGAAGCAGAACAACGACAGCGAAGAACGCCGTACCGTTCAGGGCACCGATGTGCTGTTCCCACAGATTGGCGAAATCATCGGTGGTTCTGTTCGTGAGGAGAGTTACGACAAACTGATGGCTGAAATCGAGCGTCGCCAGATTCCTATGAAGGATATGTGGTGGTATCTCGACACCCGTCGCTATGGCAGTTGTCCTCACGGCGGTTTCGGTCTCGGTTTCGAGCGCCTCATCCTGTTTGTCACCGGCATGCAGAATATCCGCGACGTGATTCCTTTCCCACGTACTCCAAAGACAGCTGATTTCTAAATCACACATAGCAAGATGAAAGACGGCACCCTTCACGGGTTGCCGTCTTTTTCGTTGATAGACAAAAGAAGAATGTTTCGATGCTATCGAATGCACCATATATATAATGTACGTACGCGCACGCACACGCGACGTTATGATTTTGTTAACATCAAACACCCAACTGCATAATATCCTATAGGACATCGACTTACGTGGGTGTTCGATGATGACAGGATAGTTTTCAAACAGTGGCAACACCTTTATCAAACGTTGAAAACACTTTTATCAAACGTTGAAAACACTTTTATCAAACGTTGGATAATACTTTTATCAAACGTTGGATAATACCTTTATCAAACGTTGGATAATACCTTTATCAAACGTTGGATAATACCTTTATCAAACGTTGGATAACACTTTGATCTATTATGCACTCTTATACAATATTACACAACATCGCTATACAACGTTTCCTAATGTATTCACCGACTCACACTTGGTAGTTTGGGTTGTTGATAGTAAAACGTTGGTCGGTGGTCGAGTGGTGGTCGAAACGAAGGCAATCGACCACCACTTAAAGTATTGTGTAATAACACCTTACACTATAGTGGTGGTCGAGTGGTCGAAATTTTCTGAAAACTAAAATTTATGCATGCACACATTTCATATTGGTAGCCAACTGCTTAACACTACTTGCACCAACCAATACACTTGTCACGCCATGCTGTTGGAGAATCCATGCCAATGCCATTTCTGCCAATGTTTCTCCACGATCAGCAGCCTCTTGATTGAGTTGTTGCAACTGTGCCAGGAGTTCGGGCGTTAATGCCGAATGTTTCAAGAAACGCTCTTGAGCCATGCGACTATCGGCAGGCACTCCGTTGAGATAACGGTCGGTAAGCAATCCTTGCGCCAACGGTGAGAACGATATGAAACCGATACCCTCTGCTGCACAATAGTCGAGCGTGCCATTCTCCTGCGGTGTGCGGTCCAACATGTTGAGTTTGTCTTGGAATATCAACAATGGTGTGTCGTGTGCTTTCAGATAGTCCACCGCTTTCTTCAATGCATCCAGTGGCCAACGGCTGATACCCAAATAGAGTGCTTTGCCTTGGCGCACAATATCCACCATGGCTTGTAGTGTTTCCTCTATCGGGGTGTTGGGATCGAAGCGATGGCTATAAAACAAATCGACATAGTCTATGTGCATGCGCTTGAGGCTCTGGTCGATACTCGCCATAAGATACTTACGCGAGCCCCACTCTCCATAAGGTCCAGGCCACATATCGTAACCAGCTTTGGTCGATATGAACAGTTCATCGCGGTAGCGCTTGAAGTCATCGTCCATGAGTCTGCCCATAGTTTCTTCTGCCGAACCGTATGGCGGTCCATAGTTGTTGGCAAGATCGAAATGGGTGATACCATGGTCGAAAGCGTAGTGAGTGATGGCACGACTGCGCTCATAAGAGTCGTTGCCTCCGAAATTATGCCAGAATCCTAAACTGACTTTTGGAAGCATCACTCCACTGCGTCCACAGCGCTGATAGAGTGCCTCTGCATCGGCGTAACGGCTATTGTCGGCCGTATAGATTTCTTTCAGTTCCATAATGTTTGATGTATTTGTGTCGATAAAGTTACACATATTTTCCGAAGATCTGTTGTATATCACAAACTTTTTTACTATTTTTGCAAAGTAAAGACATTATTAACCTATAAAAAATGAAAAAGACTCTTCTATTAGTTGCCATGGCTCTGTTGGGCCTTACCCATGTTTCGGCACAGGATGTCGATGATCTTGGAATTTTCAACCACCTTAGCATTGGTGCGGGAGTGGGTACCACCGGTATCACTATCGACCTTGCTGCGCCCGTCACCCCCTATGTAGCCGTACGCGCTGGTGTTGATATCTTCCCTAACATTAAGGTGAAGACCGATTTGGATATTGATGTAAATGTAGATCAGCAGTACGAACATTATATCAGCGGCTTTACTATCCCTAAAGATGTGAAGGTAGAGGGCAAGACCGACATGATAGGTGGCAATGCCCACGTCCTGTTTGATTTCTTCCCCTTCAAACAGAGCAGTTTCCACTTGACTGCCGGTGCTTATTTCGGTAAAGACAAGGTGGTCAGCCTCTACAACAAAGAAGATGGTGCGCTGAAAGTCATCAATCAGGCCAACCAGATATTGATCAACGAGGGAATAGCAAACCCCAATACCCACGAAAACATGATTGGTTTGGATTTGGGCGATTTCTTTCTGACTCCCGATCAGAATGGTAATGTAGATGCCACGCTGAAGGTGAGCAAGTTTCGCCCCTATGTGGGTTTAGGCTTTGGACGTCCCGTACCGATGAAGCATCGCTTCACTTGCAATTTCGACCTCGGTGTACAGTTCTGGGGCACACCTGAAGTTTATCTGCGCGACAACAAACTGGAGAAGACCACAACCAATAGCGATGCTGGCGAGGTATTGAAGGTTATCAGTAAGATTTCTGTTTATCCTTCGCTCAACATCCGCTTTGTAGGTCGCATTCTCTAATGAGGCATATCTATTAATAAGGTGTAGGCAGCACATGGGTGCTGCCTACCTTTGTTTCTATTGATGATGTTGCGTTATTGCCGTTGGATATGTGTGATGACGTCAAACCAGCGTGATACCATCATCGGCAATAGTAATCAGCCGGCGGCGATACAAGTCGCCGATGGCTTTCTTATACACCTTCTTGCTCACTTTGAATCGATCTTGGATGAGTTCCGAAGGACTCTTATCGCCCAAATCACAATGTCCGCCATTCTCCTGTAGATAATGGAGAAGCACGTCGGAGAACTCTTCGGTCTGGCGTCGTCCAGTAGGTTGCAACGTCAGATCAATCTTATTGTCTTGGCGCACATGGTCGATATACGCCTTGAGGCGATCGCCCGAATGAAGGGGTTGGAAAATCTGTCCCTCGTAGATAAGACCCTGATACTTGTTATCTACAATGACCTTGAAACCAAGATCTGTCTTTTGCCACACCATCACTTCCACCTCGTCACCATGTTTATAGACATGATAGGGAGTCTGTTTGATTTCATCATTGGTCGGGAAAAGATACTTGTCAACCTTGGCTGTAGCCATCAGTCGGTAGCTCTCTTCATCGATGGTGATATAGACCAGATAATATTGTCCTTTCTGCATGCGCATCTTCTGCTCGCGGAATGGGCAAAACAAATCTTTCATCAATCCCCAGTTGAGGAAAGCACCATATTCGTTGACCCATGCCACTTCAAGCCATGCGAAATCGCCTACCTTGGCTATCGGTTTCTGGGTTGTAGCTACTGGGCGTTCGTCCTGATCGAGATAGATAAACACTTCGAGTTGGTCTCCTATCTTGGCATCTTTAGGCACATAGCGTGCAGGGAGAAGTATCTCACCTTCATCACCTCCATCAAGATACAGGCCGAAATCTACGGTCTTGACAATCGTCAGCGTATTATAGTCACCGAGTTTAATCTTCATTTATTTCTTCGTTTTGTGGTTGCTCTATTGTTTGTTCTGCCGCGCTGTGTTGATCTGCTACAGCGTCTTCACCTTCCACTGGTTGCTCCGACGGTTCAACAGTTTCGGGCTGTTCCAACTCTCCGTCGCGCAGATGTATGGTACGGTCGGTAAGCGTGGCAAGTTGTTCGTCGTGGGTAACAATGACAAAGGTCTGTCCGTACTTGTCGCGCAAATCGAAAAACAGCTGATGCAGCTCTGCCTTGTTTTTCGAATCAAGCGATCCACTGGGTTCATCTGCCAGTATGACCGTAGGATTGTTGATCAATGCACGTGCCACCGCCACACGTTGTTTCTCGCCGCCACTAAGTTCGTTAGGCTTGTGGTTGGCTCTGTCTGCCAGTCCCATAAACTGTAGAAGTTCAGAAGCTCGCTGTTTGGCTTCGCTACTTGATGTGCCTGCGATATAGGCTGGTATCATGATATTTTCCAGCGCTGTAAATTCGGGCAGCAGTTGATGAAACTGAAACACGAAACCGATATGACGGTTGCGGAAGTCTGCCAGTTTTTTGTTAGACAAACTCGTCACGTCGATTCCGTCTATATGTACCGAACCAGTATTGGGCCGGTCGAGCGTTCCTATAATCTGCAACAAGGTTGTCTTGCCGGCTCCGCTTGGTCCTACAATACTGACCACCTCACCTTTTCCTATGGTGAGGTCTATGCCTTTGAGCACTTGCAGTTTGCCAAAACTCTTGGTGATGTTGTTGATAGCTATCATTTCTTCAGAAATTTCTTTGTTCGTTGTTTGTTGATCCAGCGCAGGATAGCGTCATAGATACTGCTTTCCTCATGGTGCTGGGCCTCAGTAAAGGTCATATTCTCCTCCTTGATGTCACCATACTGATCGGGGAAGATTATCATTAGATTCTTGCCCGAAAAATGTTGCATAAGCTCATTGGGCAGGCGTTCAAGTGCAGATTTATAAGAGATGGTTCCTTTACGGGCAGTAACCACTACAAACATGTGGTCGCTGCGTATGGTCTCTGCCAATCGGGGCAGTTCGTTCCAATGTGCCATGTAGGTATATTCGCTGCGCACACTGGGATGCCAGTTGGTGATGTATTCTCTGATGAGTGCCAACGACTCTTGACGTCCATGAAACTCTATACGGCAATCAAGATTTCCTGCCATTCGGCACAAGCGTTCGAGCCAGCGATGGAATCCGGGTTCAAATTCTGCCCGCGACGGGACGACCACTTCTATGCGACGCAGCGTATTGAGGGGTTCTATGAATCGTGTGAGCACAATCTGCCGGCTCAGTCCATTATACAAGCTCTGTATGAAATCGCCCCAGAATTTGGGATTGTTATCGGTATGAACGTGCATGCCCATGATAATTTCTGAGGCTGCAAACTCACGGAAGGCATGTTTGATGCCATTGGCAATATTGGTGGCAAGGCGCACTTGGGTCTGCATCTTCACATCATAACCGCTGGCACGTTGTTCCAGTTTCTCTAACAATTGCAATCCGTGTTCCCTATTGATGGCTGCTTTTTGGTCATCATACACTACATTGAGCGCCACCAATTCACGATTCAACTTCTGGTTGCGCATCATCACCGCAAGTTCGAGAAGTTGCGGTGCAATCTCTGGATACTTCACACAAAGGAAGATGCGCTCATCATCGCGCTGCTGATTGGTCACAGGCAGATGTGACTTATCGCACAACACGATTTGTCGGGCTGCCTGTTCGGTGGTCATCGTACTGATCAGACAAGTGACGAGTATCATGATAACTACGCCGTTGAGTATCTCGTTGTTGACCAAATACACACCAGGACTTATCTCCAAACGCATGCCAACCAATACCATGGCGATGGCACCAGCCGCATGGGCGCTGGTCAGACCAAACATCATACGGCCTGCAACCTGTGGCAAGCGGAACAGCAGACTCGACAGATAGGCTGCCACTGCCTTACCGAAGGTTCCGAAGAATGCTATCATCGTCACGATAAACAGCATGTGTGGTCCTTCAAACAGACTGCTCACATCGATAAGCATACCCACTCCAATCAGGAAATAGGGAATAAACAATGCATTACCGATAAACTCTATGCGGTTCATCAGAGGCGATACGTGGGGAATATATCGGTTAAGTATCAGTCCTGAGAAAAATGCGCCAACAATACCTTCCACTCCTACAGCTTCTGAAGCCGCAGCACTTAGAAACAATATAGCCAATACAAAGATGAACTGCATGACGGCATCACTATAGCGACGCAGGAAGAAGCGGGTCAGTTTTGGAATAAGCCATACGCTGACACCACAATAGCACACAAACTTAGTAAGAAACAACAGCCAGAACCCTACCCCCACATCTTCTCCATAGGAAGCTGCCAAGGCTGCCAACATAAGGAGTGCCAGAAAGAGTGAGATCATCGACGAACCGACAGACAGCATGACACTCGACTCACGTTGCAGTCCGTAGCGTCCGATTATGGGATAGGCTATTAGTGTGTTCGATGCCATGATACATCCCAGCAGGAAAGAGGCTTGCGAGGAGTACCCTAAAATATGCTCTGCCATAATCCACGTAAGTGATAGAGGGACGAAACAGGTCAGCAGTCCGAATATCAAGAATCGGTTGCTATTGCGTTTCACACTCTCCATGTCCATCTCAAGGCCTGCGAGAAACATAATATAGAGCAATCCGACCTTGCCAAACAGTTCAAACGAATCGTCGCGTTGTAGGATATTGAATCCGTATTTACCCACAATCATTCCCGCCAACACCATACCGATGATGTGTGGAATGCGAAGTTTGCTCATAATGATAGGGGCAAACAGGATGATGAGCAGCACCACGCAGAATATCAGCGTGGGATCAGTAATGGGGAAATATGATAACAGCATCTGCATATTTGTCTTTACAAGGGTTCAAAGGTACAAATAAGCGAGCGAAAAACCAAATATATTTGAGCTTTTCCGAGCGAGAGTACCTAAAATCCGCAGGATTAAAGGTACGAATAAGCGAGCGAAAAACCAAATATATTTGAGCTTTTCCGAGCGGGAGTACCTAAAATCCATAGGATTAAAGGTACGAATAAGCGAGCGAAAAACCAAATATATTTGAGCTTTTCCGAGCGAGAGTACCTAAAATCCGCAGGATTAAAGGTACGAATAAGCGAGCGAAAAACCGTTTCCAATTCAAATAGATTCAAGCTTTTACATGACAAAAAGTACAAGAATGTAACCACCAACAGGGTTTTAACCAACAAAAACTAAAGAAAAAACCACTTTTTCTTTGCATTCTGCTCACATAATCGTACCTTTGCACCCGGATATTCAACATAACCAAAGAAAAAGATAAATTATGAAAGTAGCAATCGTTGGCGCCAGTGGCGCCGTAGGACAGGAATTTCTTCGAATACTCGACCAGCGCAACTTCCCTATGGACGAGTTGGTGTTGTTCGGCTCAAAGCGCAGTGCAGGTACCACTTACACATTTCGTGGAAAAGAACTGACCGTCAAATTGCTTCAGCATAACGACGATTTCAAAGACATCGACATCGCCTTTACATCGGCAGGCGGCGGCACCTCTGAGGAGTTTGCCGAAACCATCACCAAGTATGGTGCCGTGATGATCGACAACTCGAGTGCATTCCGTATGTGCGACGATGTACCCTTGGTAGTTCCCGAAGTGAATGCCGAGGATGCCCTCAACCGTCCACGTGGCATTATTGCCAACCCCAACTGCACCACTATCATGATGGTTGTTGTGCTCAAGCCCATCGACGATCTGAGCCATATCAAGAAGATTCACATCGCTTCCTACCAGAGTGCATCTGGTGCTGGAGCTGCTGCTATGGCAGAACTGCAACAGCAGTACAAAGACCTCATCGAGACAGGAAAGACCGATCACATCAGTAAGTTCCCCCACCAGTTGGCATACAACGTCATTCCACAGATTGACAAGATGACACCCAACGACTATACCAAGGAGGAAATGAAGATGTTCAACGAAACTCGTAAAATCATGCACTCGGATGTACGCACAAGTGCCACCTGTGTACGTGTATCATCTCTTCGTTCTCACTCTGAGAGCGTATGGTTTGAAACCGAGAGTCCGCTTACCGTCGAACAGATTCGCACAGCACTTGAAGCTGCTCCCGGCGTAACCGTTAAGGACGATGCCCAAAACTACGTATATCCCATGCCTTTGGAGAGTGCAGGCAAAGACGATATCTATGTAGGACGCATCCGCAAGGATCTTGCCGACGATAATGGTAACACCTTGTGGCTCACCGGCGACCAGATTCGCAAAGGTGCCGCCCTCAATGCAGTACAGATTGCCGAATACCTTATCAAGGTGGGCAACGTAAAATAACCCGAAGGCATCCCGAAACCATCCCGACCACTCCGTCACTCAATAATGATGTGACATTGTGGTCGGTTTTTCATTGATGGCGGGTCATTTATAGATTTTCATCTCGTATCGATTATACGCTAAATAAAGAACGAAGATGCACATAAAAGAAAAGCACTTGCAACTTCTTCCAACTCTGCAGAATGCTTTATTGGCAGTGGCAGTGTTCTGTTATTGGATGTGGATAGCTCCTCATCTCTTATTTTTCCGCGAAAGCATGCAGCTTTTTCTTTGGACAGAAGACTATCTGAGCGAACGCCTTGCCGTGCCGGGTGGATTTGCACAGTATCTTGGCGAGTGCATCGTGCAGTTGTTTCTCAATCCTGCTATCGGCGCTGGTTGCTACGCCTTGATGGCTGTCATGACCAAGATCGTTTCAGCCCGTCTTCTGAGTTCGGTTATAACCGACAAAGTACGCTGGTCTTGGTTTACGCTCCTGCCTCCGCTTGTCTTGTGGTATATTACTACGGTGCCCACCATACCGATGACAGTTCCCGTAGCATTGTTGCTGACCATAACCCTAATGGCAATACTACCCGACAACCCTCGCAGTAGTATGTGGCTGACTATTGTCCTCGTCCCTGCGGGCTACTGGCTGTTAGGACCAGCCATCGTTCTATTACCTCTCTACCATCTACGCTTCCTGCATAGAGCACAGCGATTTCACATCGTTACGGTAGTGCTTGGCACATTGCTGTTGTTGGCAGGTTCCGTAGTGGCGAGCAGTCGCGTCGTGGCTTATCCGCTCCGCATGCTCGTCCATGGCATCGACTACCATTGGGCTCCTGAGTTGATGGGCGACGAGGAGGAAATGATTTACGACATGTTGTCCAGACGTCAACGCTGGGCAACGATAGCCAACCGCTATAATACCCACCCATCCGACAATCCTGCCATTCTGGCTGTGGCGAAATATGCCCTTTATCATGAAGGGATGATTGAACGGCAAGAACTTCTTCAGGGCCTTGCTCCCTCTTTCCGATCCCAGAACTCCATCCCGGCCATGCAAATGATTAGCGAGGTATATCTTCGTGTGGGATTCATCACCATGTCACAACGCAATGCCTTTGAAGCCATGGAGGGCATTCCCAACTGCAACAAGAGTGCCCGTTCACTGTATCGACTGGTAGAGACTAACCTGATTACTGGGCAATATGAAGTGGCGCTAAAATACATCACTATACTTGAACATACACTCATGTATCGTTCCTGGGCAAATAAGATGCGCCGTCTGGTGGAACATCCACAACGCATCCGGAATCATGTGTTCTATCATGAACTGCAACTGGTCTATAATGCCACTCCAGATGCATTTTTCTAACTTCCAAGCATACCGCAAATGAACAAATATCTTCTATCAGCCTTCCTATTGCTCGTCTTAGCGTGCTCCTCCACACCTCACGATGTGCAGGAGAGCAATCGTCTGCCTAAGATCTATCCCGACTATATTGACGTCACCATCCCTGTCGGTATCGCTCCCCTCAACTTTGCCATAGCCGATCCGCAGGTAACCACAGTTGACGTAGTGGTAAGAGGTGCCCATGGTGGCAAACTGCATGCCAATGGCAAGGATGCCGACTTCAACATCAAAGAATGGCATCAGTTGCTCACACAGAATAAGGGTGCAGACCTCTACGTGGAAGTATGTGCCGAACGTGACGGGAGGTGGACCCGTTATCGTGATTTCCGTATCCACGTCAGCAACCAGCCATTCGATGAATGGGGACTAACCTACCGCCTCATCCCACCTAGCTATGCCATGTACAGCAAGATGGGAATCTACCAGCGCGACCTTTCCAATTTTGAAGAGACGCCTCTTATCGTCAACACAGCCATTCCCAACCAATGCGTCAACTGTCATACACCCAACCAAACCAATCCAGACCAATATGTCTTTCATGTACGTGGAGAACATGGAGCTACAGTCATTAGGAGAAATGGGAAGATTGAACTTTTGAAGGCAAAAAACGAACTGTTGGGTGGTTCGATGGTCTATCCCTATTGGCATCCGAAAGGGCGTTTCTGTGCCTTCTCCACCAACAAGACCTTACAGATGTTTCATGCTGCAGCTAAAAGCAAGCGCATCGAGGTCTATGATTCCGAATCGGACATCTTTGTCTATGACACTCAGAGACATTCTATCCTTCGCGACACACTGCTAATGAGAAAGGAATGGGCAGAGAACACGCCTGTGTTTTCTCCTGATGGCAAATGGTTATATTTTATCACAGCGCGTCGACAAAACTATCCTGCCGACTACAATAAAGAACGTTACAGCCTCTGTCGCGTGGCTTTCGACAGTATGTCGGGACGTTTCGGAACGCAAGTAGATACACTCATCAACGCTAGGACAATGGGCAAAAGTGTCACATGGCCTCGTCCTTCCTATGACGGCCGCTATCTCCTATATACTCAGATTGACTATGGCTACTTCTCCGTATGGCATCCCGAAAGCGACCTCTGGATACTTAACCTGAAGACCATGCAGACCTATCCGCTCACAGCTGCTAACAGCAAGCGCACCGAGAGTCTTCATGCCTGGACAAAGAACAGCAAATGGTTTCTCTTCACCTCACGGCGCGACGACGGACTCTATACGCGTATCTACCTATCCTCCATCGACCGCCAAGGAAGAGCCACCAAACCTTTCATGCTTCCCCAACGTCATCCAAAAGAATATTATCGACTGTTGCTTTATTCCTATAACACGCCCGATTTCACCCTCCGTCCTGTAGATTCCGATGCTTTCAAGCTACAACACGATATCGAGAGTGAACACCGGATTTCAACACAAATCAATCAGTAGATTACCACATCGTATTATAGCAGAGGCTTCGACAGATAGCGTTGAAACATCATTCTATAGGCTGCTGCCTTCTTCTCAAAAGCCAAAGGATAGGCACGCGAAGAAGATGGCAGCCTATATAGTTCCACCTGCAGAGGGAGCATGATATGGCTATTGACCTTCGGCACATGGGCTATACCCATACGCTGGCATATGGTCTCAGCAGCTTTCTCGCCCGTCACCACAATAGCTTTCAGCATCGGCATCTGTGCCACAAGTGCCGCAACGTCAGTCTGCTCCACCACTTCAAGATACTTATCGCTGGCATTATCCTTCAACCGTCTCACGGCTGTTGCCGTATCAAAGAAACCGATGCCATACTTCTCGCAATGGCTGACAATATCATCCAATCGGAATGTCTTGCGCTTTTGATCCACAAAATGCTGTTTGTCACCATAGAACACCTCCCCCTCTATGCGCCAATGGTCGTTGATGAAGTTGGGATAATAGAAGTCCATACACCACCTTTTACGTTGCGGAGGAAAGCTGCCCAAGAATAATATTTCTCCCCGTTTCGGCAGAAAAGGTTTCAACGGATGCCACTCCACATTGTCATCCGTACTATCCATCCGCGCCAGATGTGCGCTATCAAGCCAAGAGTCTTCCTTTGCCATTCGTCTTTATTTTTATGCAAAGGTAGTACAAACCGAGCGAAATACAAAAGGAAACCGAGTTTTCCTTTTATTTCCAAGTTGTGGTCTATCTTGAACAAGTTAAGTAATAGTCACTTGTTAAACTTACTGGTTTTGAGTATGTAATCCCCACCCATCAAGGCAGGGCAGCAGAGAACGTACTCTTCTCATACCTTGTGCATGAAGGGGACGTGATACCTGGCAACTCTCACTTCGACACCACCAAGGGACATATTGAAGGACGTAGAGCAACGGCGCTCGACTGTACCGTGGACGATGCGAAGGACACGCAACTCGAAGTTCCCTTCAAGGGCAATGTCGATCCTAAGAAACTTGAGGCAGCACTTGAGCAATACGGTGATAAAGTGCCATTTATCATTGTGACCATCACCAACAATACCGCAGGCGGTCAACCCGTATCCATGGAAAACCTAAGAGCAGTTCGTGCCATTGCCGACAAATACGGCAAACCGGTGCTATTCGACTCTGCTCGTTTTGCCGAAAACGCATACTTTATCAAAACGCGAGAAGAGGGTTATCAGGACAAGACCATCAAGGAAATTACAAAAGAAATGTTTGCACTCGCTGATGGAATGACCATGAGTGCCAAGAAGGATGGTATCGTCAATATGGGTGGATTCATCGCCACAAGACGCCAAGACTGGTATGAAGGAGCCAAAGGCTTCTGTGTACAGTTTGAAGGTTATCTGACCTATGGTGGCAAGAATGGTCGCGATATGAATGCTCTGGCAGTTTGTCTTGACGAGAACACAGAGTTTGACAATCTGCAAACTCGTATTCATCAGGTAGAATATCTGGCATCTTTGCTCGATGAGTATGGCATTCCTTATCAGCGTCCTGCCGGTGGTCACGCTATTTTCGTTGATGCACCAAAGGTGCTTACCCACGTGCCGAAGGAAGAATTTCCGGCTCAGACACTCACGGTAGAACTCTATCTCGAAGCAGGTATTCGTGGTTGCGAGATTGGTTATCTGTTGGCAGACCGTGATCCTGTGACACGCGAAAATCGCTTCAACGGTCTTGACCTTCTGCGTCTTGCCATACCGCGCCGTGTATATACCGACAACCACATGGCTGTCATCGCAGCAGCTCTGAAGAATGTGTATGACCGCCGCCAGCAGATTACCCACGGTGTGCATATTACATGGGAAGCACCTCTGATGCGCCATTTCACCGTGCAGCTTGAGAGAATCACAGACTAACCACTTAGCGTTCTCCTTGAGGCACAACTCAACCGAGGCGAACTACGTTGACTTTCCACCACGTTCGGAAAGTTCAATCCTGCTCATTTGGCTTAACGAAAACAGAAGGCTGCCATTCCCCCATCAGGTTTGGCAGTTTCTCGTCGCGCCTTCGAAAGTTTCTCGTCATTTTCTCGATCTTCTTTCGTTCTTCTCTCGTCCTTCTCTCGTTCTTCTCTCGTCCTTCTCTCGTTCTTCTCTCGTTCGAAATTCGCCCGATCCTCGTTCGGTCCTCGTTCGGTCTTCGATAGACTAACGAATAAGCAACGAGAGACGAACGAGAGACGAACGAGGACCTAACGAGAACCCAACGAGAACCGAACGAAAAACTATCGAGAACTGGTCGGGTGTAAATCGAAGAACCATGGTCCTTCTGTTGTAACCAGTTTGAGGTGTTTAGAGTTGCATTTGTAAACATAATTGGGAATTTTTAATTGATAAGACTTGTGGTTTATTGCAAAGGCCTCATCCTTGTTTTGGAAATCAGCCTTTGGTTCGCGTGCAAAGATACAATATCACACCCCCCGTTGTCAACCCTTTAGTCTGGATTTTAATTTTATTTAACTCATAATTTAGGTTTTTTAATATTATAGAGGCAAAATTCCATCAAAAGCCACACCTTTTAGATGAGAAACAACAGTTTATCAAGGTGTCGGATATTCCGTGGATCATAAAAAATCCGAGTAACTGGTTTGATCACAACAGGAGATGTGAAATTGGTGCTAAATACTGTATTTTTAGCGCATGGCGTTATCGCGACCAGCGATTGGCAATATCGCGACCAGCGATTGGCGTTATCTCTCCCAGCGATTGACGTTCTCTACAATAGAGAGCAATATTACCTGTTTTTCAATAGATGTCCATGACCTATCCTCCTGACATGGTGTGCTATCAAGTTTCAGCCTGAAAAACGTATCATCTATGCAATCCTCATCCCCCTCCACCCTAATCAATCATTAGACGAAACGTATATTTTTTTCCTCTATTTCTCAGTCTTTTCATTCTCACAAAGACATCTTCATATCACTCTCCACACCAAACAAGTATGCTTATATTGTTGTAGTTCGTAAAACAATTAGTTGTGTGTATTATAGATATTTTTGTTGCAAGTTGCTGCAAAATATCGCGACCTGTACGGTTGAAATGCTTTTAGCCCTTCTGGCTGCTGACTGCAACCCTGGAAAACTGAACGGGTATGCTCTGGAATATGTATCTTGCCTCTACGCTCACCGACCGTCAGCAGGAAATTCTAAATGAGTCTGGCAATTCTGACTTGATGCGAAACAGCAACTCTATAATCAACTGCGCCATGCTTCTTTCGCTTGGATATATCCATGAGGCTACAACCTATGCAGAGTCGTGTGGCAGTGGCGGTTCGCCATGCTCTGGTTGGGGACGTGACAAAGATGAGGATAATGATCATTGATGGCGCAGGTGCATTGCAGTATCGGCTGCGATGATGCGACCAGCGAAGTATCGGATACGGCGTAGTAGATAATTGTCAAATAAAATTGCAGTAAGTATTCTTCAAGTTAAATGAGAACAGCTATCTGCAATTTTACGTTTATATTATATTGAAGAAACCGTCATATTCTTCATCTACTATTATTTTGAAACAACAATCCATTGTCCATTTTTATCACTTCCGCTACGTGTAATGTACCCTTCCTTAACGAAGTAAGTTCTCTTTTTAACGTTGCAAGCGAAATACCCAGTTTGTTTGCCAAATCTTCTCTTATTATTGATGGACTTTGCTTCATGATAGATAGTATAGTTTGTTGCCGTTCATTTACAGGCTCATTTACAGGCTCATTTGTTGGCTCGTTTTGAATATGGAGAGTCAATTTTACCTGCATAAGTTCGGGTTGCTCCAATAACTTAGGCTTTATCCAATGCTTTTCATTCCATGCGTTTAGAATGAGTGGAAAGCCCGAGCCAAGGTTCTCGCCATAGCCAATCATGCGGAGCATATTCTGCATACGCTGATTACGTGCCTTTGACTCGCCACCTTTGTAAATCTGCTCAATAGGCAGTTTCAGAAGTCCTGGATTGGTCAGAACAAAACAATCGTCATACTTTTCAACTTTCAGCACTCCATTCACCATAAAATCGGAATGAATAACCATATTTGTAACGGCTTCACGCACAGCCTTGGCTTGAAGCGTATCGTCTTTGCGCACTACACCGTCCATACTGAAAGGGTGAGGCAAATCACGTGTCAGTTTCGGAATGACCATGCGAATAAAGTTGAACAGGTTGTTTTCCCAAGTCCCATCGTATGTCAATCGGTCGCTATAGCGTTGGTCGCCTATCAAATTGGATTTATCATTTTATAATCCAAACATTCTTTATATTGTCAAATTTTAATTTCTTGCGATAATAGGGCAATAACATAAATGCAGAGTCTGCCTTTTCAGCAGAGATTGATACTTTTATTTGATTTTCTCCTTCATCTTCTACATGATAATCAATGTCATAAGATCTCTTTATTAAGCCTAATGCCATTTGGGATGCTTGGTATGATTTATCTAACGCTCCATTCTCCTTAACCAATAAATTGTATTTATTTCCTAATGCGTTATAATCTTTAACAAGTGCATTGTATTTAGCCACAAGCTGTTTTGTCTCTTGAATACTGCTGCTAAGAGATAGTGTATCATTACCTCTCAATGCATATTCTGTTTTTTCATATTGCACTGAATGATAATGATGAATATCCGTATATTTTGTTATTTCTTTGGGTTGATACTCTTCTTTTAATATATATGTTGTAGTCGTAATTATTGAATCTTCTTTTTTTATTGAATCCTTTTTGATTAAGAAATATTTATGTACAAGACTATCACTAAAAACTAAATCTTGTATTGTTTTATCTCTTTGTTCTATTTGTTCCTGTAACTTATCTGTCAAAGAAATGACATGGAATAGACAACCCAATAGAACAATAATTGGGAGTGTGTAAATACTTTTTATAATAGAAGTCTTCTTCATTGTTAATTGCTTATTTCTTTTGACATTTTTAATTGCAAGCATTCTGTTTTCAAAGATGTATTTTCTTTTTCCAAGTCTCGAATTTCTTTGTTAAGTGCCTGTATAGCTTGGTCAAATTCACTCTTTTGTTTTGCTAATTTTTCATTATTCTCTTGAATGAGATTATTGTATTCAATTTTAGACTCAACATCAGAAATAAACATACCAAACTTATAACAAGCTACACATATTCCACCGAATATAGAAAATAAAGCTATCCAAAACTTATAGTGTTCAATACACCAATAGAAAATCTCTTTGGCTTCACTCTCTTTTTTCTTCGAGAATGAATATGCATTATTTCTTGAATTAGTATATTTATGTTTCCTTTTATTATCTACCATATTTAGGATATCTCTATTTCGGACTCTTTAGTTGTGATAATTTGAAATATTGTGCATCGTATCTCGTATTCGAAGTATATGCCTTCCTTGAAGAATGCATCTCAGAAGCATCCATTTCATTTAATGTATCAATATCGACCACAACATACATTTCCGTTGTACTGACATTCTTGTATATACCAACAGGCAGTTCTTCGACTGACTTTATGAGTTGAACACTCTTCACACGGAAAAGATGTTGACCAATATCTTTACGAGTATGGAACAGCACATATCCAATGGATTGCAAGTTTTCTGCAATTTCTATGCCGTCTCTTGTATATTTGATACCGACAGCAAGTTTCCCTGTTGGCAGGAACTTTTGTTTCTTTCCTTCGTAGTTCTCCATCATCACCATTAATACACCATTTTTTGTTGCGTCAGCAACGGGTAAGTATCCTTTGGATATTGGCTTCTGCAGAACCTTGTCAGGGTGTTCGCCAAGTCTACAATCTGCTACAAAGAAATATTTCTTCAATTCACTTAACAGTTGTTCATTCTCCGCCTTGTTTGCATCTGTTGTTGTGTCTAATGCTAAAGAATAGACTTTTTCGTCCGTAAATGGAGTATATACTTTGCCAAGCAGCTCTTTAAAATGTGTCTTGATGTATTCTTCACCATTCACATCGGGATGTGCCTTCATTGCATAGAAGTCGTAATCCTTTTGTAGCCATTCTTGTATTTCTGTGCGAAAACGCTCACGGATTTTCTGCTTCCATTGTGCCTTTTGTTCCGTGTTGTTTCTTGCATAGAGCGACAGGACAAAAAGAAAGTTTACATCATAATGGAACAGAAGCAAGGTGTCGCGGTCAAACAAGCGGTTGTTGAATTGTATTTGTTTGTGACGGTTCTTCTTGCGATCTGTTTTTTCGATACCATCATTCGTATAGTCAAAACTTTCGTCCATTTTTGCTGACACGAAGAAGTTCGGAATGATATTATATCCTTCCGTCACATCATCACGAATACGAATGCCCGACTCCGTTGTATTACCATTATTGAAAATGTCAAGATTCCATTGAATGACATTTCTTGCGTAGGTGTATTGCTTGTAGATGGATTCTGAGCCGAGTTCATGCCCCATCTTGTAATACTTGCTGTCACCTATATAATAGGTCTTCTGCTTGTTCTCGCTTTCAATCAAGCTTTTGGCTGTAAATAAGTGGTCAACGATTTTTCCATCCTCTTGCTTTTTCTCCATACCATCTGGCAATGGATTATCACCAATCAGTTCGTCTATGATAGCCTCGAACACAATATAGAAATTCTTGACCAACAGGTATTCTTTCTGCTCTGTCGTGATGAACACTTGCCTTGCTTCATCAAAGAAGGCATAGCACAATTGCCACAGTTGTAGTGCTTTGTCAGAGAAATATTTGTACTTAATTTGGCGCAAACGAGTTTTGCCGAAACCATTCAAGTACGTCTCAAACTTCTTTCCCGTTATCAACTGAAACTGGCAACAGATTTCTTTTGGAAAGCCATAAGTCTCACCTATATAATTCAAAATTGAGAAGAAGATAACGAGCAGTTCTTCATCAAAGTTGATTTGTCGTTTTTTGTTAACAGGATTCAAGTATATAGGTCGTCCATCTTGCACAATGGCTGCTTGCGTTCCGATGGTTCGAGCCCAATTGATTTTATTCAAGCCACTATGTAAGTTCTTCACAATGAAAAAGAAGAAACTTTGGTTGTTACGATTGAATTGTAACAACGACAGAAGAATATCAAGATAAGTATTGCTCAATCTGCGCTGCCCATTACCAACTTGGGCTATTTGCGAATGATATACAATATCGGTATCGTTGCGTTTGTCGTTCTTGTAAACCACAATGGCACGATAAATCCAAACTGCAAACTTGTAGAGAAAATTTCTCTCAACAGCGTCAAGAGGATTGTTCTCATCCAAGTTAGCTATGCTTTCTGGCTTATATTTCCCAAATACAAGTTCTTGCCCCACCACATCTTTGAGCAATACCTTGGGAAGGATAAAGACACAATCCTTCAGTAGAGTATTATAGAAATACCCCACATAGTGAACGGACACCTTACCCTCGACATTCTCCAAAGCATCAATGCCATAGAGAATGTTCTTTATATTGGCAACGTTGTATTGATATTCTTCTATCAGTATGCGCATTACTTTATAATTTTCTTAATAGTAATACCCCAATTTTTCTCATTTACTAATTTCATGAGAATATCTGCTTTACCATTGCTGCCGTATCCATTACGAGCAACATAAATAGGTATTCCATAACAATCTACAGCATCAGAACGCTTACTGTTATCTGTACGTGAATCAAATTGTTCCTTAGTCTCTATGAAATGAGGCACAATACTGCCTAATGAAGTCCATTTTTCATAAACCTCTTGGGCTGTAATGTCTGGATTTAACTTAATATATTCTTTTATACATTCTATAGCCAATTTATTTTTGGCACATTCTGCGCCATCATTTACAGTAAACTTGTCATAGTTTCTGCTGTTTGATTCTGGCGTATTACCGTCCTCATCTTCTATTTCACTTTCCTCTTTAGATATTTCTATTGGTATGAGCCCAAGGTTTTTAAAGAATAAAGCAACCTTCTCTTCTACTACTTTTGAATTCTTCCCTTCTGAGGTATAGAATTTATCGAAAGATAACTTGCTACCATCCTCATCATTGAAAATAGCATCACCAAACTCATAGTCCTTAAACACATCGTTCCACAGATAAAAGATGACCTTACCGACAAATGTTTTTACCGATATAACACCATTTTGTGCTTTGCAGAAGAAATAGCCGAGTTTCTTATCCTCAGAATTGGTTGTGGAACCAATTTTCTCGTTTATCCTTTCAAGGAACTGCCACCAATCATATTTGCTTCCATCAACTTCTATAATCCAGTCCTTTTCTGCATTAGATATAGGCATATAAGTCCAATCCCAGCGACGCTTGAAAGCAGAGTCTATTGGGAACAAACTCTGATCGCTTGTGTTCATGGTAGCCCATATGTAAAGGTTGTTAGGCAATAGTAGAATATCGCCATTCAACACTTGTGATACAATATCCTTGCCTTCATACATGGCATTAATTTTGTCTTTTTGCGCAATAACCAATCCTGCAAATGCTTTTTGAAGTTGTCGCTTCATATCAGCGTCTGCTTTTATGGGATAATCGGAAAAGCCATAATCATTACGGTCGAGAAGTTGGAACAGGTCACCAAATATTTGAGCACAATTACCCCTATTGATTTCTTCGATTACAAGGAATTGCTTTTGAGGTTCGCCCTCATTCGCATCAGCATATTTCTTCCATGCACTTACGTATGCTTGTAAGAATGATTGCGCTACAAACTCATAAATGATACGGTCTTCTTTTACAATTTCACCATTCTCTACTACTTTATGACCTGAAAGGTCACGCAACTCAACTTCTTTTGTTGTCGGTTTATAAGCACCCACAAATGTCGAATAGTCTGTATCAGGATGGAATGTTGTACGAATAACATCTTCATCTTTCGTTTCCTCATTGATAGTATGCGATTTACCTGTGCCAGGAGCACCATAGAAGATTTGTTGGAGAGAGTCACTTTGTTCGGGCTTGTGTCCTTTGTCCTCTGACTTTATTCCATTTCCGTATAGAGAATGATAGTCCGATTGTAAAATCAAAACATAATCTGTTATTTCTAATCCTGCATATAGAGTTTGAACAAAAGGACCACGGCTTATTTCACCAGGGGATGCGACAACACTACCTTTCTTTGCATCAATATTTTCTCTTGACACATCTACACCTATGTTCTTTAACTCCGTTTTTAGTGTACTTTCCAAATACAAAGAGTTTGAAAACTCAATATTTACAGCATGAGTATTGAAACTTTCTGAAACAATATTCAATGGTATATTGAATTCGCTGGCAAATTTTTGAAGTATGCTCTCAATGGTTATATTATCCTCGAAAGACATTCTCCGATAAGCCCAAACTGCAATGTCATAGATGTTAGGAATGTGTTTGCCTTGATCGTTAAAGTATTTCTCCCATTTATTAGAAAATACTACATACAAAGAACGCCCACTATTATATTGTTTTTTCGTTTGGCTTAAATTGAATATATTTTCAAGAAAATTTGAAACGCCATCAAGATTTACCTCATAAGGTACAGATGGCTCTATGCTATTATTACATCCTTTTAGCAAAGCCAAGTACCCCCACGACTTATTGGTCATGCAGTCTTGAAATCCTTTATAGGCTTCAACGACGGACTTAACACTTATGTATTTCATTTTTCAAGAGTTTTTTCGTAAGTTTTAATCATGTTTTCCATTATCTTAACAATAATTGGAACACTGACTGAATTTCCTAATTGTTTGTATGCCTGAGCATCAGATACGGGGAATACAAAGTCATCAGGGAAACCTTGAAGTCTTTTCGATTCAAGGACAGATAACTTTCTACGAATATCCCATAGCTTAGGCGTTCTGTTGGCTATAATAGTGGAGGCATATGTGTCAAGACACGAATAAAAAGCCTCTTGTATTTGAGTCTTTGCCGGGTCTCCTACATGAAATCTCAAAGAGCCATCAGGTTTTTGGAACGAATACACTCCATATTTGCCTTTCTTTGTATTGGGTTTATACTTGGAGTTGTCATGTTGAATCCTATCACCAGGCTTTGCCTTCGCAAAATGGTAGTCAATCCTATCAAGTTCAAATTTAGAAATAGCCAGTGAAGGATTATAATCATTCATGTCTACTATATCACGCAAGGTCGGATGTCCACCTACAGGTTTCGGCCATTCAAAATTCACATCGCTTCTAAATGCGACACAGTACCATCTTTCTCTTTTTTGAGGAAGTCCATAATCCAAAGATGATAGAATGGTCCAATGTGGATAATAGCCAAGTTTCCTCAGACTGTCTAAAACAACCTGAAGAGTCTTGCCTTTATCGTGTGATTTTAGTCCTTTTACATTCTCAAGAAAAACCATAGGAGGTTTGTGGTATTCCAAAATTCGACACACATCAAAAAATAAAGTACCTCTAACATCGTCATTGAAACCTTGTTTTTCTCCTGCATAACTAAACGGCTGGCATGGGAATCCTGCTGTTAGAATGTCAAAATGGGGTATATCCTTTGCTTCGACAGCCTTTATATCACCTGTCGGAATCTCGTGAAAATTCGCCTCGTAAGTTTGTTGTGCAAACTTATCGTTATCAGACGAAAATACACATTTGACATTATTTCTTTTCATGGCAATACGAAATCCCCCTATGCCACAAAACAAATCTATACCCTTATATCTCTTCTTCATCGTTTTTCTATTTCTTTTTTTTGTTCTCCAAAGCCTTTTTCTGTTCACTTGCCAATCTGCGTTCAACCTTCTTTACATCTTCTGCTGGAGGAAGGTTCTCTGGAACTATACCACGCTGCACAAGCATATCTCGAACAGCAGCATTGTTGGCAATATGCTCTTGGCTTATACGACTTTCTCCTTTAAGGTCTTTAGTCTGTACATTCACGCTCGTCATTTCTGCCGCAAAATCCTTTGCTTTGATACTGATAGTGGGGAGGAAATCTGCCAATGGTCGTTTCTCGGGGATTCCCATGCGTCGCTTCAGCGTTGCAGTATTCAAACGAAATAATGCTTGGTCTCCTTTGGAACGTATCACAGCAAAACTCTTGTCATTCACACCTCGTTCATAAAGTACGCCAGAAAGTTTACGCTCTGTTTCCTGTAGTTTAGCACGTGCCTTAACTCTTTCAACTTCAATAAGACGCTGTTCTATAAGTTCTGCACGACGAGTTTGCACAGCAAAGTAAGTTTGCGCAAATGCTATCTGTGGCTTGCGAGGATCGCCATTTTGGGCGACAAGGTAGCAAGCATAGCGTGTTAGCATAATGTCATCTATCTGACGCTCAGCACCTGAACCAAGTACAACCATTTTGCTGACGTCAGCAAAATGGTTTTTTATATCATGAACTGCATTTTTGCACGATTCCTTTGCTTTATCAATGACTTTCAAGAAATTACGCCATTGGGTATATCCCAATAGAGAACATAATTCTCTTGCGCTCCAACATTCTATGCCATTTGTAACACATGATACTTGTTCAAATTGAGAGAACAATGCTTGTATTTCTTCTTTTTTCATAAGATTTCTTTTTATTCTTCAGACAAATCGTTAATGGCAATATTCTCAATTGGCCAAAACAAGTCTTGTATCTCAACATTCAAATATTTGGCAATCTCCACCAATGTCTCGACATTCGGCTGTATGGTGTTGGTACACCACTTAGATACGGTTGCAGGATCTTTACCTAATTGTTCGGCGAGCCATTTGTTGGTTCGTTTCTTTTCAGCCAGGACGACCTTTAGTCTGTTTATATCTTTACTCATATTTACGTTTAATTGTTTGGAATGTACAAAAGTAGTGATTTCCTGTTAGAATAACGAATAAAGGTGTTGAATTATTATGTTAGATAGTGATATTTGTATTATATAGATGATATATACATCAATTTATAGAATCTATGAGCTAATCTATCTGACTATAGTTTGTCATTTGGTGACTCATAAAATGGACGATGTCAATTGAAATGCAATGAAATTATGAGAAATACGGATGAAAACAACATAAACTTTGCTAACCACAACAAATTAGCGACGAATTATGTTGCCAAAATGTTGGCAATTTTATAAAAGCAAAAATCCTAACTGCTCATTTCTAAGTAGTTAGGATTTCTCTGGGTGCGCCTGACAGGACTCGAACCTGCACGTCGGAAACACTAGATCCTAAGTCTAGCGCGTCTACCAATTCCGCCACAGGCGCATTTCGGCTGCAAAATTAGTAAAAAAGATGCGAACTGCAAAAGGAATATCCGTTTTTCTTTTCATTTGTGCATGATATTGGTATGGAATACACTTTATACCGGAAAGGGAAACGCATGACACGCAAAGGGAATACACATTATACCAAAAACAGAGGAATGAATCAAGCCCAAATCGGCATGGTGACCAACTTGGGTTTAATTCATATCATGGATAGAGGCAGAGACGGATGCCGCTGCCATACAGGCGGTCTGTCTCTACCATTGGTTTCTATCGTCAATATTCCATCGAGAACGATATGCCACGACGCATCATGTCATTAGCCAATGGACGCATGCGCTGGAGGAACGACTCCCATGAGCGGTTTTCCTGCTGGCTCCATCCAGCCTCTGCCAATGCTATGGCACGGGGATAAGCCTGATAATAGATGCGCTCAGGTGTTGTGATACATTCACTCCAAAGCGTTCCTGCCACACCAAACAAGTTGTTCTCTTCAAACTTTTTATCGTGTCCCCATGCAGGATCAAGGCTATAAGTATCCTTGAGTGTGGTCGTCGGCATACCCCAGTTGACTTCGGGCATATCGCCCTTGGCCATTGGATAGTCGAAATAGCAATGTTCTCCTGGACATAGCATGATGCGAGCATTGTTTTCCACAGCAGCTTGAAGCGCCTTATCGGTCAGTCCATAGGTCATGCTGCGGCAACACGCCGTTACAGGAATATGATGGTCAGTCCTGCCATCACGATACTTACCATCGACATGAGCTTGATAAGAATATTGAGCGAGGGACCAGAGGTATCCTTGAATGGGTCGCCCACGGTATCGCCAACAATGGTTGCCTTGTGGTTCTCACTGCCCTTTCCGCCGAAATGGCCCTCTTCTATCATCTTCTTGGCATTATCCCATGCACCACCAGAGTTAGACATAAACACGGCAAGGGTGAAACCAGCAGCAAGTCCGCCAGTGAGCAGACCGAGCACACCAGCCACACCAAGCACAAGACCCACCACGATGGGGATAACGATGGCAAGCAGCGAAGGAATGATCATCTCGCGCTGGGCACCACGTGTGCTTATCTCCACACAGCGACCATAGTCGGGTGTGGCTTTGCCTTCAAGTATTCCTTTGATTTCTCGGAATTGCCGGCGTACCTCCTGCACCATCGATTCGGCAGCACGCCCTACGGCACCCATGGTCAATCCGCAGAACAGGAAGGCAGCCATTGCTCCGAGGAAAGCACCTACCAGGACCTTCGGATTGATGAGATTCACTTGGAAGAAATTGATGAAGTCTATGGTCGTTGCATTCGTTGGGTCGAACACATTTCCTGCTGCATCAAAATACTGTTTTCCGTTTTCCACGGCACGTATCATGGCAATCTTGATTTCCTCGATATAGGAAGCAAGTAGAGCGAGAGCCGTAAGGGCAGCCGATCCGATGGCAAAGCCCTTGCCTGTAGCAGCAGTAGTATTGCCAAGAGCATCAAGGGCATCGGTGCGCTCACGCACTTCCTTACCCAGTCCGCTCATCTCAGCATTGCCGCCGGCATTGTCGGCAATGGGTCCATAGGCATCGGTGGCAAGGGTGATGCCGAGCGTTGACAGCATGCCCACGGCTGCAATACCTATACCGTAAAGGCCGATACTGATAGACTTTGCCGAGAGCGACATATCGAAACCGTTGGCACAGAGATAGCTCAGCATGATAGCCACCGATATGGTGACTACGGGTATCATCGTAGAGATCATTCCCGTACCTATTCCTTTAATAATGACGGTGGCTGGTCCTGTCTGCGATGCCTCTGCTATCTTTTGTGTCGGTCGATAACTTTGTGAGGTGTAATATTCCGTTGCCTGACCGATTACCACACCTGCCACAAGACCGCTGATAACGGAGAAACTGAGTCCTAACCAGTTTTCTATGCCCAGCAGATAGAGAATCACAAAGGTGGCTACGGCAATGAGTCCGGCGCTGACATTGGTGCCAAGCCCCAGCGAGTGGAGCAGTTCTTTCATCGATGCTCCCTCTTTGGTGCGCACCAAGAATATGCCGATAAGCGACAGGAATATTCCTATGGCGGCTATCACCATCGGGGCAATGACTGCGCGCAACTGCATATCGCCATTCATGGCAAAGGCTGTAGCGCCCAAAGCGGCGGTTGACAGTATCGAACCGCAATAGCTCTCGTAGAGGTCGGCACCCATTCCGGCAACATCGCCCACATTGTCGCCCACATTGTCGGCAATGGTGGCTGGATTGCGTGGGTCATCTTCTGGGATATTGGCTTCTACCTTGCCCACGAGGTCGGCACCCACATCGGCAGCCTTGGTGTATATTCCTCCACCCACACGGGCAAAGAGTGCTTGGGTGGAAGCGCCCATGCCAAAGGTCAACATGGTGGTTGTGATGGTGATGAGTGCAGTATTTTCGCCTTCATAAACGGCATTGAGTACAACAAACCAAATGGCGATATCGAGCAGTCCAAGACCTACCACAACGAGTCCCATCACCGCACCACTGCGGAATGCTATCCGCAATCCTTTGTCCAGTCCGGTGCGCGCTCCGTGAGCAGTTCGGGCTGATGCATAGGTGGCGGTTTTCATACCGAAGAAACCTGCCAGTCCGGAGAACAGACCGCCGGTGAGAAATGCAAAGGGTACCCATGGATTTTGCACTTTCAGTACGTACGCCATGAAAGCAAATACGATGGCAAGCACTATAAAGACGATAGTCACTACCTTATACTGTTGTTTCAGATAAGCCATTGCACCTTTTCTCACATGTGCTGCAATTTCTTTCATTCGCTCTGTACCTTCATCTTCCTTCATCATGGTGCGGAAGAAATACCATGCCATTCCCAATGCAACAATACTGGCAATCGGAATCAGCCAAAACACTAATGGAATGTTGTTCATAACAATATAGTTTTTAGATTAATAATTATATACGGCAATCATCGTTAGGAAAACGATACTGCAAATTTACGAAATATATCGATACGAAAAAGCAAAATCCATTATTTTTTTCGACCCAAACAAATTTATTTTCCATTGCGCGCACATCTCTATTCTGGATCACCATTTCCTCGCGCACACGCACACGCGAGTCTCAACTTTTTCGACCACCGACCACCATTTCCGCATATCATTCGTCTTTTCAATAACTTACAGCGGTGGTCGATTCCAAAAAAACATGGTTTTCGACCACCATTCGACCACCCTCCAAACACCATGCCCAATCTGCTGTTGCAACCATAAAAGCTGCGAAACCACAATAAAGTCCAATATAGGCTTGATATTTTCAGATGCTCGACAACACCCTTATCATACATTCGACAACACTATTGCACAATATTTGACAGCACTCTTTTCTGATATTTGAAACAACTTGTTTCCAACATTGAAAAGGCCCTTGTCTAACGTTTGACAGCACCCTTATCCAACGTTTGACAATACTTTTATCTAACGTTTGACAATACTTTTATCTAACGTTGGACAATACTTTTATCTAACGTTGGATAACACCTTTACCTAACGTTGGATAATAACTTTGTCAGCCGTTTGAAAATGCCTGATAATAATTTTTATTTACTTCGTGTAAACATCCACAATGATTATCTGGAAAATCATGTGTGGTCGAAGTGTGGTCGAAAATACGGGTTCGAAGCAAACGACCACAGCAACAAATCACTATCTTACAATACATTACACTATACCTGTGGTCGTGTGGTCGAAATTTTTAGAAAACAAAAATTTTATGGATTCCAAGTACGGAAACCGTATCATCTATTCAAGACGATAGTTGTCTCTATAATTACATTTCTTTAAAAGGGACAGTTCTATAATCAGATTCTTAATTGTACCGAATTCGATACTATTAAAACTATGCGTTACAGATGACAATATAACAGTTTTCAAAAAGTAAACTGGGCATTTTCTGTTTCACAGAATTATCTTCAACAAGGATTCAGCCAAAGAAAATAATGATAAAGCAAGATTTTTATGTCAACATCTTCGCCTCTCTCATTTAATTTTTATATATTTGCATGCAATATAACCCGCAACATTCCCAACACATCAAAACGTATGGTAACATATCTCATCATTATTGCTGTGGTAGCTGTCATCATGGTGGCAGTAGGCTTCGCATTAGGCAACAAAAGCAAAGGTAACGGACAAAACAATGCCGAACTGATTGACAATCTACACGCACAACTGACTGACTTGACCAGGAAAATACAAGCACAGGAAAGCACCATTGCCAATCAACAGAATCAAATCATAACACTTACATCGGAGCGCGATGTGCAGAAAACTCACGCTGAGAATTTCTGTGCACAGTTGACTTTACAGAAAACTGACTTCGAAAAACAGATGAGCGCCCTAAAGGAAAATACCCAACAAACTATCAATACCGAAAGGGATCGCAATGTCAAAAGGGAAAGCGAACTGAAAGAAACGTTTGAGAAACAACTCGCCGACTTCAAGGCTTCTTATGAAACACAGATTGCAGAACTGAAAACCTCGCACGAGAAACAACTGGAACAAACCAAAGAGGGTGCCGAAAAACAAATAGAAGCGCTGAAGCAAATGAACCGCGAACAGATTGACAGTCAGATAAAACTCATCAAAGAGCAGATGCAGACCACATCGGAAGAAGTGCTCAAGCGCAGACAGGAAGAGTTGGGAGAGAGAAACAAAGAACAGGTGTCGAAGATTATCGACCCGTTGCAACAGAGCCTGAAGGATATGCAGGAGGCTTTCGATAAATCGAAGGAACAACAAAACGAAGCACTCACCCGACTCGACGAGACCATCAAAATCAATATGCAGAAGAGTGCACAACTGGGAGAAACTGCCGACCGACTGACCAGAGCTCTTACCGGTGAGGTGAAAGTGCAGGGCAACTTCGGCGAATTGAAACTGAAACAACTCCTTGAAGACCTTGAACTGAAAGAGGGTGAACAGTTTGACACGCAGGAAACACTACGCGACAAAGCAGGAAAAACGGCTAAAGGCGAAGACGGAAAGGGACTGATACCCGACTTCATTCTGCATTTCCCCAACAACCGCCATGTGGTGGTAGATTCAAAAATGTCGCTGACAGACTATGAGCGATATATGAATGCAGAAGACGGCACAGCCGAGAAGTCAGATTATCTTAAAGCACACATCGCCAGCGTAAGAGCACAGGTGAAGCGACTTGCAAAAAAGGAATATACCAAATATCTGCCAAGCGGATACAACAGACTCAATTTCGCCATTATGTATGTGCCGATAGAAGGGGCACTCAATCTGGCTCTACTCAACGACAACTCGCTATGGCGCGAAGCCTACGACGAAGGGGTGTTGATACTCGGTCCGCAGACCATGTATATGAACTTGCGCGTATTGGAGATGATGTGGACACAGGTGAGACAACTCCAAAACCAACAGGACATGATGAATGCTGCCAATACCGTGATAGACCGTGTGCAGGACTTTGGCATTCGTTTCATGGAGGTGGAATCGAGCATGAACGATACCATCAAGAAGATTTCCAAACTGAAAATTACCACCGCCGACAGCGGACCAAGCATCATCACAGCTGCCAAAAACCTGATTAAGGCAGGTGCCAAAGAGAATAAAAAGAAGAAGTCGCTCAACGACATGAACGACTCCTTATTTATAGAAACAGATGCTACAGCGATGCTCCATGACGAGAGCGAAAGCTGATTTCACTTTCCTTTGATCACATTTCGTGCGGTTTCGATAATGGTATCGACACCACGACGCGTATCTGCATCATCGAGATGGAGGGAGATGTCGGGCTCGATGCCAAACTCTGTCTGACGCTTCTGACTGTCGTACATGGGGCAGGCTGAATAGCGAACCATCCATCCATTAGGCAGACTATTGCTCATCGGCATGCCAGAACCGCCACCAGTACGATAACCTACCAGAGTGACATTTGGGAGCGCATGCATCATCGATGCAAACTCGTTGGCAGCGCTAAACACCCCACGGTTGACAAGAACACATACCGGTTTGCGCCAACGCAGCCTGCTGGAGGGTTCGAGATACTGAGCTTTGAGTTCGCTGAAATCATTATGTCCCGTACCTGTCTTGTGTTGCATATATCCCACCAACGTCTTCTCATCGACGAAGCGGGAAGCCAAGCGCTCGGCATTGGTCAGTTCGCCACCGCCATTGCTACGGATGTCGATAATAAGTCCACGACAAAGTAGGAAATAAGACAATACCTCATCGAGGTTGCCCTCTCCTATTGCATCGGCAAACGACTCATAGCGCACATAGCCGATATTGTCGTCAAGCACCCGATATTTCATGCCGCTGGCAATTTTATAGTCTGTACGGAGATAAATGCGTTCAAGCGAATCGCTATAATCTGAGGGATAGTCTTCCTTCCATGCCCAATAGCGTCCGTAATCATAACTGGCACCAAGGTTGACGTGTCCGTCGCGCAGTTCCGACAGCATATCGGTCATCACTTCAAAGAGCTGACGATCGGTCATGCGGTCGCTGACGCGCTCCTTGTATTTGACATAGACCTCCTGCCAATCGAGTCCATACTGCTGTTGCTTATAGTCGAAGAAGCAGTAATGCTGATCGATGATACGCCAAAGTGCCTCAAAATTGCCGGTTGGCGTATTGGGTTGTTCGTCTTCGTCGATACAAGAAGTGAACATCGTGACCATGAATATGGCGCACAACATCAGGGCGACGGTATGCAAACGGTTCAGCGTCTGCATGAAGCCAAATGGGCAAAGCCGATGGACGATATTCAATTTATGGGATAGAACTGTCATCATGATTCGTTACGGGATTGATTGTTTTACGCTGTCTGAATTGTATTCAGAGCCGGCGCGAAATGATTGAGAACCGACGGGTGATGCCCACCATGAAGCGATGAGTATAGACATGTTGCTTCAGATGATTGACATGAAACTGCTGATAGTTGCCCAAATAGCCGATGCGAAGGGCGATAGACGCTGATAATGGCGTTTCAAGTGTCAACATCTGACGAAACTCAGGTGCCGACACAAAGGTGGTCAGCCGCACGTTGCCGTCATAGTCGCCTCTGACAAAAGTCTCATAGTAGGTCTGTCCGTAGTTGGGCGAGAACATCACTCCTGCCAATGGCACGGCAAGTTCGTAGCGTGCCACTACCGGATGGCGCATGACCGAGAAGCGATAGGAAGCCACTCCGGTAGGCATCAGATTAAGATGTGCACGAGCCTGGGCAGGATTGTTTGAATTGGAACTATTATAGATAAATCCCAACGAGGCATTAGCCATGCCTCCTGCCTGTAGGGTCAGGCGATTGTCGAGCAGTTGCCAACGGCGCAAACGTCCCCAATAGAAATTGTAGGCACCTTCCAGTTCGTCGCGCTGATTGGTACGGTCACTAACCGACGAGAAGTTGACTTCATGTTCCATGACCGTGCCCCATCTTCGTTGTGGGCGCTGTCGTTCGACGGTGCAGAGATAAGTGACTCCCGGTCCGCTAAAATGCTCGGCAGACAGATAGGTGTCAAGCACCTGGGATGCGCCACCTCCCACCATGTGACTTACCGTAGAGATACGGAGAGAATCGGTAGCGGTTTGTGACGTTGCCGACGTTGCACTCAGCATAAGTGCCAGTACGAAGAGCGTTCTATTGATAGTCTTCATCAGAGAAAAGCGTTTGTTGTCCAGTCAGTTCGTCAATCACCTGTTGCTGACTCTTTCCAGCATCAGGATCCAGATTCTCTTCCTCTTCCGTTTCATCGGCCTCATCTTCTTTGGGTGGGTCAGGCAGACGAGTGGGTTCCAGTTCGGTAATGCTGGCAATCTGGTAGGTAGTGAGACGTTTACCCTTTGCTTTATAGCCCTTAACAGCAATAAACTGTTCTACGTCAATCTCCTCTGATCCACGGAATTCGTCAGCTCCACCATAGGTGACAAGGATGCGCGGATAGACTTGATCGGTGAGCAATATCTCCTTGGAATTGGGATTCTCGCCCAGATAACATTGTTTGCGTTTGGATGCTTCCAGCAAGAAGCGCTTGACATAGGGATATCCTTGATTGTCGGCATCGTAGAGCACACAGCTCCAGACCTTGTCGGCATCGTATTTCTCCAGTCTTACGATATTGTCTTCGAAGTGGTTGTTGACATCGAAATTGGTAAGATAGTATTCACCATTGGGTAGGAATACGAGTATCTGGTCGCCATCGTTGAACTCGCCCAACAAGCGTCCGTGCTCGTCGTAGTTCAGGCGGTTGACATCGGGATCGTACCACACTTTGCGTCCGCCCAATGTGGAGTGACCATGACTCTTTAGTCCGATGCGATGCACTTGGAACTTGGTCAGCAGATTACCCTTAGCAGCACGTCCCTTGATGAGCACCTCAGAGAAGTCCTTGTCGAAGAATATCTTTTTGAGCTTTGGTGCAGGGTCGAGTGTTATCTTGATAACTTCAGCCTCGCCATTGGGATTGGCGGTGAAATAAACGACACGCGATCCCGGGGTTCCAATGGTCAGGTCGTATTCGCGATCGCGAGTAACCGACGGCACGTTGAAGCGCTTGATATAATAGAATCCTTTCTTTCCGTCACGATACACCATATTATAAATAGTGCGCTGGTCGTTTTTCTTAAACACACCAAGCCACAGTATATTCTTTCCTACGAATATCTTATCTGCCACACGGATGACCTTGAACTTACCATCTTTGTAGAAGATGATGACATCATCGATATCGGAACAGTTGCAGACAAACTCGTCTTTCTTCAGTCCTGTACCTATAAATCCATCGGCACGGTTGATATAGAGTTTCTGATTGGCCTCAACAACCTTGGTAGCCTCGATGGTATCGAAGTTGCGGATTTCGGTCAGTCGCGGATGATCCTTACCATATTTCTCTTTAAGGAACTTAAACCAATTGGCGGTGACCTCTACAAGGTTGTTGAGGTCGCGGTCAATCTGTTCGATTTCCTCCTTGATGCGTGCCATGAGTTCGTCGGCTTTATCCTTGTTGAACTTAAGGATTCGCTGCATCTTAATCTCAAGCAACTTGAGAATATCATCCTTGGTTACCTCACGAACCAGTTGTGGATAGTAGGGAGTGAGGCGTTCGTCAATATGTTCGCATACGGCATCGACATTGGGTGCCTGTTCGAATTTGCGGTCTTTATAGATGCGCTCTTCGATGAATATCTTTTCAAGCGAAGCGAAATGATACTGCTCAAGAAGTTCGTTTTTGCGGATTTCGAGTTCCTGCCGGATAAGATCCTTAGTGCGGTCGGCTGAATGGCGCAACACATCGGATATGGTGAGGAATTTCGGCTTATTGTCTTCGATGACACAGCAGTTGGGCGAAATATTGATTTCGCAATCGGAGAAAGCATAGAGCGCATCGAGTGTCTTGTCGGACGAGACACCGGGTGCCAACTGTATTTGTATTTCCACCTTGGCTGCGGTGAGGTCTTCCACGTGACGTGCCTTAATCTTTCCTTTCTCGATGGCTTTGAGTATCGAGTCAATTATGGTTTCGGTAGTCTTGGAGAAGGGAATCTCTCGAATGACAAGGGTCTTCTGGTCGAGTTTCTCTATCTTCGCACGTACTTTCAACGAACCGCCTCGCTGTCCGTCGTTGTATTTCGAAACATCAATAGAGCCGCCTGTGGGGAAGTCGGGATAGAGATGAAACTCCTCGCCATGCAGATAACTGATGGCTGCATCACACAGTTCAACGAAATTGTGGGGCAGGATTTTCGACGACAGACCTACGGCAATACCCTCGGCTCCCTGTGCCAGAAGCAACGGAAACTTTACGGGCAATGTGATGGGCTCCTTGTTGCGTCCGTCGTAGGACATCTGCCATTCGGTAGTTTTCGGATTGAAAACCGTATCGAGGGCAAACTTCGACAGGCGTGCCTCAATATAACGAGGGGCGGCAGCACGGTTGCCGGTGAGGATATTTCCCCAGTTTCCTTGGGTATCCACCAGCAATTCTTTCTGTCCGATCTGTACCAGCGCATCGCCAATAGAAGCATCGCCATGTGGGTGAAACTGCATGGTGTGTCCTACGATATTTGCCACCTTGTTGTAGCGACCGTCGTCCATTCGCTTCATCGAGTGAAGGATGCGGCGCTGCACAGGCTTTAGTCCATCTTCAATATGTGGTACGGCACGTTCCAGGATTACGTACGAAGCATAGTCCAGAAACCAGTTTTGATACATTCCGCTAAGATGGTGTACGGCTGCCGCATCAAACCTATCCACGGGTTTATAGCCTGAGTGTGCCTCGGCTTCAACCTCTTCGGTGATGTCTTGCTCTTCGTTCAGTATTTCGTCGTCCTTGATTTCGTCGTCCATTGATGTTTATCCTTTTAAGTTATAGGCATTGTCTGCCAACGCCTTTAATTCTTGCAAAATTACGAAAAATATTCGAATTTTGCAAGTTGGATGCTCGGTTTTACTTCACTTCAAACGATATTTCCGTCCGTATGTCGGCTGATGACGCACCTATCATGAGTTGGATGCGACCCTTTTCTGCCTCAAAACGATGGGTAGCCTCATCCCAATGGGTAAGGTCGGCACGGTCGATGGTGAGTTTGACCTCGCGTGTTTCTCCAGCTTTGACAGCCACTCGTTCAAAGGCTTTGAGCTGTTTCTGTGGATGTTCAACTTTAGAATCAGGATAGTTCACATAACATTGGACAACCTCATCGCCATCACGACCGCCAGTATTGGTAACGGGGAGCGTAACGGTCACGGTATGTTTGTCTTTCAGATTAACCTTTGGCTCACCATATCGGAACGTCGTGTAACTCAATCCGTAGCCGAAAGGATAGAGCACATCGCCTTGCTGATACATATAGGTACGGCCATTACGGATATTATAGTCCATCATGGCGGGCAAATCGAGAATATCCTTCACCCATGTTTGAGTGGTGCGACCGGCAGGATTGATGCGTCCGAAGAGTGCATCGGCTACGGCATGGCCTTGCTCCTGACTGCAATGGGTGATGTGGAGGATGGCAGGCAGATGGTCATTACTCCAATTGATGGTATATGGGAAACTGCTGACAAGCACAAGTACTGTGTTCTGGTTGGCACGATAGAGCTGACGAACGAGATCTTCATCGGGCAATTGCAACGATAGGCGGTCAACGGCTTCGCGACCGTCGCTGGGTACAGGACAGAAGAACCAATCAGCCTTGGTACCATAAGGATGATTGCCTGTACATATTACCACAGCGTCGGCTTCACGTGCCAGACGTTCTGCCTCACCCATACGGTTGTCTTTCACGTAGCTCACTTCAAATCCCTGTTGTGCTCCCAGTTCGCGAAGTGCTTTCAAGACAGTTACTTCATAGGGAGGTGTGCCACTATACCAGTCATAGATAATCTCGTCGGCATAAGGTCCGACAACAGCCACCTTTTTCACTTTCTTACTATCGAGCGGCAGGAGTCCGTTGTTTTTCAGGAGTACTACCGACTTGTTGGTCACCTCTCGCACAGCATTCCGTGCCTCTTCGGTCATAAAGGGCGGTGTGGCGGTTGTATCTGTTCCCCTGGTTGCATACGGGTTGAGCGAATTCTTTCCGTCGAGCAGTCCAAGGCGGAGCATCACGCGCACATTACCCCGAATAGCCACTTCGATATCTTGTTCAGTAACCATTCCCTTGGCAAGCGCCTCGCGGATTTCATCCTGATAGCGGTCGAGAATCTGTCCCAACTGGTTTTTCACCACGGCAGCTGCGGCTTCTGTCTTAGTAGCAAATGCCTTATGGGCGGTCGATAGCATACCCATCGCACCACCATCGGTACAGATAATGCCATCATTCCCCCACTCTTTGCGAACGATACTTTGCAGACATGGGTGTATGGCCATAGGTGTTCCATTCCAAGAATTATAGGCTGCCATCATGGCACGTGACCCTCCCTGCGTGATTCCTTTATAGAAAGGATAGGAATAATACTCGCGAAACAATCGGTCGTCGAAATTGCTGGAGGTAGAATCGCGACCATATTCATTACTATTGGCAAGGAAATGTTTCATCAGCGCGGCTGCTTTCCAATAGCGAGGATGATTGCCTTGCAGTCCGCGCACCATAGCCACGGCGAGCTGTCCGGTTAGGTACGGATCTTCACCATAACTCTCTTCGGTACGTCCCCAACGGGGATCGCGTGCCAAATCGGCATTGGGCGCATAGATGACAAGTCCCTTGCGGCGGGCATTGGGCTGATGGATATAATAGCGGGCCTCGGCAGCCATCTGCTCACCTACCATGCGCACAGCCTCACGATCCCACGTTTCTCCTAATCCATATGCCTGTGGAAAGATGGAAGTCGGTAGTGGATTGGGGCGCTTTTCACCATTCACCTCAATCATTCCGTTATTGTTTGCAGGTCCACCCAAAGCCACCCCATGAAGTCCTTCATAGCAACTGATAGCCGGAATGCCCAAACGTGGTACTCCCATCTGTGTGGAGAGAAGAGAAATCTTCTCGTCGAGTGTCAACTGGCCGATAAAGAGATTGATACGCTGGTCATCCTTCAATCGAGTGTTCTGAAAATCGAATGGCTGTGCAACTACCGAGAGTTGTGCCATAAACATTAGTATCGAAAGCAGCTTCTTCATACTTTAATATTTTAGGTTTTAGATTGCAAAAATACGATTTTTTTGCGAGAATGTTCTAACATTACCCCCAAAAAAGATTATTTGCAAAGCAAAAAAAACATTCGGGATGCATTCGGGATGCATTCAGGATGCAGCCATCCCTGTTTCTTGCGCTTTTCCGCAAGGTCTGTAAATCCCAAGCAACTCCCAACTAACTCCCATAAACTTACGCACAATGTAAGCCCCATCACGTTCGAATAAACAAAATATAACACGTTTTATTTTGTATTTCGCTCGATTTGCACTACCTTTGTAACCCTGTACTTAGGTAGGCTGCATCTCGGAAATAAAAAGAAAAAATCGTTTTTCTTTTGTATTTCGCTCGATTTGCACTACCTTTGCACGCATAATTTTTGAAAAGAAGTAAAAGCATTATGGCACAAGAAGATGTATTTAAGAAAATCGTAAGCCACTGTAAAGAATATGGTTTCGTATTTCCAAGCAGCGATATTTACGATGGATTGGGAGCCGTTTACGACTACGGACAGAACGGTGTAGAGTTGAAAAACAATATCAAAGAATACTGGTGGAAATCAATGGTACTGCTCCACGAAAACATTGTCGGTATCGATTCTGCCATCTTCATGCACCCCACAATTTGGAAAGCCTCTGGACACGTTGACGCATTCAACGACCCCCTCATCGACAACCGCGACTCAAAAAAGCGCTATCGTGCCGATGTGCTGATTGAAGACCAGATTGCAAAATACGATGAGAAGGTGCAGAAGGAAGTGGCAAAAGCACGCAAACGCTTCGGAGAAGCATTTGACGAAGCCAAATTCCTCGAAACCAACGAACGAGTAAAAGAGCATATTGCCAAGCGCGACGCACTACATGAGCGCTACGCTAAAGCCATGCAAGGACCTGACCTCGCAGAACTGAAGCAGATCATCCTTGACGAAGAAATCGTATGCCCCATCAGCGGCACACGCAACTGGACGGACGTACGCCAGTTCAACCTGATGTTCTCTACCGAAATGGGAGCCAGCGCTGAAGGTTCTATGAAAGTATATCTCCGCCCAGAAACCGCACAGGGTATCTTTGTCAACTACCTCAACGTGCAGAAGACCGGTCGCATGAAGATTCCATTCGGTATCGCTCAGATTGGTAAAGCATTCCGCAACGAGATTGTAGCACGCCAGTTCATCTTCCGCATGCGCGAATTTGAACAGATGGAAATGCAGTTCTTCGTAACTCCAGGTACTGAACTCGAATGGTTCCCCAAATGGAAACAAACTCGTATGGCTTGGCACCAAGCTCTTGGTTTCGGTGCAGAAAACTATCGCTTCCACGACCACGATAAACTTGCACACTATGCCAACGCAGCTACCGACATCGAATTCAAGATGCCATTCGGCTTCAAAGAAGTGGAAGGTATTCACTCACGTACCAACTTCGACCTCTCACAGCATGAGAAATTCTCAGGAAAGAGCATCAAATACTTCGATCCACAGACCAACGAGAGCTACACTCCGTATGTCATCGAGACCTCGATCGGCGTAGATCGTATGTTCCTCTCAGTCATGTGTCACTCATACTGCGAAGAGAAACTCGAAAACGGTGAAACACGCGTAGTACTCAAACTGCCCGCCGCCCTGGCTCCTGTAAAACTGGCAGTCATGCCACTCGTCAAGAAAGACGGACTGCCCGAAAAGGCACGCGAAATCATCAACAACCTGAAGTTCCACTTCAACTGCCAATACGACGAGAAAGACTCTATCGGAAAGCGCTACCGTCGTCAGGATGCCATCGGTACTCCTTACTGCGTTACCGTTGACCACGACTCACTCAACGATGGCAAGGTGACACTCCGCTTCCGCGACACCATGGAACAGGAGCGCGTCAATATCAGCGACTTGGCAAGCATCATCGAAGACAAGGTGAGCATTGTCAGCCTGCTCAAGAAGATTCAGTAAATACACTTATTATATAATAATGAGCATCTACAACATGATGATACGCAGCAAACAGACAATCCTCGCAGGTTGCCTGTTTGCCTTGATGCCCTTCTTTGCGGCATCATGCAGCGAAGACGATGGCACAGAAGAGGAATTTGTTGATTGGAAAAATACCAATGAACAGTATTTTGAAACACAATACAAACTACATGCCTCTGCCACAGCCTCATCGTTCGTTGTACGCAAATGGTCGGTTTCCGACTCCATCAACATCCCACAGACCGACTGCATCCTCGTGGATGTAATAGAGCGCGGAGAAGGCACTACATCGCCATACTACAACGACTCACTATGTATGCAGTATCGCGGACGCCTCCTGCCATCAAAGTCGTACAAAGACGGATATGTGTTCGACCAAAGTTTTGAGGGGACATACGACCCTGCCGTTACCGCTCCCTACAAGATAGCACAGTACAACTCATACGGTTCTGTATCAGGATACCGACTGCCCGTTGCTTCCGATTTCGTCGATGGATTCAGCACAGCATTAATGAACATGCATAAAGGCGACCATTGGCGAGTGACCATACCATATCAACTGGCATACGGAGAAACCGCCAGCGGAGTAATACCAGCATACAGCACGCTGGTGTTCGACATTTGGCTCACAGATTTCTGGACAAAGACTAAAGGTGATCGCAATTAAGCGGTCACCTTTTTTATATCTACGCCACGCTAATTCCTACCTTTGACACCATGCCTCTTAGGTACTTTCGCTCGAGAATGAAAAGAAAAACACACTTTTCTTTTGAATTCTGCTCGCTTATTCGTACCTTTGAGGCTGTGCCTCTTAGGTACTTTCGCTCGAGAATGAAAAGAAAAACACGCTTTTCTTTTGCATTCTGCTCGCTTATTCGTACCTTTGAGGCTGTGCCTCTTAGGTACTTTCGCTCGAGAATGAAAAGAAAAACACGCTTTTCTTTTGCATTCTGCTCGCTTATTCGTACCTTTGTCAAGGATATACACAACTGAAAACAAGACAGAAAATGATCTGGAATGAAACTATTGAATGTATGAGTCGCGAACAGCTTCGCGACCTACAAAGCCAACGTCTGCGAAAAATGGCAGACTACGTCTATCACAACACACCATTCTATCGGAAGAAATTTCAAGAAATGGGACTCGAACCTGGTGATATCCGAGATATAGACGACATCGTGAAACTACCATTTACCAACAAGCTCGACCTGCGCGACAACTATCCCTTCGGACTGACTGCCGTGCCCATGAGTCAGATTGTGCGTATCCACGCCTCTTCAGGAACTACAGGTAAACCGGTAGTAGTACTCTACACCCGCAAAGACCTTGCCATGTGGACCGAAGCTATCTCACGCGCATTCACTGCATACGGCGCTACAAAAAACGATATCTTCCAAGTGAGCTATGGCTACGGACTCTTTACCGGAGGACTCGGCGCTCACGATGGAGCTACCAATATCGGAGCCAGCGTGATTCCTATGTCAAGTGGAAACACACAGAAACAAATCACGCTGATGCACGACTTCGGCACATCCGTACTCTGTTGTACACCATCATACGCCATGTTCTTAGCAGAAACACTAAAAGACTGCGAATGGCCACGAGACGAATTCAAACTCAGAATTGGTGCATTCGGAGCCGAACCATGGACTGAAGAGATGCGCCATAAACTCGAAACATCATTGGGCATCAAAGCATACGACATCTACGGACTGAGCGAAATATCAGGACCAGGAGTGGGATACGAATGTGAATGTCAGAACGGTACACACCTCAACGAAGACTATTTCTACCCCGAAATACTCAATCCTGAAACAGGAGAACCCATGCCTGAAGGACAATTGGGAGAACTTACCTTCACACACCTTACCAAAGAGGGAATGCCATTGCTGCGCTACCGCACACACGACCTCACCGCACTACACTATGAGAAATGTGCATGCGGACGCACATTAGTGCGCATGGACCGCATACTGGGACGCTGCGACGACATGCTCATCATACGTGGCGTCAACGTATTCCCATCACAAATCGAATCAGTCATCCTCTCGTTGCCTGAATACGAACCGCACTTCCTGCTGACCGTCGATCGTAAAGACAATACCGACACCAGCGAACTGCAGGTAGAGGTCAAAGAGGAATACTACACCGACGAGATGTCAACCATGGTTGGACTGCAGAAGAAACTCGAAGCAGAACTGCGTAGCGTCATCGGACTCGGCTTCAAAGTGCGCCTCGTAGAACCACGTGCCATCGAGCGCTCTACCGGTAAAGCTAAACGCGTCATCGATAAACGCAAGCTATAAACGCCGTGACCAAACGACACACAACCGCATTTCAATCATGCGACATACAGACAACAGAAACAACAAACAATAAAACAATAAGAATATGTTAGCTAAACAACTATCCGTTTTCCTCGAAAACAAGTCAGGCCGCCTGACAGAAGTTACAGACGTGCTGGGCAATGCAGGCGTCAACCTCTCAGCCATGAGTATTGCTGACAACAGCGACTTCGGCATCCTGCGCTGCATAGTAAGCGACCCCGACAAAGCCTACCAAGTGCTCAAAGCATCACACTTCGCCGTAAAAATGACCGATGTCATCGGCTTTGTATGTCCCAATACCAGCGGTTCACTGGCAAAAGTACTGAAACACTTGTCGGAAAACGGAGTATTCATCGAATATATGTACTCATTCTCCAACGGCGATGTGGCGCACGTAGTCATACGTCCAACAGACCTTGAGGGCTGCGAAAGAATACTCGCAGAAAAGAAAGTAGATCTACTTGCTGCAAGCGATTTATACCGTCTGTAATGCCGAAAATCACGCATTTTAGGCATAAAAAACGCGTTTTGGGAACTTTTTTCGTGTTTTTTTCGAAAAAAGTTCCCAAAATATTTGGTGGATTCACAAAAACTCCGTACCTTTGCAATCGCTTAAAAGAAATAAGCAATCAAACAAAGAAATAAGGGCGCTTAGCTCAGCTGGTTTAGAGCATCTGCCTTACAAGCAGAGGGTCGGGGGTTCGAATCCCTCAGCGCCCACAAAGAGTTCCAAAATATTGGAACTCTTTTTTTTGTTTATATATCCATCTAAGCCTACTCTACGGCTCAATAGATTTTTCATAGGGGTAAATGAGTATGATTCATATGAAATGCTTACCTTTGCATCATGGAAGACAAAGGTTTGCTAATGTTGGCACGTATGGTGCTGCCCAAGGAAGTGCTTGACCACTTCATCATAACTGATATTGAGTACGTTGACACGAAGGCTTATGGGCTCAGTAGATAATTAGTGGGGATAAGCGTATATCATGGAAAGTCTGTAGAGAAAGAATTTCTCATCCCTAATTCCCCTTAGTGCTGCCCTGAAGGACTTGACTTTGGCGTTGAAAGACTCTGCTGCTGCGTTAGACGACCTGTTATTGTAGAAGTTGAGTATGTCATCATAGTGCTCGTAGAA